>CAIJTR010000001.1 GCA_903823665.1 uncultured Rhodospirillales bacterium
GGTTATAAGACAAGTCATATGTTTCTAGAGCACGAACTTTCGACCAGATGATTCCATCTGGTTGAAAACGTGCTCTAACGCTCGCGTGGTGGCCGAGCAAATGGTGGATTTCGACCGACTGTAGTGCGAGCGGATTCAGGCAATCGTATAGAAGGTCCACATCGTCTGGCAGGTTAAAGCCCAGCGGGGGAAGTTCATGCTTGGCGTCTTGCAATTCGCAAGTGAAGGTGGCGGGTGGAGAGACATTCCGGTCGGGCGGCGCAAGTATTAAAGCACGCACTCCAGCGCGACCAAGTTCGATGCAACGCTCCTCGCCAAAGCGTTTCACACCGCCACCAAGTTTGTGCGTGATCAGCAGGACGCAGCATTGGTCGTCAAGCACCTCACGCCAGCGCCGCAAATCCACCCGCCGCCAAGCCAGCCTTATCGACGACCCTGCGCCCGACCATCACCGCCAACGAGGTAATCAGTCACAGCACCCGAACCACAAATAACGGTGCTCGCAGCCGTCGAGCCAGTCGAATTCAACTGAAGATTGCCGCTGCCACCGGCAACGTAGGCCGAACCAGCGCCCTGAGCCAAAACTATAGAAGTTCCGCCTGCGCCGAGAACCGTATCGAGCCCCTTGGCGACCGCAGAAAGAGAGCCAACGCTACCGATGATGGTCTCGTTGCTCGCGTTAGCAACGGCGGTTGTTATACCAAGGCCGGAACCAGACTGGATTACCGTGCCGGCGCCATAACCACCAAGGTGGTCGGCCCCGGAATTGCCATGGACATAGTCGCTTGCACCACCACCAACCAGTGTTGCCACGCCGGCTCCACCAATTAGCACATTACTACCCGCGCTTCCCCCCGTGACCGATCCGCCACCACTACCGAGATAAGCAGTCACTGTTCCAGTGCCGCCGACCACGGTGCTTGCCGCTGTTGATTGCTGCGAGCTAAAATACATGGGACCGCCGCCCCCCACCACAGTGGCGGAACCCGAAATCGCCGTATTCACGGTCACATCACCAGAGCCCAAGACAACCTTATCGTTGCCTTCACTCAGAACATTCGCCTGCCCACCACAGTTGTTACAGTACTCGAACCACCGGCGAACTCGACATAATTGTATCCGCCGCCGACCGATACCGTGTTGTTCCCAGAACCGAAAATGGCCGCATTGTGGCCGCATTGTGGCCGCATTGTGGCCGCATTGTGGCCGCTGCCTTGCAGCGAGACAAAGCTTTTACTACCGCTTGCGATCAGAAATGCCGAGCCTGTTGATGCCGTAAAGTTGAGACCGCCACTGCCAGCCAGCACATTCTGAACGGTGCCAGAAGCGCCACCACCCGCAACCGTTACGGGAGCGCTGTTGTTTTCAATAGTCACATAACTGAAGCCCACCGCGTTCACCGACGAGACTGAGCCATATGTTTCATTATGGATGATGAAGTAATTTGGTCCAACTGAACTTTCCGCCTGACCATAAACAGTCGCCTGCGTGCTCGAAAAGGCAGAATTGACAATTCTGGCAAGCAAACTTGCTTGAGAATATGCCAACTTAATTGCACCATATTTAGCGACGCAACCAGTGAACTCGCCCCACCCGTAACTGCGACTGTCAACATTTGTCGCAACCCTAATACGCAAAAGAATATTACACGTATTGTGGGAAATTTTACAAAACCCCCACGAGTTTTAACACAGTGCGTCAAGTCATTGTTGCAGCGCGAAACCTCTGTCACTGAAACTTGCTTAGCAAAGTTTTTCGCAACAAATTTCATTGCGCATCAATAACCTTTAATAAGATGCTGGGGCGGACTGATAAGCATACAATTGCGCAGAACTCAGGAGATGATATTACTGTGTTGTGACATCATTGAACAGGTTGATAAGAGGTATACCGCCTTGGCGCGTCTTCAACCGTTCTGCCGTGGGAACAGACCAGGCCTGTGTCGCAAAATATCAGGAACATAAGTTTGTCATTTTCGATTTTGCGGCCTGAACGTGGTTATGCACGAACGCCCCCGGGCGTTTTCAACGCCTTTTCTGATTATCCAGACATATTAACGTATTTTATCGGCCGACTGAATGAGAGTGAGGCGATTTGCCCAGCGGAAGCGGTGTTATCGTTAGAGGGCGCTTATTTATGTGACGGAAAACACGTCCTCGACAGTCATCGCAATTGGGTCACTGAGACGACCGTCGATCTGGCATTGGCCGATTCCATACTCGCTTCGCTTCGCCAGGTGCTGGGCGATGGGCATGACGTGTCCACACCTCTGGCCGCAGAGGCTGTGCGGGTGGTGTGTCTGACAAAGGCAGGGGCCGAGGCAGAGGCAGAGGCAGAGGCAGAGGCAGGAGCAGGAGCAGGAGCAGGAGCAGGCAATTACGGTCACTTCATAGCAGAGATTGCACCGAAATTCGTCCATTTGGTACAAATGGCATCGGAACAGACGGTGGTGATACTGCCCGAAGAATCGCTCCGCTTTGGAGAGATCATCTCGGCCACGATCAAGGCCTTGCAGTTGCGAGTTAACATTTACTTCGTCCGCGAAGCCTCGTTCTACGCAATTCCGAAACTTAATTTCGTCACTCACATCTCGCAGCACGATTTCCGTAAGTCTCCCACCTTGCTGGAATGGCGGCAGTTGATTTTCGCGCAGTTGGGCGTTCTACCCACTCCAACGAGGAAGCTGTTGGTTCGCCGCGCGTTGGGAAAGAAGCGGAACTTCTCCAACTCGGACGAGGTCGAGCGGGCTTTGGTAGCACATAGATTCGAGGTGGTTTATCCGGGCGAACTAACCTTCGCTGACCAGGTCCGCCTGTTCGCATCGGCGTCACATGTAATTGGTGGGTTGGGGGCTGGGCTAACAAACATACTGTTCTGCGACAGTTTGGCGCGCGTCTTCATGATCTTACCGGACATGATGGATTACTTCTTTTGGGATATTTCTTGCTTATTGAAGCAGGAGTTTAACTGGTTCTTCGCCGACCCGTGGAATTTTACAGTCAGGATCAATTGGAATCCAATTATGAGGTTCCGGTCGAAAGGCTTATGGTATCGTTGCAAGAAGCTGGCTGGCTCGATTGAGGGCGTGCAAGGCTTTCGTTCACGCCAAGACGCCATTCGTCACTGGCATAGATGGAGGCCTTGCAGCATACCGGACATTCGTTCGGCGATTTTGGGCCAAGCGTTCGCCTCCATCCAAGCGTTACCACGGTCGGACAATGCAGATCTGACGTCAGTCTGATAAAGCAAAGCGGCGATGCCTTCGGCCATTGACGCTGGGTCTAGCCCCGAGAGTCTCGCCACAGCAGAGCCTGCGTCATCGAACAACGCGAGAGGGGTGACGGCAACCGGGACAGCTGCAGCCAGGGCGGAACGGACCGCAGCACTCGATGCCTCACCGGATGTTTGGTATGGCAGCACAATCAGATCACAGCCCTGCAGAAGCGAAATGGAGTCTGCAATCGGCAAAAACTCGGTGTGCCATTCAATGGCTTCGGCGACCCCAGCCTGCTGCGCAACCGTACGGCAGAAGGCGATTTCGGCTTCGGACTCGGGCGTTCCGTAATTCGCATTGACCAGTCTCAACCGCAGTGCGGGCCAAGTCTGGCGCAGAATGGCCAGGGTCGCGATCAATTGATTGATTCCCTTGCCGGGCAGGAAGAAGCCATGACACCCAATGACCGGTACGGTGTGGGGAGATAGTGGGCGAGTGCCGCTTCGGGCAATCGGCACGCCCGGGGTTCCATGTGGCATAAGCATGACGTTGGCACACAGTCCCCATGAACGAAGCCGCTCAAGATCGATGAGGGTGTGAACGATCACGCGGGTTGCACGCAGCAGCGCCTCTGTCACCTCACGGCGGAGGGCAGTGCTGATCTGCTCCAAATTCGACGTGTTGTGCAGGGTGACGGTGATGACCCGACCGTGCAGTTGGCGGGTACAAAGCAAAGCCGCCAAATCAGACCACGCCATGTTGGCGGGCTGATGTTGGATGACGACCACGTGCGGGTCTTCCTGCGCGATCAGCACGGCCAGTTGTAGCGCGTTGCCGATAGCGCCGATTCGCCAGCCGATCCGACAGGGTAGAAGCGCATCTGGCTCGGGCTCGGTGCGGCTGTCGGCAAGAATCACCATTTGGGCGGTCCGGCCGTCGGCTGGCCACGCGTCAGTCAGTTGGCGGGTGTATTCGGCGACACCGCAGCGAATGTTCCAGGTTGTGATCCAGGCGATGCGGCTAGGAGGCCGTCGCGGTGTGGCTATGATATCGGCGGCCGTGCGGACGAGGCCTTGCATGAGTGCCATATCGTTCATCATCTCGTCGATCCGCTGGCCAGCGGCCCGCACTCGGGTGTGCGAGATATGCTTCGGCTCGCCATATTCATGCACGGCCTCATGCAAGGCTGCGACGAGGTCACCCACGGACGGCTCGGCCCAGAGTGACATGGTGCTGGCCAGATGTGTGGCGGATGGCGCGAACTGCCACTTGAGCAGGCGGGCCGTGCCGGTATCGCAGAAATCCAATTGCCCACCAAAGCCGGTGACGATCAACGGTAGATGCGCGGCCATAGCCTCGGCGGCAGGCAGGTTGAACCCCTCTCCGCGCGTTGGGAGCACCATGACGTCTGCGGTGCGATAAAGATCGAGCAGGGCTTCTTGGCTTATGTCTTCGTTGATCAGGATGATATCGGCGACGCCAGGATCGTCCGCGCGCAGAGCCTCGATCTGCTCCGCCACATCGTTGTGCGGGTTGGGGAAGCCCTTGATGATCAATACAACTGGGTCACCCCGGCGAAAGGCGCGGGCGTAGGCGGCGAGCAGAACATCGACTCCCTTGCGCGGAAAGCAGGATGAGACGTGCAACAGGCGAAATGGGCCGGGGGGCCGTTCACGCATCGCCCGTTCTACACCCAGGCTGCGATAGGTTGCGATATTTGGAGAAGGATTGAGCTTGCGGACTGGGACGCTGACCCCGGAATCGATCAGCGTTTTGGCCACGAAATCGGACGGTGCGAGCACTGCGCCGAAGTGGGCGTTGAGCATGCGCACCGTCTCTAACGGGATGACAGTCTCCTCCCAGAAGAACAGCGCCATGACTAGGTCGCCGGAGTGATCGGGCACGAGAACGGGGTAGTGCTGGCTGATCACCACCTCCGGCCCGGTACCAGGTTTGGGACGCGCAACCAAGGCCGCAATATCCGCCGGGCGTTCGAACCTTTCGCCCGCAACTGGAACCAGCCGCACAATACCTGGGCGCACTGCTTCTATGCTCCGCGCGAGATCGCGATTGATGGCGGCGAGGCTGTAGCTGCCCTGCAAATGGCCGGTAATCGTGAAGTTCATATTGGCTATGAGCACTTCACGCAGCGCTTTCGGCGGCGGGGCGGAGGCACCGGCCAATGCCAGCGCCTCCAGCAGAACCGGCAGGTGATGTGCGAGGCGAAATCGGTCGAGTGCGCGCATCTGCCTGGCAATGATGACTTCGCGGACGTCCGGATCGGCGGCGATGTCCAGCATACGCTCCGCCACCGCTTTGGGGGAGCGATCACGAAGGACGCCGATAGCCTCTCCCATCGTGTGCGGTACCGCTCCGCAGGGCCATGCTAGAACCGGCACGCCGTGGGCGGCTGCCTCGATCAAAGGGACGCCAAAGCCCTCGTGATGACTAAGAGAGACGTACAGATCGGCATGGCGGTAGCACTGCCGCAGTCGGCTATCGTCAATCATCCCGGTGAGTTCGACATCTTCTTCGAGGTCCAAATTGGCGATCTGGCGCTGGAGACCACACGCGAAGGCATCCTCCGACGAGGCGGCGCGCCCAACCAGCACGAGGCGGCATGGTTTGCCGAAGCGGCGGTGGAAGATGGCGAATGCGGCCAGCAGATCATCCTGCGCCTTCGATTCAACCAGCCGTCCAACGAAGAGGATGGTGAAAGCGAGGTGATCACGCGGCTCGACGGGCATGGCGGCGCGGGAGCGCATGGCGTCGATATCGAACAACAGTGGACAGCTGCGCACCATTTCAAAACCGTTCCGGCGCAGGTCTAGTGCATTGTATTCGCTATCGGCCAATGCCGCCGCGGCAAGCGGTTTCCATTGTGGCAACTGCTGATGGCCAAGTCGGGCGAAGTGCTGCAGTACGGGAGCCTTGGCCAGCAACTTCGGTGGGGTGATGTTGTGATACATCAAAACTTTTGCCGCACGCAGGCCTGCGATGGCATCGAAATGCTCGTAGCCGAGTGAGACGTGGACGATGAGCACGTAAGCACCGTGCGTCGGCAGTTCGCTGGCTGGACACAGTTCATGGGCCAGCGGCGGGTCGATGTGATCGCAGTAGATCTCGCTGGCAAAGCCTTGTTCTCGCAACAGCCTGCGGATCAGCAGCATTGAGTTGGTGATGGCGTCGGCACGTGCGGAACTCGGATGGTACTGATGCACAACGCGCAAGGTGTGCGGTGCAAGTGCCGCCTTGCGGAGGGTTGCTAGAGATGAACCTGTCGCCGCGAGCGCGGCTGGTTTCGTCGAAACCTCCGGTGCCAGGACGGGTTGAGCAGCGTCCTTGCGCCGCAGGAGTTGCACCAATTTTCGCACCGGTGCGGTGACGCGCCAGGACGAGCTGGACCGCACGGCGCGCAGCCAATCTTCAGCCTGGGCAGCGCGGATGCGTTCGGCCGCAAGCGCCGCCTCGATGGCATGGATATGAGACATGCGTTGGGCGTCGAGACCGCGCTGCGCCCCGAGTTCGCGGGTTTCCTCGCGTAGCTTCAGCTCAGATGCCGCAGCTTGGGCGCGCAGCATGGCCAGTTGTGTTTCGGCCTGAACGATGCGGACCGCGAGTTCCGTGTCAGTAGCACGCAAAAAATCATCGAACACATTTGGTGGAGTAGCGAAATGAGGGGCCAACCGATCGAGATGTTCGTCGGCGACATAGAATCGGCTGAGACCGTCGAACCAGACGAAGTTGTAGCCTCCTAGCCGCAGCATTGGCTCCCAAGATGCGTGATGTCCTGCGCGTACAATGATGATCCAAGGCCTTTGGCGGCTGAAATCCGAGCTCGCGAGAGCGGAGTGTTCCTCTCCTGCTAAATTAATATGCAGAAAGTGGATTTCACTCGGTGCGTTTTCATCAAGCAACGCGGCGAGGGTGTGGTTGGGGGTCTGCTGACAGTGCGGCTTGGCTGTCACAACGCCAAATACGATGACATCGCCGAGGCGCTGCCCACTCATCCGTGTCAGCGATGCCTTGTTCGGTGTGACATGCAACCCGCGCCAGCCGCGCTCATGGAACGCGCGGGTGAGTGAGCCCTGGTCGGGGTCGGCGACACCAACATCGACGTAAAAGCCAGGAGCCTCCGAACGGAGCACACGCCAAAGCAGCACATCCTCAAAATTCGGCGCGAAGGAAATAAAGGTCATATGAATCCATTGCTTGGCAGGCGGACTGTCGAGTTTATGAACGCGTGAAATTCGCAGTAAGTCAGGGTTGTAACGTATAGAGGCCGGGGGTGTCCTACCGTCGCGGTCAGCCGGACAACTGCCGTGCCCTGTGTTCAACTCAACCGGAGAAATTGTCAGATGCGCAATCTTGGTTTTCTGTTTGCTCCGACCGCTGCATTCGCGATGATTGTTCCCCTTACCGCCCCGGCGCAGGCCGCCACAGAGACGACTTTCACCCAGGCGGCCTTCAACGACGCGCAGCACACTGGCAAGCCGATCTTGGTTTACATTTCGGCAACGTGGTGCCCGACCTGTGCGGCGCAAAAGCCGACGCTGACGAAGCTGTTCGATGAGCCCGAAGCGAAAGACCTGCTCGTTTATCACGTTGATTTCGATAGTCAGAAAGACGTGGTGAGGGCGATGGGTGCGCGGATGCAAAGCACGCTGATCGTTTTTCACGGCGAGGCTGAAAAGGGCCGTTCGACCGGTGACACCAATCCGGCCTCAATCACCGCTCTGGTTGCGAAGGCCAATCAATGAGCTTGGCGCCCGCCAGCGTTGGCTTCGGCTTCCTGGCGGGTGTGCTGTCCACCCTGTCGCCCTGCGTGCTGCCGTTGCTGCCTCTGGTGATTGGGCCCGCGATGGCGAAATACCGGCTTGGCCTGCCGGTGTTGGCAGCGGGGCTGGTGGTGTCGTTTGTCAGCATCGGGCTGTTCGTGGCCACCATCGGGTTTTCGATCGGGCTCGACGGTGATGTGTTCCGGGCCGCGTCGGCCGTGATGCTAGCGGTGATGGGAGTGGTGCTGCTGAGCGCCGGTTTGCAGCAGCGTTTTGCCGTGGCGACCGGAGGTGTGAGTGATTTCGGCAGCCGGATGATTGGCCGACTGCAGCCGGATGGCCTCGGCAGTCAGTTCGTACTGGGTTTGCTGCTAGGTGCGGTGTGGAGCCCTTGCGTGGGCCCGACGCTGGGGGCGGCCTCGGTGTTGGCGGCGCAGAGTAGTGATTTGTTTAGCGTGGCGCTGGTGATGGCGGCGTTCGGGTTAGGCACCGCCGTGCCGCTGCTCGCGGTGGGGGCGTTGTCACGTCAGGCGATGTTGCGCTGGCGCGGGCGGATGATGGAGGCTGGCAAAACCGGCAAGCTGGTTCTGGGCGGTGCGGCGCTGGTAGTGGCGGTACTGATTTTGACCGGAGCGGATCACAGCATTGAGGCGGCGTTAGTGGATGCTTCGCCTGCGTGGTTGACAGAATTTACCACGCAATTTTAAGCGTTGGCGGCAGCAAACCCGCGCAAGCGGTTTGCGATCACGTCGCGCACGGCGTCCACCGCTGCCTTGCGTGAGAATTGTGATCGCCAGACAATGCGGACCATCCGCCCGACTTTGGTAGAAAGTGGGCGCAAAACGATCCCAGCGTCTTCGGCGGCCCCGGCGGCGAGCCCGGGAATGAGGGTGGTACCGTATCCTGCAGCCACCATGTTCAGCAGAGTGGACAGGCTCGACGCACGGAGCGCTCCGCCCAGCGCGCCGCTCTGTCCACACGCCGCAAGTGTTTGATCACGCAGGCAATGCCCGTCTGCGAGCACAAGAATGTCACGCGCTAGATCGGTCTCCGACACCGTCGGTCGACTTGCCAAGCGGTGTTCCGGCGGGAGGGCTGCGAGGAAGGGTTCGTCGAACAAGGTATGGCTGAGCAGGTCGGTGCCCTCGGCCTCGGTGGCAAGCAGAGCAGCGTCGAGTTCGTGGTTGCGCAGTCGTTCGAGCAGGGCCACGGTTTGGTCCTCCCACGGTTCAATTTCCAGTTGTGGCAAGGCTTCGTGCAGAGGTGCGAAAATCAGCGGCAGGAGGTAGGGGGCGAGAGTAGGGATGATGCCAAGCCTGAACCGCCCGGCCAGCGGGTCTCGCAAATTGCGGGCGACGGAGAACATCGCCTCCGCCTCCGCCACAGCAGACTGGGCATGACCGAGGAGTTGTGAGCATACCTCTGTCGGGGCCACACGCTTGCTGCTGCGCTCGAACAGGGTGACGCCAAGCAGTTCCTCCAGCTTGCGAACTTGCACCGATAACGTGGGTTGGCTGATGCCACAGGCCTGCGCAGCACGACCAAAATGTTCGTGCTCGGCCACAGCGAGAAGGTAGCGGAGATCACGAAGGTTCATGCCAGAGGGTGCGCTTCTATCATAGACAACCCCTATCACAATCGTTGACTGTTAGGGACTTCTTTTATCGTTGGGATAAAGCTAAGATCATGTACCTCGAGACGACTTGGGACCGCCGGAGTCCGGGTCAGCTGGGCGGAATGTCGATTGTTCATCGTGACGTCACGCGCAGCAGATGGTTTTACGCCGCACACTCGCTGGCCCCTAGCGGGTCAGGTCACTCAACCAACATGAGATTGGAGATAATTATGGACGGAACCAGCAACCAGAACGCCGGAAAATGCCCGGTGATGCACGGCGCCCCTGCGCATGTGTCGTTCAGCACACGCTCGAATGCCGATTGGTGGCCGAACCAGCTGAATCTCAAGATTTTGCACCAGAACTCGTCGCTGTCGACGCCAATGGCCCCTTCGTTTAGCTACGCTGAAGCATTTAAAAAGCTCGACCTCGCTGCGCTGAAGCGGGACCTGCACGCGCTGATGACCGACAGCCAGGATTGGTGGCCGGCGGATTATGGCCATTATGGACCGTTCTTCATTCGTATGTCCTGGCATGCTGCCGGCACCTATCGCACGGCCGATGGCCGTGGTGGCGCTGGTTCGGGCACCCAGCGCTTCGCACCGCTGAACAGCTGGCCCGACAACGCTAACCTCGACAAGGCCCGCCGCCTGCTGTGGCCGATCAAGCAAAAATATGGCAACGCGATTTCTTGGGCTGACCTTTTCGTGTTGACCGGCAACGTGGCTCTCGAGTCGATGGGCTTCAAAACCTTCGGGTTCGGTGGTGGTCGTCCGGATGTGTATGAGCCGCCGGAGGACATCTACTGGGGCAAGGAAACCGACTGGCTCGGTGACAAGCGTTACGAGGGCGACCGTGAGTTGGAAGCCCCGCTCGGGGCCGTGCAGATGGGTCTCATCTACGTCAACCCCCAGGGCCCAAACGGCACGCCAGACCCGATGGCCTCGGCCCGTGACATACGTGAGACCTTTGCCCGCATGGCGATGAACGACGAAGAAACCGTGGCACTTGCGGCCGGCGGTCACACCTTCGGCAAGTCGCATGGTGCGGGTGCCGAGGAGCATGTCGGTCGTGAGCCAGAAGCGGCACCAATCGAGGCGATGGGCCTGGGCTGGATCAACGGTATGCGCACCGGCAAGGGTGTCGACACCATCACCAGCGGCATCGAAGGTGCGTGGACGCCGACGCCGACGAAGTGGGACAACAGCTACTTCGAAACTCTGCTCGGGTATGAGTGGGAACTGACCAAGAGCCCCGCCGGTGCCTGGCAGTGGAAGCCGAAAGGTGATGCAGGTGCAGGCACGGTGCCGGACGCGCATGACCCGAGCAAGCGCCACGCGCCGATGATGACGACCGCCGACATGGCGCTGCGGACGGACCCGGCCTATCTGGAGATCTCCAAGCGCTTCCTGGCCGACCCGGCACATTTCGCGGACGTTTTCGCCCGTGCATGGTTCAAGCTGACGCACCGCGATATGGGGCCGCGCGCCCGCTATCTCGGCTCGGAAGTCCCGGCCGAGGTGCTGATCTGGCAGGACCCGGTGCCCGCCGTAGAACACGTGCTGATCGACGGCACCGATATCAAGGCGCTGAAGGATCGCGTTCTGGCAACTGGGCTTTCGGTTTCCGATCTTGTTTCCACTGCATGGGCGTCAGCTTCGACGTTCCGCGGTTCAGACAAGCGCGGCGGTGCCAACGGTGCGCGCATCCGCCTTGCCCCGCAAAAAGATTGGGACGTCAACGAGCCTTCAAAGCTTGCTGGCGTGCTGTCCAAGCTGGAAGCGGTGCAGGCTGCGTTCAATGCGGCACAGACCGGGGGCAAGAAGGTTTCGCTAGCAGATGTGATCGTGATTGCCGGTGCTGCGGGCGTGGAGAAGGCGGCGAAGAACGCCGGTCATGACATCGTGGTGCCGGTAACCATCGGTCGCACCGATGCCACGCAGGAGCAGACCGACATTGAGTCGTTCGAACTGCTGGAGCCAGCGGCTGACGGTTTTCGTAACTACTCCAAGGGGGCCTATGCGCTCTCTGCCGAGGAACTGCTGGTTGACCGTGCGCAGCTGCTGACGCTTTCGGCACCAGAGATGACGGTGCTGATCGGCGGTCTGCGCGTGCTGGGTGCCAACACCGGGGCTACCGCCCACGGCGTGCTTACCCATCGCAAGGACGCGCTGACGACCGACTTCTTCATCAACCTGCTCGACATGAGCACGGTGTGGAAGCCGGTGGCTGGTTCCGAGGGTGCGTTCGAGGGTGTGGATCGTGCGACAGGTGCGCCGAAGTGGACGGCCACCCGCGTGGACCTCGTCTTCGGCTCGAACTCACAGCTGCGCGCTTTGGCCGAAGTGTTTGCCTCGCACGGTGCGGAGCAGGCCTTCGTGCAGGACTTCGTGCAGGCATGGAACAAGGTGATGAACGCCGATCGTTTCGACATTGCCTGAGACTGCCTGAAATCGTTCCGGCATCGCTCACACGAGCGATGCCGGGCAAGATCAGTTTGCCATTACGACTAAAACAGAAACAGCCGTTTCGCCGGCATGAGAGAAACGCCTGTTTATCGTGTGGCGCACCAGAATTCAGGATTTCAGGTTCAGCACACTCCAGGTCTGCTTCGGCAGCGGGGCACCCATATCACCATTTGGCAGTTCGACCCGGTACTGTACTTCAACCTTGCGACAAACAAACGTCACCTTCTCGGTGACCACATCATCTTCTTCCCAATGAAGTGCGGTAATAAGCAGGTCGGTGAAGTCGAATCTTAGATAAGTTCCAAGGGTTGCGCTGCCACCACCACGACGCTTGATCAATACGGCAGAATCGAAGGTGGTGGATTTCGTGCAGGCATCGACCAACCTTAGCGAAGTCACATCAAGTTGTTTCGTGATTTCGACAGGCTCAAGACTGGACGGGTAGGCACGCAATGTGCCGCCGGGCGGCATATCCATGAAGCGGGCAAATTCCAAACTATTGCTGCCGGAACCTCCCTTGCCACCTTTCTGCTGCTCGTTGAGTTGCTGCTTCATCAGCTTCAAAGTTTCTGCTTGCTTTTTAGCGATAACAGCTGGGTCGTTGTCTGTGTCCGGCTGTAGTTTAATATTAAAATCATAATCTGTGACGGCAAAAAAATTTCCCTGCCATTTGTTATCTTTGGTGCCAGGCACAAAGCCCTTGGAAAGCGCGTCGTTGCTGCCGATCACAGCTGTCCCCTCAGCCGGAACAGGAGTGCCCTTGATTGTTAGCATCATAAGCGCATCGCGAACCTCATCGGCCATGCTGGCCTCCCATTATCTGGAGTGTCACTTGCCACGCAGGGCCGTTGTATAAGTCGCGGTTACGCTACCAGCAGGGTTGAGAGTGCCGTCGAAAGCCTGCCTACGGTACTGGACAGTGACTGTACGAAACAAAAACTCCAACGTTTCCTTGATCACCTCGGCATCCTCCCAACTGACATTAGTAATCAGCACGTTACCAAAATCAAACCGTAGAAATGATTGCAGCATACCACCACCGACAGTCTTGCGCTTGACCATCGAGATAGACTGAAAGGTGGTCGAGCGCGCGCAGGCTTGAAACAGAACCGGCGATGCCTGGTCGAAGCGACGGGTGACCTGGAACGTATCAAACCCCCACTTGTACGGCTTCATGGCGCGAATTTCCTCGGACGTTGCACTTTTCCACTTTCCAAAAGGGGTTTGTGAGCCAGTTTGCGCGCTCTGCCCCACGGCGTTCCCGTGAGATTTCCCAGCCGGGCTGGCGGTGTCCGTTGTTGAATCACTATCGTCAAGCTTCAAACCGAATGAAAAATTATCAACCGTAAAACACGTCCCGTTAAAGTAATCAAAAACCAAATCATCCTCATCCTTATCAAGCTCTGTTTGTGTGTCAGCTGCAAGTGGATTGCCGCTATTATCGATAATTTGCATCAGGATTTCGCTGCTTTGTTGACCAGACATGCGTTTTTCTCCTTCCTATGCTTTCTGCTGTGGCAGGCGTGAGACCAGTCGCAAAGCGATACTCAGGCCTTCGAGCTGGTAATGTGGCTTCAGAAAGAATTTTGCGTCGTATTGGCCCGGCTGATCTGGCCGCTCTTCCAAAACGACCTCAGCATCCTCCAGCGGATGGGTGGCCTTCCATTCCTCACTCGACGTACTCGGAGAGCCATCAACGTATCGGAGCAGCCACTCCGTCAACCAGGATTGCAGTTGCGAGCGTGACATCGAGCCGCCCACTTTGTCGCGCACCAAGCATTTCAAATAATGCGCGAACCGGCAGCAAGAAAACAAATACGGCAGTCGTGCGGACAGCACCGCATTGGCCGTAGCAGCGGCGTCTTCGTACTCGGCTGGTTTTTGCAGCGAGTTGGCACTGATAAAGGCCGCCACATCGGTGTTCTTGCGATGCACCAGCGGGATGAGCCCCAGACGTGACAATTCCGCCTCGCGCCGCTCGTTCAACGCGATCTCGGTGCAGCAACGTGTGTCTACATTACCATCAGCGGTAGCGAAATGAAGGACCGGAAGATCATCCACGATACCGCCGCTTTCAATGCCGTGAATACGGGCGCACCAGCCATATAGCGAGAAGGAGCGGGCAATGTTGGCCCCCATGGCAAAGGCCGGATTGGTCCAGGCGTACAAACTCCCGTCCGGTCCCTCAACATCCTCCTCGAAGGCAAAATCGTCTATCGGGTCGGTGTTGGCTCCATAGGGAAGCCGCGACAGCATGCGCGGCATACAAAGGCCAATATAGCGCGCGTCCTCCATCTCCCGAAGAGCACGCCACGCTGCGTATTCGGGGGTTTGAAAGATACGACTGAGATCGCGGGGGTTAGCAAGTTCGGCCCAGCTGTCCATCTGCATCAATGCGGGTGCCGCCCCAGCAATGAACGGCACGTGCGCCGCCGCCGCCACCGCCGCGACATCCGCCAACACCTGGATGTTTTGTGGATGATGGTCGAAGTGATAGTCACCGATCAGCACGCCATAAGGCTCACCGCCGAGCTGCCCGTATTCCTCTTCGTAGAGCTTGTGAAAAATTGGACTGTGATCCCAAGCCGCCCCTCGGAACTTGCGCAAGGTGCGACCGAGCTCACGCTGGGAGATATCGAACAGCCTGATCTTCAGCATGCGGTCAGTCTGCACCACGCGCGCCAGAAAATGCAGGCCGCGCCAGCTTGCTTCTAGCGCCTGAAACTCTGGATGATGCAATACTTGGTTGAGTTGGCGGCACATGCGTGCATCTATCTCTGCCATTACCGCTTCCACGCTCACACGTAGCGATCTGGCGGCAAGCGTTGGATGCGCGATCAACTCAATAGCCATGACGCGCAAGGCTGAAAATGCAAGCTCCGGCATCTCACGCTGCAATTCCACCAGCCCATCGCAGGCTTCTGGTTCCTCAACGCTTGAATTGCCAGAGAGCGGCCGAGACCGCATGACAAGCGTTTCGAATACGTCCGGCTCAGTCATGGCATGAAGCGCCTCTATTGTGCCGCATTAGTTGATCGAGATAATGCCTGCGTTCAACGTCATTTTACCGCCACCGTCGAGAGACATAGTAGCGTCTGCGCTACCGGATATTTGCGGTGCAGAAATAGTAATGCCGCTTGGCGATATCTTGATGCTCGCGCCACCACAGGTAAGCTCAATCGATGCGGTTGCGGTCAGCTTGATCGAGGTATTTGCGGTCACCTCAAATGCCTGCTCAGTTGAGGTTTTACTGCCGCCTGCGCTGACACTCAGCGCGTGGCCGCCCTGACTCACCATGGTGCTGTGATTGCCCTTCGAAACGGTGACGGAGCGGTTACCTTCCTCGACCGTGATGGTCTGGTCTTTCTTGACACTGCCCGTCTCGTTGTTCAGCACCTTCCAATTATAGTCCTTTTGCGCCTGCATGAAGATCTCTTCTGAGTCCTTCTTGTCCTCAAAGCGCAACTCGTTGAAGCCGCCGCCGCCCTTGCTTGTGTTGGACTTCATCGTGGTTTTGGTTTTCTCCGCGGGCAGCGGATACGGCACGGTTTGCTGGGCATTGTAAACCACGCCAGTGACCAGCGGATAATCCGGATTGCCTTCGAGAAAGCCGACCACCACCTCCATACCGATACGCGGGATGAACATCGAGCCCCATCCGGCTCCCGCCATGCTCTGCGCCACCCGAACCCAGCAGGAACTGTTCTGATCCTTGGAGCCAACACGATCCCACGGGAACTGCACCTTGATGCGGCCATATTGCTCAGTGGTGATCTCCTCCCCTGAGTCACCCACCACAAGTGCAGTTTGCAAGCCGTTGATCGTGGGTTTGGCTGTCGTCTGCTCTAGCCGGAAGGGCGTTTTGCCGGGAATGGCGGCGAAGCTCACGCGATGGCTATCGACCAATTGGCCGCGCGTGTCGGCGTTGCTCTCTGCCATTGTCACCGAAGCGACTGCATGCGTGACCAGATATTCCTGAGACATCGCAGTATCTGCAGTTTCACTTAGGGAAAACTTGATACCGCTGCGAAGCCCACGAGCATTGCTGCGTCCATTGAACACCTGCATCCGGGCCTTGTGCTCCTGCATGCGCACGCCAGCCAAGGTTTGCCCATCCGAGATATCATTATAGGTGCCCGGATAATCAAACACCTCCATGTCTCCGTATTTGTGGCTCCCAGGATCTAGCGACTTCGCCGTGCTGTCCGCTGTTGGCGTGGTGAAATTGTAGTGCCGGTGCGTGTACGCACCTGAACTGAGGTTCAGTGCCGATGTCCATTCCCAGACATGATCCTCAACGGCACGCTGCTCGGTCTGGCCAAAGTCGAAAGGTAGGGCATCCGGCAACGCTGCGTGTGAGTTCGGGTCATCAGAAAACACCAGCGTGTGCTCACCATCCTTGTGCTCAAAGAAATAATAAATGCCATATTGTTCCATCAAACGCATAACAAAGTTATAGGCGCTTTCACGATATTGCACACAATATTCAAGCACAGTGCTGCCAGATTGGTTTTTACGTGCATCGCGCAATGCCGAGAAATTATGACCCTTGAACACCTCCTGGATGATGTCCCAGGCATTCTTGTTCTGGAAAATCTTGCAATCCTGTGTGCGGGTCAGCAGCCAGATCCAGGGCCGCAATTCGACGTGGTAGCGATAGACGCCGCCATGCACCCCGGTATAGGTGGCCCGTGTGAGGATGCCATTGTAGTAGGTCTTTGAGTGCTCGGTGCCAGTCATCTCCACCGTCACCGAACTGCCGAGCATTTTATCGATATTCCCGCGCGCCTTACCGCTCGACAGATTGAGTTCGATAAGGAAAGGGCGGCCAAGTTCCTCGGTGGCTGTCATCCCGTCAAATGTCAGCGCAAATCCAGGGTCAGGATCGAAGCTGACCTTTATGTATTGGCTGCCATCATCTTCTCCGCTGCCTGACATTCACTCTCTCCAATACAATGGGCAGGCACTCACAGTGATGCCGGGCAGCGGAACGCCCGGAAGGCGCTGAGTGTGAACGGGTTGCGCACGCTGCTGGCATTCAGATCGAAGGTGGCGTTGCCGGATGGGCTGCTAAACACAAGCCGAAATTTATCTGGCTGGCCGCTTGGAATCACGCGGGAGACATCAAGCAGGCGCAGCAGCGACCACGGCCCGTCTTTTTCTACCACCTGCGCATTGCCACCGGCGGCCGGCGTCATCGTCACGCGCACCAGGGTCTTGCCGGAGCTTGCGGGCCAGCGGAATGAAGATGACTCGGTCGGGCCGTGATTATAGGTCAACGTCTGGCCAGCAATGTCGATCGTGATCTGCCCAACGCCGGCATCAAGCGCAACCGGAACAAGCTGGAACTTCACCGCGATGTTCTGGCCGTCAGAGAACAGCGATTCCTTGATCTGCGCTGCTCGTTCCAACTGCACGAGCGTGCCGGGCTGGAGTGAAAGTTGGCTTTGGTTGGCAGCCTGCCATTTCCACGGCTTGCTGCTGACATCAACGAAAGATTTGAGGTTCTCGTTGAAGAACGTGTCGATGAGCCCGCCCGGCCCGAGCAGGTGCGCAAAATCATCGGCGGGTGCATCGTTGGTGCTGGCAGCGTCGAACGGATAGCGATTGAAGAAGGCGTCGGTGCAAAGCGGTAGCACTTTAGACTTCCAGGCAGTGCCGAGTTCCTTGCTCGCACCACCGGTGGCGACCGCGGCACTGCTGGCCGAGACGGATTGCAGCATGGACGCTACGGGTGCAGGCAGATCCTTCGCCAGATCCTTCAACTGGCTGGCCGCAGCAGCCGACCCGCCGCCACCCGACGCGCCACCTGCGAGACCGAGCAAGGCCTGCCCCTGGTTGGGTGCATTGGCCACCTGGATCATGCTCTGATAAATCGTGCCCATCTTCTCGATGGCCGTTTCCATCGGAGCCTTCTCGTTCTTGGTCGACGTCACGAAACTATGGATCTGCCGAAAATGCAGATCAACACGGGTGGCGGGATCAACTGGCGTTGTGCCGGGGGTTGAGCCAAACGCCTCACCCAGAATGGCGGCAACCTGGTTCTGGTTGAACGTCAGGCCACTCTGCGCAATCAGCTTGCCGAAGCCCGCCGCCTTCTGGCCGACCTTGACGGCCTTGTCCTCTAATTGCTGCGTGGCGGCATCGGCCGAGCCGGTGCGACTGAGGAAGGTCTGCCCGTCGATGCCAATCAAAAGATTGCGCAAGGGCGAGTTGGGACCACTGATCAGCCCAAGTTGCTCCACCGCTTCATTGACATTTGTAAAGGAGCGCACGGCGATGTCGCCCAGCATCGTATCCCAGCGGCGGACATACTCATCGAGATATAGTCCCACCACATCGCGGCGCAGTTTGTTCACGTCGGCAATTGTGCCGGTCACCCCACGGTTGGGGCGACCGAGGATCCAGCCATCCTCGGCAATGTCCTGCGTGACCGTCGGCAGCAGCGGCAGGAACGTATTGTGATAGCCAGCCCAGGTAAAAATACCGGGCATTGGGTTTGTCAGCGGCTTGCCGGAGCGGAGTGCAAACACACGCTGCGCGCCGGGTCCAGCCGTCTCTTGCACGTTCCATTCCACCAGACCCTGCACACGCGGGCTGCGCAGAATGCGGTTGTAGCTGTATTCAGCCAGTGGCTCGCGGTTCAGAATTTCGCGTATCTGCGCAATCAGCGGGCCATTGACGGCAACCGTCGGCAATTGCTGCTGCAACATGGCATCAGCATGCGCCAACAGGGCGTCGCGCGTTTCGGATTGGTCATCGGAGAAACTGGCGTTGAAATCGCCGATCAGCCACGCCATCACCTGATTGCGATCCAGCGGGCCTTGCCGGCCCAAAATCAGATAGACTTTGAGGGCTTCATACAGGAAATCGGGCTTGTTGCGATTGGCCAGCATTTGACCTTCGAGCCGCGCCAATAGCCGAGGCAGCAGCATGCCACCGAGCGCGCGATGATAGGCATCGACAGCAGCAGAACTTATCTTGTCGCCCTGATACAAACCGAACGTCAGATTGATCGGCGTCGCCGCCTCTCGCTGGTCGTAGCCGCCACGCATCGTGCGCAGCGTGGCAAGCGCAGGAAGAACCGCCAGCAGATCGGCATCGTTTGGCCCGCGCTTGGCAACTTCGTTGTATTGCTGGTTGTAGAGCTGTGCCGCATTGTGCGCCTCAGATATAAGGCCGCTGTTCCCGAGATAGCTTGCCGTCCAACCGGCGGTTAACACCAAAAGCACGGCCGCAGCAGCGGCATAGAGGCCGCGATAAAGCCACCTCGCGCGCGCTTCTACCTTTTTGTCAAAACTTACCAACGACGCTTCGCCGAATACCACGTCGCGCATCATGCGGGTCAGGAAGTAGCTGCGGCCAGCACCGGAGAATGCCGGAACGGACTGACGCTGCAGGCCGAACTGCCCGGCCATCACGCCAAGCAACCGGTCGATCGGCGTGCCATCCTGAGTGCCGGAGGTAAAATAAACGCCGCGCAGCAGCGGGCGCTCCTCCAGCCGGCTCGGCCGGAATATCTCAGTGAGGAAGTCCGACGCCACTTCGCGCATCGAGGCAATCTGTTGCGGGAAGCCGTAGATCAAGCGACGGCGCAGCAGGTCCGTTTCTTGATTTACACGTTCCAGCATGCGATCGTTCAGGCGTTCGAGCAGCAGATCAAACTCGGGAGTGAAATGTGCGATTGCACCTCCCTCTTCCTTGAGGTCGTCGAGCGGGAAGGTCATGCCCCAAACCTGCTCGCGCTCCTCGCGGCCAAGATTGTCAAAGAATTCGACGAAGCCTGCGATCAGATCGGTTTTGGTGAACAGCACATAAACCGGCACGCGCACGCCAAGCTCGTCCTGCAATTCACGCATCCGTTTGCGCATCGCGCCGGCATGCGCCAGCCGGTCCGCCTCCGGCAATGCGGCGAGATCCGGTAGCCCTATGGCCAACAAAGCACCATTCAAAGGCTGGCGCCTGCGGTACTTTTTCAAAAGCCGCAAAAAGCCAAGCCAACCCGCTGAATCGACAGCCGCCACGCTGTCCTGCGTGGTGTAGCGGCCAGCGGTGTCGATCAAAACTGCCTGATCAGTGAACCACCATTCGCAATCCCGCGTGCCGCCGACACCGCGCAAGGCTGCGGGCCCGCGCGCGTCAGCGAGCGGGAAGTTCAGACCGGAATTGACCAACGCGGTGGTTTTGCCCGCACCCGGCGGGCCGATGAACATATACCATGGCAGCTCATAAATCCGCCCACCGCGCTTCTTACCAGGCAGTTTCTTGAGCTTCTGAAGCGCCTCTTTCAGCCGCTCACCCAGTACGTTCACTTCTTCGGCAGAGGCCTCGACGTCCTTGTCTGGCTCAGCAACCTCCTTAACGAGGGCCTTTTCTTTGCGGCTGCGGCTGAGCATCGTCATGAGGTTGACGACCAACCACAGCACCAACAGACCGGCGATGGTGACAAGACGCGCCAGTTCGCTATCGAACGGGTGCATCTCGCCGAAGCCGATCAGCGGCCCGAAGAACCAGATCAGAACAATCAGAACAAAGACGCCAAAGAACGTCTTGAACCAATGCGAGCGCATTGCGTTCCATAAAGCGGTCATCACGGCGTCTCCGACACGCGGGTCAGAACGACCTCGATCCGGCGATTTTGCTGGCGGCCATCCGGCGTCTTGTTGTCAGCCAACGGGCTGGAGTCTGCCCGCCCGACGGCATGCACGCGCTTGGGATCACTGAGTTTGACTGCAATAATACGCGACACCGCATCGGCTCGCGCCTGCGAGAGTTCGAAATTCGACGGGAACCGTGCCGTATGGATGGGCTGATTGTCGGTATAACCGTTCACCGAAACAGCACCCTTCTCATCCTCCAACGCCGTACCGATACGGGCGAGTAGGGCATCATAGCCACTGTTTAGCGTCGCCTCACCGGAGCCGAACATGTTGCGGTTGGTCAGCCTGACCGTCACGGACTGCGCATCCTCCAGAACTGTCACGGTTCCTGCCTTGATCTCAGGTGCCAGGAACTCCCGTAGTTTAGCGGTGAGGTCGCTGGCCAGTGCCACCGGCGCTGGAGGTGGTGGCGGTCGCGTTGTGCGTGGTATGGTGGGTGTGCCGGAAGGTGGCAGACCGCTCATTTCAGCGAAGCCCAGATCAGAGCTTCCGGCGAGGGCAAAATTGAAACCAAGATAGATCAGGCCCGCAAGCAAAGCCGAGCCCGCACCAATCGCCCACAGCGGCACGCGCTGCGCCAGCGGACGATGGCCGAGTTCTGCACCGCGCCAATGCGGTGATAGTTCACGCTCGAACTCACCACGCCTATTGCGGATCAGCCGGTAGACACTGTCACGCAGCTCAGCCAACGCCGCCGTCCCGCGTTGCATCACTCGATAGCGCCCCTCAAAACCCAGCGAGGTGCAGAGATACATCAGCTCCACAACCTCGCCGTTATGGCCGAGGTCCTTTTGCATCTCGCCCAGAATCTCAAAGAAGCGATCACCGCCAGTGACTTCATTCTGAAAGATGCTCAACAGGCTTTGCTGCGACCACGAACTGGCCGCTCCCCACGGCGTACTCAGCACCAAATCATCAATGGTGGCACACAGCGAATAGCGCGCGGCGCGGAGGGAGCGATTGTCGAGCCCAGTGGACACCGCATTGCGCTCGAAATTGCGCATCTCGGCCACCATCCCGCGCTTGAGCTGCTCGGGATCAGGATTGCCACCACCACGGGTGCCCACGATGCGAATGGCAGCCGCCAGCAAGGGTGCCGCGATGGCCACAAGCTTGTTGCTGCCCGTGCTCGGCACCGCCGCAGCGTCACCACCACCAGATGGCACGCCGCGCAAGGGTGCCGCCTGTGGTCTGCCGCCACCACCAGGGCGCGGTCGGATCATTGTGCGGTCGGTGTCAGTCGGCTCTGCAAAAGGATCGTCGCTCATGGCCTCACCCTCGGATGGCCCAGCATTCAATCTCAAGGCCCGGCAACTCGCCGGTCACGTGAATAGCAACACCGCCAGACCGGGCCAGGCCAGCCCAATAGGCGGAGCTACGATCCAGTTCAAAATAACTCGTTCCGGCGTAATAGGGAAGTTGGCGCGGAGCCACCGGCAGCGCACGAACGGCGATACCGGGCAACGCCACCGTGATGAGTTCACGGATCTGCTCAACCGGTCCTATCTTGACGAGATTGGGAAAGCTGCGTCGCAGCGTTTCGGCGGGAACCTGTGCCTTCACCGCCAGCACCCAAACGGCTTCGGTAACGAGCGTGCGATCGATGATCGGGCCCACACGAATGCCGAACTTGCGCTCCTGCAATGGGATCGGCA
>CAIJTR010000002.1 GCA_903823665.1 uncultured Rhodospirillales bacterium
CGCCTGCGTCGATGCGCAGCCGCGCCACCTCACCCGCGGGCAGATCGACACGCTTGAGCGTATTGCCGAAAACACCATGGTCGCCTTTGAGCTGCGCCGCACCCTCTACCACGCCCACCGCATGGCATTGACCGACACGCTCACCGGCATCGGCAACCGGCATGCCTTCTTTGAAGCCGGAGCACGGTTTCTCACCGAACGAAAGCCCGGTCACGCGCAGGATGCCTTGCTGTTCGTCGATCTCGATGGCTTCAAGCGGCTCAATGACACGTTCGGCCATCAGGCCGGTGACCAAGCCTTGCGCCTGGTGGCCGATTGCCTCGCCCGCAACATCCGCCAGTCTGATTTTGCCGCCCGCATCGGTGGGGACGAATTTGCCATCCTGCTGGTCGATTGCGCAGATCACGAAGCGGTCAGTGAGCGTGTGCGCGACAATGTTCGCCTCGAAATGGCCCGTCGCGGCTGGGCGGTCACCGCCTCAGTGGGGCTTCTCGCCCTGCACACCGCCCCCACCAGCATGTCCGACGCCCTCGCCGCTGGGGACGCCTTGATGTATCAAGCCAAGCGGGCTGGGAAAAATCAGATCATCCAGGGGGTTTACTCCAGCGCGCTGCAAACCGTGCTGGTGTCATGATGCTGCGGGCGGGTCACCGCTGTGATGAGAATTCACCGGGCCACATCTCACATCCGGGTCGCTCCCCTCCCATAGTGGACCGTGCCACCTGGAAAGCCACTCGCCGCGACGTTGACCTGCGGCAACTGCCACAAATTCTGCCAATGCCCGGATTATTCGCCTTTCCTTGAGCAAAGCGGTGCAGTGCGCAATCACACTGCACCTGCCCAATCCGCAGAATTACTTCGCCAACTGCCCGCGGATCTCGCCGCCTGGGTTCGCCGCCGTGTGAATGTTGACGTAGTACTTCCCGGCCTCCAGATCAGCCACCTGCGCATCGGTCAGCACAACCGAGCCGATGATGGGTGTCACCGGGCTTGCGAATGGCACCACCACGCCGGCATTGGTGCCGGCTGCGGCTGGGCCGTGAATATGGCCCGCCGAGGCCGGGCCGGTCAGGCCCGAATACGTCACGGTGTAACTCAGCTTCTTCGTGGTCGTGTCCAGGCTGGCGAGTGCGTCACCGGTGCCCTTGCTGTCCTTCGGCGGCACTTCGGAGGCCGCACTCAGCGTGGCCTTGAAGTCGATCACCTCGGCGCGGGCGGCAACTGGGGTTGCAAACGGTGCAGCGAACGCGAAGCCTGCGAGCAGCGTAAGGCCGAAAATCCTGCGTGTCATGGCGATCTCCCTAGGTGGCGAGCGGTGCCATTGCGGCACTCCCCTCGCTCATACGAACAGGTGTCCCCGCGGATGCGCAAGCACAACCCGTCCTGCGCAGATTCCGCACGAATTGGACCATGCAAGGCCGCGCGTTCTGCGCTACCACGTCCGCATGAACACGCCCCCCGTTGGCCCCGAGGTTGACACCACGCCCCGCCCACTCCCCGCCCGCGTCAAACTGCGCGGCACCCATGTGGAGGTGGAGCCGCTGCATATCCGCCACGTGCCAGAGCTGTGGGACGCAGCTCAGGGGGCCGATGACAGCTTCGCCTATATGTTCTTCGGCCCTTTCGCCACCCAAGCGGCGATGACCAATTTCGTGGGGGAGTTCGCCAGTGCGCACGACCCAATGGTCTGGGCCGCCCGCCCGGTTGCCACCGGCGTTGTCTCTGGCTTTTTGTCCTTGATGGACATTCAGCCGAAAAACGCCTCCATCGAGCTTGGCCACATTTGGTTCGCACCCCGCATGCAGCGCACCCGTGCGGCGACGGAGGCAATGTTCATGCTGCTCAAACTCGCCGCCGACGATCTCGGCTATCGGCGTCTGGTCTGGAAATGCAGCGGCTACAACGCGCCATCACGCCGTGCGGCGGAACGGCTCGGCTTCACCTATGAAGGGCTGCTGCGCTCGAATTTGGTGGTGAAGGGCCGGCTGCGCGACACGGCGCTGTATTCCATCCTCGCCGATGAATGGCCCGAAGTCCGCGCCCGCATTCAGGCCTGGCTCGACCCGTCCAACTTCGCGCCAGACGGCACCGCCCTTACCTCGCTAAGGCGAACTGCATAGGCGCGCGCTGCGCAACAGCCGCACGGGCCTGATGCAGCAGGCCGGTGATCTCGGCCACGGATACGCCATCGCTGTCCATCATCAAACGGATCATCGGGTCGGTGAGCATGGTCTCAAACGTGAGCGGCGAGCTGTCGCAGCGTTGATTGGGTGTGCACATCGGGGCGGTCTCCATCGTATCTGCGACAGTTAGCGCCCCTTTGTGTCACCATTGAGTCTCCAAGGTGTTAACTCGCGGTTATTTCAAACCGCCGCTTCCTCGAACGCCTGCAACCCGCGTAACAGCACCTCACGTTCCAGATCACGCACAATGAAAACCAGCCGCGAGCGGCGGGGCTCGCCCGCAGGCCACGCCTCCAGCAGCGTCGGCGGATGAAACAGATGCTGCACGCCATGAATCGCCACCGGCCGCTCCTGGCCCGCCAAATCAAGAATGCCCTTGATGCGCAGCAGCGAATCGCCGCGCGTTGAAATCAGCATCTCCAGCCACGTCCCCACGCCCTGCCAATGCAGCGGCGTGTCAAAGCTGAAACTGAACGCGCGAATATGCCGGTCATGCCGGTTCACGTCGTGGTGATGATGGTGATGCTCCACCGCCGCATCGCGCAGCCAGCCCACCACATCGCCCTGCTTGCCCGATGCATCGAACAGCCCCGCCCCCAGCACCGATTCAGGCTCAATCGCCCCCTGATCCGCCACGATAACGGGAGCCCCCGGATTGAGCTCAGCCAGCCGCGCCCGCAATGCCGTCGTGTCCGCCAAATCCGCCTTGGTGATCACAATCCGGTCCGCCACGATCACCTGCCGCAGCGCCTCATCATGCGCATCCATCTGCCTCATGGCGTGAACCGCATCCACCAGCGTCACAATCCCGTCCAGCCGATACAGCACAGCGGCGAGCGGATCACCCGTCAATGTCGCAATCACCGGCGCAGGGTCCGCCAGCCCCGTCGTCTCAATGATCACCCGCGCAATCTCACCCCGGCTGATCCGCGGGGCCAGGCTTGCAAGTGCGCGCGACAAATCGCCCCGCACCGTGCAGCACAAACAGCCCTCCGCCAGCAGCACCACATCATCCTCGACGGCTTCCACCATCAGATGATCCAGCCCAATCTCACCAAACTCATTGATCAGCACCGCCGTGCGCGCCAATTCCGGCCGCTTCAGCAGCTTGTTCAGCAAGGTGGTTTTGCCCGCCCCCAGAAACCCGGTGAGGACGGTGACGGGAACCGGCTCAGCCATGCTTCTCGCCATACAGCGTCTTGGGGTCCACCGAAGGCTTGCTCAGCTCCACCAGCTCACTCCCCCGCACCGCCCGGTAAAAGCAGCTGCGCCGGCCGGTGTGACACGCAACCCCGGTCTGATCGACCAGCAGCAGAAGCGTGTCGCCGTCGCAATCGAGCCTGATATCCACCAGCCGCTGAACCTGACCAGACGTCTCGCCCTTGCGCCAAAGCCCGTGCCTGCTGCGGCTGTAATAGCAAACGCGCCCCGTCACCAACGTCTCCTCAATGGAGTCGGCATTCATCCAGGCCATCATCAGCACTTCATTGGTGTCATATTGCTGCGCGATGGCAGCGACCAGATCACGGTTGTTGAACCGCACTTTCTCCAGCAGGGCCTCAAACATCCAAAGTCTCTTTCATTCTCACGGGCGGCAAACACGGTATAAGTGCGCATGGATGATCGATTTTCGACCGCGACGAAAGCCCTGCTCGACAGTGCCGCCCTGCGTTGCGCCAAGCGCGGTGCCAAACTGACGGAACTGCGAAGGCACGTGCTCGGCCTCATCCTCGAATCCCCAAGCCCCGCCGGGGCCTACGAGCTGCTCGACAAGCTACGTGATGATCGCGGTCCCTCCGCCCCGCCCACCGTCTATCGCGCGCTGGAGTTCCTGACCGAACACGGCTTCATCCACCGCGTCGAACGCCTGTCCGCCTTCGTCGGCTGCATCGAGGCAGACCCCCACGACCACGGCCACGCGGCCCAGTTCCTGATCTGCCAGAACTGCAAAAAAGTCGCCGAAATCGACGACCACGACATCGCCCACGCCGTACAGGAAGCAGCAAGCCGCATCGGCTTCACCCTCGCCCGAACCACCATCGAGGCCGAGGGTTTATGCGCGGCCTGTGCGGGGTAGCGAGCCGCCCGCCCTACCCAATATCGTTCGAGATCAGCACCTTCAGCCCGCGCTCCAGATCCGCGATCAAATCCCCCGGCGCTTCCAGCCCCACATGATACCGCACCATCTCGCCGCCGAAATCGCCGGTGCCCGCACTGCGCGAGATTGAGGCAGCACTCGGCAAAGCCAGGCTCTCAAACCCACCCCAGCTCGCCCCAATCCCGAACAGCTCCAGGCTGTTGGTCATCGCGTAAACGGCCTCCTTGCTGAAGCCGGGCTGAAACACCACGCCGAACAGGCTGCACGCCCCGGAGAAATCGCGCTTCCACAGTTCATGGCCGGGCGCGCCGGGCAGGGCAGGGTGCAGCACCTGCTTCACCTCCGGCCTTCCCGCCAGCCACTTCGCCACTTCCAGGCTCGATTTCGACTGACGCTCCATCCGCACCGCCATGGTGCGGGCGCCGCGCAAAGCGAGCCAGCAATCATCCGGGCTCGCATAATGCCCCAGCGTCATGCTGGCACTGCGCACAATCTCCCAATCTTCCTCGGAATTGACGGTCACACTGCCCAGCACAAGGTCGGAATGCCCGCCCACATATTTCGTCAGCGCCTGGATCGACACGTCCACGCCATGCGTGAACGGCTGGAAGTGGTAAATGCCCCAGGTGTTGTCCATCAGCACCTTCGCCCCACGCGCATGCGCCACTTTCGCCAGCGCCGGCACGTCCTGCACCTCAAAGGTATGGCTGCCAGGGCTTTCCACATACAGCACCTTGGTGTTCGCCTGGAACATCAAAGCCAGCGCCTCGCCGGTGATGCACGGATCATAGAACGTGGTGGTGATGCCCAACCGCACCATCATCCCCTGCGCGAAGTTGCGCACCGGGCCATACACGCTGTCCGGGATCAGAATGTGATCGCCCGAGCTGAGATAAGCCAAAAGCGGCATCGTACAGGCGGCCAGCCCATTGCCCACAATCTGGCAATGCGTGCCGCCCTCGATCTCGGCAATCATGTCCTCCAGCGCCCAATGGGTCGGCCCACCCATCGTGCCGTACACCATATACTGCTCAAGCCGCTTTTCTCCGGCGGTCTGCCGGCCCTTCATATCCGGATACAGTACCGTCGAGCCACGATGGACGGCTGGATTGACGAAGCCATGCACATGGGTGCCGGCCCGGCCCGCATGCGAAAGACGGGTATAGATGTCCAGCTTTTCCGCTTTGTCGTTCATGCTCAAACCTCGATAGGAGTGTCGGGGCGGCTGCCCCATTCGGACCAAGAGCCGTCATAGACGGCACCCGAGGGCAATCCAGCGCGCGTCATCGCCAGCGTGAGCATGCAGGCGCTAACCCCGCTGCCGCAGCTCGTCACCACTGGCTTGCTGCCATCCACCCCGAGTGCCGCGAATTTCGCGCGCAATTCATCGCGGCCGAGCATGGTGCCATCCGGCCCCACCACACTCGTCGCCGGCACGCTCAGCGCACCCGGAATGTGTCCTCCGCGCATCCCCACGCGCGGCTCGCGCACACTGGCGTCAAACCGCCCCGCGGGGCGGGCGTCGAGCACAATCTCGGCATGCGTGCTGACATTCGCCAGCATGTCGCCAATGCCGCGCAGTTGTGTGCTGCGATAATCCGGCCGGAACACGGTAGGCTTGGCGCGTGGTGGCAATCCAGCCTCCAGGCTGCGCCCCTCCGCCACCCATTTCGGCAGCCCACCATCCAGCACACCGCTGCGATCATGGCCGAACAATTCCATCAGCCACCAGCCCCGCGCCGCCGTGCTCAGCCCCTTCTGGTCATAGAATACGATGCGGCTGGTGTTGGAGATGCCCAGATCACCCACCAGTTTCGCGAACCGCCCCGGCGTCGGCACCATGTGCGGCAAATCGCTATCCGGGTCGGAAATCGCATTGATATCAAAGAACCCGGCACTCGGAATATGCCCGGCGGTGAATTCCGCCATGGCGTCGCGGCCTTCGGTGGCGAGATAATAGGTGCAGTCAAACACCAGCACCTCGCCGAGATTATCAGCGAGCCATTCGGTCGATACGAGTGGTTTCATCAGGCGAGTTCCAATGCGATACGCCGGTTTTGCCGGCCTTTGTTTTCTATTTTGGTGATGCGCACCGCCCCGATCTCCGACGTTCGCGCCACATGCGTTCCGCCACAAGGTTGCAGGTCGATCAACGCATCGTCAGTGCCAATCTGAACCAGTCGCAACCGGCCAGTGCCGCGCGGTGGCTTCACTGACAGCGTGCGCACCAATGAGGGGTTGGTGTCGAGTAACGATTCCTCCACCCATTGCGCACGCACCGGATGATCGCCCGCAATCAACGCGTTCAGCCTCGCCTCCAGCGCCTCGCGCGCGGGCGGCTCGGCCATATCGAAATCCAGCCGGGATTTGTCCGCCCCAATCTGCCCCCCGGTGACGGATACGCCCGGCAATGCCGCGCACAGCAGATGCAACGTGGTGTGCATTCGCATCAGCCGGTGCCGCCGCGTCCACTCAATGGTGCCGGTCACCATACTGCCCACCGGCGGCAGTGCGGCCGCCTCGGCGGGAAGGTGCAGAATAATCTCACCCTCGCCCTTCGTGGCCTCGGTGATCGCAACCTCGCCACCATCCCACGCAAGCGTGCCGCAATCGCCCGGTTGCCCGCCGGACCTCGCATAGAACACGGTCTGATTGAGCACGATACCGGTGCTATCAGCGGCCAAAACCGTCGCGGTCATGGTCTGTGCCGCCCAGTCTTCCAGGAACAGTCGAGATGTCATTCTGGCAGCATCAACCCGCAGCCGGGATTGATCAAGCAGCCTTTGCCGCACTGAGCAACTGCCGTACGCGCTTGGCCGCAGCCGCCCCCTTCAACGCATCCCGCCACAGCGTTTCCGCCGCGCGCTGATGTGCCGCAATGGCCTCATCGGCCCCCGTCATCATGGCCACGCCGGTCGCACCGTTCAGCGGCGAATCGGTGTGAAACGGGTTGATCGCCAGCATCGCCCGGTCCCGCGAGCGCAACAGCTTGAAGTTGCCGGTCGGCTCCGCATTCGCCAGCAGGCCGAATTGCAGGCCAATCGGTTCAGCCTCCATCAGCGAGGCGACGTTCTCCACCTCGGCCGCCGCCACCTCACGGCACAGGTCACGCGCCTTGGCCGAGCGCACGGCTGATGGGGCCACACCGTGGCTGAGGAAAGATTGCAGCTGCCCCATCGAAACCATGGCGATAATGCCAGGGCGGCGCGCGGCGTAGGAGCGCTTGCGCGCCGCCAGAATGCCCAGCACCTGCTCAGCCAAGGCCCGCATCGTGTTGCGCTCGGGCCCGCTTTGGCTCGACATCTCATCGAACACGTCAGCCAAAGCGGCGTCATAGCGATCAGACGTGGTCAGGTAGCAGACCGCGCCATGCACCTGCAGAATTTGGTCGGCTGTCTCCTCCACCTGCCGGATGCGCTCAAAATAACCAATCGGCCTGTTATAGTATTCAACGCCGATGCCAAGCAGCGAAAGCGGTGAAATCTTCAACAGTTCAGCCAGTCGCTGAATGGTGTCGAGCTTGATCACCTCGCCCTTTTCATAGCGATACAACGCAGCACGCGACACGCCCAGGCGCGCTGCTATCTCCTCGGCACGCAAACCGGACTCCAGGCGATACGCCCGAAGCTGCTGTCCAATCTCGGTGAAGCGCATCCGCCTCTGCCTTTCATCACGCCACACTCAGCCATGATGGTGGCTTCATGAGAACTGTTGCTTATTTTGAGACCGTTTTCGCGGTCAATTTTCAAAATAGTTTCGACGTTAGCATAAGCGCAATTATGGCAGCGACTCAATCTCACCACATTGTATTACCGCATCCTCTCGCCCAAATTCAGTCAAACGTATCATGAAAAAATATTAACGTTCTTTTCATGCGGGTTTTACGTGCCTGTCGCGCCGCGGCGGGCCCATGCGATAGCCGCCGAAGCCAACGAGTCGATGCTATCAATCAGCGGTATCGGCAAGGTTTTATAGGGACCAGCCTGGATTCCCAATGGAATTTCGGTGCAGCCAAGAATGACCGACGCAGCACCGCGTCCCGCCAGAATTGTTACCATCTCAGCTAAAAGTGGATACGATTCAGCCACTTTGTTGGCCTTCACCAGTGCAATCCCAGGACTGACCAGCCGCGCCATTTCATCTGCATCGGGGGTGATCACCTGCCAGCCGGAATGCTCCAGCCGGTCCTGATACAGCCGCATCGCAAGTGTCGCCGCCGTGCCCATCACAGCCACCACGCCCCCCTTTGGTGTCACCTCTCGCAACGCAGCAGCCGACGCATCGACAATGTGCAACACCGGAACCCCGGCCGCTGCCGCCATCTCATCGTACCATCCATGCGCGGTGTTGCACGGAATGGCGATCGCTCCACAGCCTGCGGCCTTCAGCCCAGCAATCCCGTGCAACAACGCCGGTAGCGGGTCCGGCCCGCCGCGTTTGGCCGCCGTCCGGTCCGGCACCCGCGGGTCAGACCACAGCACCGCCGGAATATGCTCCTGATCGGTCGCAGCAGGCGTCAGCAGCGTCAGCCGCACCATAAAATGCGCACTCGCCAGCGGACCCATGCCGCCGAGGACTCCAAGGATCTTCTCGTTCATGCTGATATCATGCCCGAAAACAATGAAACTGCCACCAGAGGAAGCACGCATGGCCAGAACATTCGAGCTGCAAGGCCATCGCGGCGCGCGCGGGCTGTTTGCTGAGAACACCATCGAGGGCTTCACCGCCGTCATGGCCTACGAACCCCAAAGCATCGAACTCGACATCGCCATCAGCGCCGATGGCGTGGCGGTCGTGGTGCATGATCCGAGCCTAAATGCCGATCTCACCCGCACCGCCGATGGCAACTGGCTACCAGCCACCGGTCCCGCCATCAAAACCCTCACCCTCGAACAAATCCGCGCCTACGATGTCGGCAGAGCTCGCCCCGGCAGCGCCAAGGCCGCCGCCTATCCTGGCCAGCTTGCCTTTGATGGCGCACGCATCCCCACACTGTCCAAAGTCTTCCACGCCACCGCCGCCTCGGGCGTGGTGATCGACGCCGAACTGAAAACCGAGCCAGATCAGCCAGATCTCACCGTCTCGCCCGAAACGATGGCCGATCTTGTGCTTGCCACCGCTTCCCAATGCGGTGCCACGGACCGTCTCGCCATCCGCTCATTCGACTGGCGCGGTCTTCGCCACGTCCGCGCCGTGGCTCCCAACGTAAAACTCGCCTGGCTCACCAACCACGGGCAGAACGACGCGACGCCCGCGCAGGTGGAGGCCGAGGCGAGAGGCTGCCCGTTCCAGCCAACCTGGGCACCACTGCATGCCACTCTCACCCGCGATATGCTCCACGACGCCCAGGCCCGCGGCCTTCGCGTCGTCCCGTGGACGGTGAACGAGACCGCCGACATGGAAAGGCTGATCGGCTGGGGTGTCGATGGCCTTTGCACCGACTACCCCGACCGTTTGCGAAAGTTGATCTAGCCAGCGCCCATATTGCGAAAGCCCGCCACGCCGCGCTCAATCCCCGTCACATGCGACGGATTGAACCCGCTCGGGTCGGTCAGCCCGCAGGAATGTGCCAGGATATTCACCTCCTCGATCACCCGTTCGGCATAACGCGCCACCCGCACGCCCTTGTCCGTCGGGTCTAGGCCGGAGATCAGCTTGGGGTCCACAGCCGTCACACCCGTCGGGCATTGCCCGGACCCGCACTTCATCGCCTGAATGCAGCCCAGCGAGAACATGAACCCGCGGGCGGACATCACGAAATCCGCCCCCATGCACAGCGCCCACGCCACCTTGTCCGGCGTGATCAGCTTGCCCGCCGCCATCAGCCGAATACGGTCCTGCAACCCATGCCGTGCCCGCGCCTCCGCCACCAGCGGCAGCGCCTGGGTGATCGGCATGCCCACATAATCCGCCAGCGCCGCCGGTGCCGCCCCGGTGCCGCCCTCACCACCATCAATATGCACGTAATCCGGGCAATGCTCCGGATGCGCCAGACAATCGCCGAACCATTCGTCGAGGAACTCCGCATTCCCCGCGACAAACTTCACCCCCACCGGACGCCCGGTCACCGTGCGCACCCGGTTCACGAACGCGCCCAGTTCCGCCACGTTGCCGATATCGGTGTGCCGGTTCGGGCTGATGCTGTCTTGGCCCTCGGGAATGCCGCGAATGGCGGCAATCTCAGCCGAAACCTTCGCCGCCGGCAGAATGCCGCCTTTGCCCGGTTTCGCCCCCTGCGCCAGCTTGACCTCGAACATCCGCACCTGATCATGCTTTGCAATCTCGCGCAGCCGGTCATCCGACAAATTGCCGTGCGCGTCCCGCACGCCGTATTTCGCGGTGCCGATCTGCATCACAATGTCCGCCCCGCCATCGAGATGATAGCGCGAAAGCCCGCCCTCGCCGGTGGCCATCCAAATGCCCGCCTGCTTCGCCCCCTTCGACAGTGCCAGCACCGCAGCAGAGCTCAACGCGCCATAGCTCATGCCGGAGATGTTGAAAAAATGCGTGCCCATGTAGGGACGCACGCTCGCCCCAGCCCCGTCGGAAATGCCGATCATCTTGCCCGGATAATCCCGCTTCTCCTCATCCAGCACTGGGAAGGGCGCATTGCGGAACGCAAACGCCGGTGCCGCCTCGCTGCCAAAGCTCACCAGGTTTGAAACGCCCTTGGCCGAGCGATACACCCATGACCGCTCCAGCCGGTTGAACGGCCGCTCCGCCCAGTCCGGCAGATATTGATACTGCCGCATATATTCGCCCCAGGTCTCGGCGAAGTAGCGAAAATGGCCGATAACCGGGAAATTCCGCAATATCGTGTGCTGCGTCTGGTTCTTGTCATGGACATAAACCCAGGCCACGAAGCCCGAGAGCAGCAGCAGCACGGCGATGATGACGGTCATGGATGTTTCCCACTCATTTTCGATACCCTAGCAGATCAATAGCTTCACACATGTGAAGATCACGTGGACGCTTTTGCCACCGCTGCATTCACGGCTATTGTCTCATCTCATCGACCGGAACCTCACCCTCTTGTTACAGTCTGACAGCCGCTAGATGGACGCAGCCCCAAAGCACGCTGGACCAGAGAACGCAGCGCCAGAGCACGCAGCGCCAGAGCACGCAGCGTCAGAGAGCACCGAGCTTTCGGCGCTGTTCTGGCTGATCGCGGCGGGCGATCATGTGGCCTTCGCCCGGCTCTATGAGAACTGGTCGCCGCTGCTCTACGCCCTGTCCCTGCGCATCACCGGCGACCCGAGGCTGGCGTCGGAGGCGCTTCACGCGGCCTTGCTGCAAATTTGGCGCGGTCAGGCCAGCCACAATCCGGCACATGGAACGCCCGAGGGCTGGCTCGTCACCCATCTGCGCACCCGCGCCATCGAACTCATGCGCCAGCGCCAGCGTGAGGGCCAATTGCCGGAAATCTTCAGCAGGAACGCTGATGTCGCCGCTGGACTCACCCGCCTCGCCGCACTCCAAGGTGGCGAGAGCATGGCCGCCGCACTCACCAAACTGGATCGCCCGGGCCAGGAAATCCTGACGCTCGCCTATCTCGACGGCCTGCGCCCTGCCGAACTGGCGCAAAAGCTGCGCCTGCCAATTGGCACCATCCGCGACACCGCGCGCCGCAGCCTGGAGACGCTGCGCACGTCAATTCTGGCCTCATCGACGGAGCCTGCGTCGTGAGCGCGCTCACCATGTTCCCAAACGAGAACAGCGCGCCCGAAGATGCCGATCTGCTGGCTGGCGAATACACACTCGGCGTGATGGATGCGGGGGAGGCGGCGGCCGTTCGCATTCGCGCCGACACCGACCCCGCCATGCGCAGCGCCATCATTGCCTGGCAGGCTCGGCTTGCCCAAATCGCCGCCATGCTCGCGCCCGCCGCCCCGCCACCGGAACTATGGCAGCGCCTCGCCGCCGATATCGGCATGCCGGCGCCCACGCCGCCGCCACCAGCGCCTCCGCCACCAGCGCCGCCCAAGCCCACCGCCATCCCGCCCACGCCCATCGAACCACCCGCAGCACCGGTTGCGGCCGAGCCCGTGTTCGTTGAGCCCGCATTGACGGAGCCGCCCATCGCGGAGGTGGCTGCACCCGAGACCGTGACACCGCCATCTTCGCCTTCGCCTCCGCCACCGGCCCCGGTGCTGAAATTCAGCATGCCAATCCCTATGCCGGAGCCACCATCTCCACCGGTGCCAGCGCCAGCACCAGCACCAGCACCAGCACTGGCACCAGCACCAGCACCAGCACCAGCACCAGCACTGGCACCGCCACCGCCACCGCCAGCCCCATCTGCGCCGCCGCCCATCTTCAGCGCGCCGCTTCCAGTCGAATGGCATCCCAATCCAACAGCCCACACCGAGGCCCCGGCTGAAACGCCGCGCCAGCGCGCCGAACGCTGGCTCCAATCTCTCCTGCTTTGGCGCATCGCCGCCGCCGCGTTGCTGGTTCTGGCGACTGGGCTTGGCGTCGCACTTTGGCGATCCGGCGTGGCCCCACAGGCCGTGGCCGCCATCGGTGTTGCCAACGCACCGGCCCCATTGTTCCTCGCCCAGGCCGACCCCGACGGCTCCCTCCGCATCAGCCCGCTCGCGGTCATCGCCGTGCCGAACGGTCGAGATCTGCAACTTTGGATGCAGCTGCCCAAGGACCAGGAGCCGCATTCACTCGGCATCCTCTCTGCCGCCGGCAGCACCGTCTCACTCGGCGGTCCGCCGGTTGAAGGCACGCGCCTGCTGATCTCCCTCGAACCTCGCGGCGGCGCCTCATCAGGCCGCATCACCGGTCAGGTTCTCTACGGCGGCACGCTCGCCAACCGATAAGCAATACAGGAAACCTCATGTCTCAGGCTGCCGACACCGTCATCTCCCAGGCCCGCGAGTTCCTCGGCGATCGCATCACCACCAACAACGCCCTGCGCGAACAGCACAGCCATGGCGAGGACACGCATCCCCCGGTGATGCCCGATGGCGTGGCCTTCGTGCACACCACCGAGGAAGCCGCCCGCCTGCTCGCTTTGTGCCACGCCCACAACGTCCCCGTCGTGCCATTCGGGGCCGGCACCTCGCTCGAAGGCCACGTCACCCCCGTCCGCGGCGGCATCTCCATCGATGTCAGCCAGATGAAAGCCGTGCTGCAACTGAACCCGGAGGACATGGATTGCCGCATCCAGGCTGGCGTCACCCGCCTGCAACTCAACGAATATCTGCGCGATCAGGGCCTGTTCTTCCCCGTCGATCCCGGCAGTGACTGCACCATCGGCGGCATGTGCGCCACCCGCGCCTCCGGCACCAACGCCGTCCGCTACGGCACCATCCGCGAGAACGTGCTCGGCCTCACCGTGGCCCTGCCGGATGGCCGCGTCATCAACACCGGCGGCCGCGTCCGCAAATCCGCCACCGGCTACGACCTCACCCGCCTGTTCATCGGCAGCGAGGGCACGCTCGGCATCATCACTGAAATCCAGCTCCGCCTGCACGGCATCCCGGAGGCCATATCGTCCGCCGTCTGCCAGTTCCAGACCATGAAGGGCGCGGTCGAAACCGTCATCGCCATCCTGCAACTTGGCATCCCCGTCGCTCGCATGGAGTTGCTGGACGAGGTGCAAATCGCCGCCTCCGTCACCTTCTCCAAACTCGAAAACCTGCAGCCGCTGCCCACGCTGTTCTTCGAATTCCACGGCACCGAAGCAGGTGTCGCCGAACAGGCACAACAAGCCGAAGCGGTGGCACTCGACAACGGTGCCAGCGGTTTCGCCTGGGCGACCGACCCCGCCGAACGCGCCAAACTTTGGAAAGCCCGGCATGACGGCTACTGGGCCGCCCTCGCGCTCAAGCCCGGCTGGAAAGGCCTAGCCACGGACGCCGTGGTGCCGATCTCCCGCCTCGCCGATGCGATCTTGGGCGCCAAGGAAGACATCGCCGCCTCCGGCCTCACCGCACCCATGGTTGGGCACGTGGGCGACGGCAACTTCCACACCGTCATCCTCGTCCCGCCCGGGCCAGACGGCCTGGAACGCGCCTGGGCGCTGGACAAGAAAATCGTCGCCCGCGCTGTCGCCCTCGGCGGCTCCTGCAGCGGCGAACACGGCGTCGGCATCGGCAAACGCGAGTTTCTGGAGCAGGAGCACGGGCTGGAGGCGCTGGCGGTCATGCGCAGCCTCAAAACCGCCATCGACCCGCGCGGGATCATGAACCCGGGGAAGCTGTTCTTGAACTAGCCTTTGCGGCGGCGAGGCCCCACCCCGCCGCCAAAATCGCCCATCCCGCCGTGTCGAATGTGAACAGGCTGCTGGTCGAGGCCAGCGGCCAGAAGATCACGCACAACGTCACCAACAACATCGCCTGCATCGCATCGCCACCCGGCCGCACCGCCCGCGCGATGCGCACCAGCCACAGCACCACCATCGTCCCAAACGCCAAAAGCCCGGTCACCCCGGCCATGGTGCCAACTTCCAGATAATAATTATGTGGGTGGATGTTGCACGCCGCTGCCCCGATATTGGCGTTGGTGATGCCGATGCGCGCCAGATCATGGAAATACACCGGCGAAGCACAGAAATCCCTAAACCCGTCAAAACCAAGCCCAATCCAAGGATTATCCGCCATCATCACACTCGCGCGGATATAAAGCTGGCCATACGGGCTGTCAGCAAAATGGCTCATCTGATCAAGGAATTTTACCACCAGCTTGGCGTAGGTCGGCGGCGAGATCACCGGCAAGGCGAGCAGCGCCACAACCCCCAAAGCGCCCACAACCAGCAGCGGCCGGCGCAGGCGAGGGATCAGCAACGCCGTGATGGCAAACCCCAGCACCAGCAACAAATTCGGCATCCGCTGACCGATCAGGATCATCGTCGTCATCAGCAGGATCAGCCCAGCCACACCCAGAATGGTCGAACGCCACGTGCCACGCTGCAACGCGCGAACCAGCGGCGGCATCAGGCCTGGCAGGGCGAGCATCAGAAACACGCCACCCGCCCGTGGCTTGAAAAACGGCCCGGTCAACGCGCCATCGCCCCAACGCGGATAGCCCGCCATGTTCAGCCCGGTCAGATATTGCTGCCAGCATTCCAGCCCGGTCCAGATGCCAAGCACCAGCATCACCACCCAAAGCCAATGCCGGCCCCGCGCCCCCGGCAACACCCAGGCCTCAAGTGCTGCCACAAACACGAACAGCCGGATCACCCCCAGCGCCTGCTCAATCTGCGCCACCCCGCCCCAGATCAGCGTCGCCACCAACTGCAACGCCCAAAACGCCGCCGCGCACCAAACCCACGGCGCGCGCAGCCACGCCCAATCACGCGACAGCCCAGAGCGCAGTAAAAACAACAGCCCCGTCACGCTCACCAGAATATCGGCAATCGCCCGCCCATAGAGCAGGAACAGCGGCAGCAGAAGCACCGCTCCGAGAGCCACGCTGCGAAGCCGGGTTTCATCCAGCACGGCGCGCATCGTCGTCATAGGTCCACCTTCGCCACACGCCGATACAAATCCAAAAGCGGAGGCAACCGATCCGACATGTCGTGTCCCGCCAGCCGAGGCCCCGGCGTCGCATACCCACTCCCGGCCCGCGCCGCATAAGCCTCGCGCATCGCATCCACCAACGCCCGAGGCTCATCCACCGGCACCAATTTCAACGGATGCACCTTCGCAATCGCAGCGCCACCCTGTGTCGCCGTCACAATAATCCGGCAGCCCTGTTCCGCCGCCTCAAGCAACACCAGCGGATACGGATCATGTTCCGAGTTCAACACAAACCGGTCAAACACCGCATAAAAATCCCGCGCATCCGACCGAAACCCCGCCAGATGCACACGCCCGCGCAACCTCAACTCCGCAATCTGCGCCTCCAACGCGCCGCGCAACTCGCCATCGCCCAACACAAGCAAATGCGCCGAGGGCACCGCCGCCTCGGCAAACGCCGCGATCAGTCCGCCCATTCGCTTGATCGGCTCCAGCCGCCCGATGCAACCGAACAGCATGTCGCCCGGCCCCACCCCAAACTCCGCCCGCAACGCCGCCACCCGCGCCGCCTCTGGCCGAGACCACGGCAACACCCAGTTCGGGATCAACGCAATCTCCCGCGCATACCCGTCCGCCAGCGTCCGCGCCCGCGCATCCGCTGTCAGCGCCACCAGCGCGTCACACCGCCCGAAATCCCGCTTGGTGTAGCGCATATGAATCGTGGCCAGCGTGGGCTTGCCCGAATAACGGCTGGCAATCCGGGCCGAGCGATCATGATGCGCGTGGATCAAATCCGGCCTGAACGCCGCCAGCGCCCGCCACAGCCCCAGCACCGGCACAGCCCGGCTCGCCAAAAACACCCGCACGTCCGGTGCAATCGCAGCCCGCATCGACCGCCACGCGGCCTTGCGATGCGGCTCAGACGGCTCCTGCCGCAGCAGCATCGCCACCTCAACGCGGCCCACCAGCGCGTTTGCCAATTCAACCGCATGGCGCTCGGTGCCGTTGAACCCCACGGCCAGCTGAACCAGCAAAACCCGCATCATCCGGCTCAGGCGGTCTTGCCGCGCAATGCCGCTCGCTTGGGGAGTTCCGGGCCAAACAAATAAAACGCGCAGCCCAGCCCGGGCATGATCGCCACAATCCAGATCAGCGGGATGAGCACCGGCATTCGCGCCGCCACGTTGTTCAAAACCAGGCTCAGCGCCAACAGCCCCACCACGGTCAGCACCGCCACCGACGGCCGGATCAAGCCGCCATGCCGGCTGAACGCACCCGACAGCACCGACACCAACGCCACCATCGCAAACGACATCACGGTAAACGGCGACGACAGCCGCCGATGCGCCTCCACCCGGAACTTGCCGGCATTGCGCGCGCCCAGTTCGTTCACGATCACCGGGTGCAGCAATTCGTCGAGCCCCATCTCGCCGGCATCGCGAAACCGCTGCTGCTCCTCCTTCGCCGATTGCGCCAGATCGAGCGTGTATTCGGCGAACGTGCCCACTTCCAACCGCCCGGTCTTGGCATCGATCGCCTGCCGACTGCCGTTGATCAGCAGCACCTGCGGCGCGGCCGCCCCCACAATCAATCGCCCCGTTTCTGCCAAAATCGTCGCATGGCTTTTCTTGTCGCGCCCGTCATCGATCAAAATACCGCGCAAAGCGCCGTCTGGCTGGCGTAGGCGGACATAGACGGTGAGGTCCTCCGACATCTGATTGAACACGCCTTCTTGCAGCAGAAACGCCGCCAGCTTGTTGCGGATTTCAAAGTCGAACTGCCGGAACGCCGTGAAGCTCATCGGCACAACCAACAGATTGAGCAGAAAGCAGAGCAGCATCGTAACCCCCGCGACGGCAAGAGCTGGCCGGGCAAGGGCGAATTGCGAAAGCCCGGCAGCGCGCATCACGGTCAGCTCACGGTCAGTCGTGATCCGCTCATAGACGAACTGCACCACCAAAAACGTGGTAATCGGCAACACAGTCGCAGTAATCCCAGGAATGCCAAGCCCGCTCAACTTCAGAAACACGCCCACCGAAAGGCCGCGATTGGCGATCGTCTCCACAAACCGCAGCGACTGCATCAGCCAGCCCAGCGCCACCAGGCCCACCGTCAGCGCCGTCAGCGCCACGGCAAGCTGATGCGCGAGATATCGATCAATGCGGGTCAGCTGCCATGGTTTCATGGCCCGGAAACTAGCCAAGTCCCACCGCTTTGCCCAGAGTGTGGCCCAATCGAGAGGAATCGCCGCCATGTCTGACCCGCAACCCATCCGCTTCAACGACGGTGCCGCCTATGAGGAACTCATGGGCAAATGGAGCAGACTTGCTGGCGAGATATTCCTCGAATGGGTCGCACCGCCTCCGGCATTGACCTGGGTTGATGTCGGCTGCGGCAACGGCGCGTTCAGCGAATTGCTGGCCAGCCACGCCCACGCGGCACGCATCAATGGTGTTGACCCGTCAGAGGGCCAACTCGCGTTCGCCCGCACCCGGCACAAGGCAGGCGTTGCAGAATTCCAGATCGGCGATGCAATGAAGCTGCCGTTCGACACCAGCAGCGCCGATGCCGCCGCCATGGCGCTGGTCCTGTTCTTCGTGCCGGAGCCCGCCGCCGGCGTGGCCGAAATGGCCCGCGTTGTGAGGCCCGGCGGAATCGTCTGCGCCTACGCCTGGGACATCATCGGTGGCGGCTTCCCACTCGAACCCATCCAGATCGAACTTCGGGCCATGGGCATGAACCCCAGCCTCCCGCCCCGCCCGGAAGCCTCCCGCATCGACGTGATGCACGGCCTATGGTCTGCAGCAGGGCTGGTAGAAGTTGAAACCCGCGAGATCCGTGTGCGCCGCCTCTTCACCAACTTCGAGGAATACTGGCAGTCCTGCACCAACGGCCCTAGCCTCAAAGACCGCGTCGCCGCCATGGAACCAGCCGTCGCCGCCGACCTGCGGGAACGCGTCCGCCAGCGCCTCGAAGCCCCCACCGAAGGCGCGTTCAGCGCCGAAGCCTGGGCCAACGCTGTGAAGGGACGCGTGGCAGGGTGAGGGAAGGGGGCTACCCCCCCATAAACTCCCCAAAATGCGCCGCCACCGCCTCTAGCATGTCATGCCGATGCTGCGGGCGGATGAAGCCGTGACCAGCGTAATCGAACTCCAGATAGCGCATTTTCTTCTGCCGCACCGCCATCGCCTGGGCGACCTGGTCGCTCTCATGCTTTGGCACGCGCGGGTCACGATTGCCGTGCGCGATCAGCAGCGGTGCCGTCACCCGGTCGATCTTGTGAATAGGTGAGATCTCGCCAAACAACTCCGCATGTGTCTCGGGGAAGCCGTATTCGCGCGCGCGGTGATCGCGCCGCCACGGCCCGGTGCGCTCCAGCAGCGTCACAAAATCCGCAATCCCGTAATAATCCACCGCCGCCGCCCAAAGCTCAGGATATTCGGTGATCGCCCCCAGCACCATCCAGCCGCCATAGGATTGCCCCATCACGCCAATCCGCTTGGCATCAATCCCAGGCTGCACAGCCAACCAATGCCGCCCCGCCGCCAAATCAGCCAAAGCCTTCGGGCGAAGGTCGAAATCATCGCTCTCCATCGAAGCCCTGCCATATCCCGTGCTGCCGCGCACGTTTGGCAGCAGCACGGCATAGCCCTGATCGAGCAGCATCTGCGTGTCCGCCCGGAAATTCGCCCGCGTTTGCGAGGCAGGCCCCCCATGCACCCACACCACCGCAGGATAACCAGCAGCAGGCTTGGGCGAGCGAGGCAGCGCGAACCAGCCTGGAATGCTGCGCCCATCCTCGGCATGCCACTCCACCAGATGCGGTGCCACCGGCACCTCGGGCGCAATCCCAGCCTCCGCCAGCATGTCCGGCCCGGCCAGACGCTTCACAGCACCTTTGTGCCACGTCCAGATCGAAGCAGGCTCGGTCGGGCTTTGCGCCGTGAACGCCAGCGTCTGCCCGTCCGGCGACCAACTCAGATCACCGACGATCCCGAGTGGCAGACCCTCAATCACCACGTCATCAATCCGCAGCACGCCATAGCCGCGATCATTCTCCACCACCGCAAGCCTGCCACGCCCGGCCGCCTGCGACCACGCCTCCACATCCCGCCCCGCCGCCGCATGTACCAGCGACACGCCGCCATTGGTCGGGTCAATCCGGCACAGCCGCATGAAATCCGCCCCGCCATGATCCGACAGCCCCATCAGCGCCCCATCCGGCGTGAACCGCACCGAGGCGTAGCGCGTGAGGCCCGGTGCCGGGATCATCCGCGCCGCTCCGGTGATCAGATCGATCACCCAAAGCCGCTGATCAGACGAACTGTGATCCTCAATGCAGCACAGCAAATCCTCCCGCCAGGACGTCACGTTGAACTGGCCATTCCCCTCCAGAACCTGCGTCACAGCGCCCGTTGAAAGCTCACGCACCAGCACGTCGAACACCCGCTCATCCCGGTCATTGGCGGAATACGCAATGCGGCTGCCATCCGGCGACCACGCTCCGAAGTTATGGATCACGTCCGGGGCTTCGGTCACCGGCGTGATCGCCCCATCCAGCCCAATCAGATGGAACTGCTCGCGCTCATCGCCCCCGGCATCAATGCCCACAATCAGCCGGTCATCCACCGGCGAGCGGCTGAGCGTTGAGACCTTCTCGTCAAACGCTGTGAGCGCCCGCGCATGGCCGCCATCGGCATCCATCACCCAGCCCTGCGCCAGCCCCGAGCCACGCCTGTGGAAAATCCGGCTGCCATCCTTGGAAAACGACGGCTGCTGCACGGCCCCGATCAGGGTCCAGGCATGAGGGGCGTGGGGCATGTGACAAATCTCCGATGGAGATCATACAGTGCCGCGACCCCGCCAGGGCTGGCAACCGGGCACCGCGCACTCATATGCCACGTGAAGGAGAACTCACCATGAAAGCCACCTGGAACGACACCGTCATCGCCGACAGCACGGACATCGTCACTGTCGAGGGCAACGCTTATTTCCCGCTCGACTCCGTCAACAAGGCGATGATCCAGCCCTCCGCCCACA
>CAIJTR010000003.1 GCA_903823665.1 uncultured Rhodospirillales bacterium
AGCCTTCGTCGCAGCCGGCAAACCCAAAAAAATCGCCATCGTCGCTGTCATGCGAAAGCTTATCGTGCTCGCCAACGCGTTGCTCAGGGACCACCGCCACTGGACACCGAATAACGCTTGATCAAGACGGATACTCTAGCGCAACGTGCTCTGCAGCGCCTTCACTGTGCCTGTCAGCGTGGACGAAATGCTGAGCGTCACGCCAACCGGAGTGGCACCCTGCAATTGCTTCACGATCTCATTGCTCTCGGCATATTTTGCGTAGCTGGCAAGCTGCTGCTTGGCGCGTGCCATCAGGTCGGCATAGTTCTCCCCATCCGCGCCCTCGTTCAGCATTTCGTCGAGCGTATCGATCAGGTCCTCATTCATCACTTCGAGGATCTCATCCAGCTCATCCAGCGCGTCCATGATGGCGACTTCATCCGCATCGCCCTCCATCTCTGCCGCCACTGCGTCTTTGAACGCGTTGATCTCAGACGCCACCTTCTTGCGTGCGGCATCCCACGCCAGACGGGATTTCTGCATGGCCACAAACGACACCTTTGTCGGGGCGGCAGAATCACCAGATGGAGCCGCCGCAGCCGTCGGTTGGGCCGGTGCTCCGCCAGAGATCACCTGCTTCAGCTCGTTGATCGCAGACGTGGCGTCCGGCAGGTTGGTGGCCTTGATCGCAACACTCGCCTTCGTCGCCAGCTGCTTCATCGTGTCGAGCTTGGCCGGATCACCCGCGGCGGCTCCGGCAATCTTGGGGATCAGCGCGGCCAACTCGTTGTGCACGCCTGACATATCAACCGGTGGCGGGCCCGGGGGTGCCGGCGGTGGCGCAGGCGGGGCAGGTGGCGGTGCGCTGTCGGTGGTTGAGGCCGTCTGCTCACTGCCCTGCGTCTCGTCCTCCGGCTCCTCCTCCAGCGAGGCATCGACGTTCATTTCAACTTTCTGATACGCGGCTTGCTTGACCACCTCGACCAGCTTGGCGCGCATGGCACCGGGCGCTTCCTTGTTCAGGAACAGCCGCACCATCGAGGCGTCGTAATCCGGGTCCACCTCGGCGCGGCCAAAGCGCAGGGAGCTGGTGTTGAGCTGAAGTTTCGCCTTGCCCGCCTCGGCCCGCAGCGTGGCGAGCACTTTTTTCGGCTTCATCAGCTTGTGCATCAGCATCAGGCCCTCGCCGTCCGAGGTCAGCCCCACCGCCACATTCACCGGTTCTTTTTTCGAGAGAGCCAGCAGCGGCTTCATCTCGCTTGCCGTCATGATCTTGTCAGATGCCGGGCCTGAGCCCTTCGGTGCCGTTGCCATTTCGCACTCCCCTCTATGGTAGCGTCATGCCGTGACGTGAATGCTGACCGGGCGACGCCTCACGGGGGATCATGCAAAAATCGGCCAGTCTCAACAAGGGGTGGATGCCGCTGTTCATACCTCCCGCCCGCGCGCCCGCATTGACAGCCCGGCCAGAATCAGCCCTTTCCGTAGTCTGGAAATCCCCGCCGAAAGGGCCGCACACGTGAAAGCCATCGTCACCGTCATGCTGAAGGAAGGCGTGCTCGATCCGCAGGGCAAAGCCATCGGCCACGCGCTGGGAACCCTCGGCTTCTCCGGCATCGGCGAAGTTCGCGTGGGCAAGCGCATCGAGCTGGAGCTGGCCGAGACCAACCCGGAAGCGGCCCGCGCCGCCGCTGAGGAAATGGGCCGCAAGCTGCTTGCCAACTTGGTCATCGAGAGCTTCAAGGTGGAGATCGTCTGACATGCGCGCTGCCATCGTCGTCTTCCCCGGCATCAACCGTGAGCGCGACATGGCCATCGCACTCGAACGCGCCACCGGCCGCCCCCCGCGCATGGTCTGGCACAAGGAGACGTCGCTGGACGGCATCGACCTCGTCGTCATCCCCGGAGGCTTCAGCTTCGGCGACTACCTCCGTTGCGGCGCGATGGCGGCACGCTCGCCGATCATGCCCGCCATTCACGCCCATGCGGCCCGCGGCGGCCACGTGCTCGGCGTCTGCAACGGCTTTCAAATCCTGACCGAAGCGGGCCTGCTCCCCGGTGCCCTGCTGCGCAACGCCGGCCTGCGCTTCCTGTCGATGGATTGCCATTTGCGCGTCGAGCGGGCGGACACCGACTACACCGCGCAGTATCAGCCGCGCGAAATCTTCAGGGCACCCCTCGCCCACGGCGACGGCAACTACTTCGCCGAATCCGAAACGCTGGACCGTCTGGAAGGTGAGGGCCTCGTCGCCTTCCGCTACGCCACACCCAAAGGTGAGATCAACGCCCATGCCAACCGCAACGGCTCGGCCCGCAACATCGCTGGCATCTACTCGCCCAACCTACGCGTGCTCGGCCTGATGCCGCATCCAGAAGACCTCGTAGACCCGCTGATGGGCGGCATTGACGGCAAACCGCTGTTTGACGGCATCACCGCGGCGTTCGCGGCATGAGGGACGTCAACCAGGCGCTTGCCGCCGAATTCGGCCTGAGTGCAGACGAATACCAGCGCGTGCTGGACATCATGGGCCGCACGCCCAGCTTCACGGAGCTTGGCGTGTTCAGCGTCATGTGGTCGGAGCACTGCTCCTACAAATCCTCCCGCGTCTGGCTGAAAACCCTGCCGACCAAGGCCCTTTGGGTCATTCACGGCCCCGGCGAGAACGCGGGCGTGGTTGATATCGGGGACGGTCTGGCCGCCATCTTCAAGATGGAAAGCCACAACCACCCCAGCTTCATCGAGCCCTACCAGGGTGCCGCGACCGGCGTCGGCGGCATTCTGCGTGACGTGTTCACCATGGGTGCGCGGCCCATCGCCAACCTCAACGCACTGCGCTTCGGCGATCCAAAACTTCCCCGCACCAAGCGCATCGTCGATGGCGTGGTGCGTGGCATTGGCGGCTACGGCAATTGCGTCGGCGTGCCGACCGTGGGCGGTGAGATCAACTTCCACCCCTCCTACAACGGCAACCCGCTGGTCAACGCCATGACGGTGGGCGTGGCCGACAAGGACAAAATCTTCCTCTCGGCGGCGGCAGGCATCGGCAACCCGGTCGTGTACGTCGGCTCCAAAACCGGGCGCGACGGCATTCACGGTGCCACGATGGCCAGCACGGAGTTCGATGCGGACAGCGAAAGCAAGCGCCCCACCGTGCAGGTGGGTGACCCCTTCACCGAAAAGCTGCTCATCGAAGCCTGCCTCGAACTGATGGCCACCGACGCCATCGTCGCCATTCAGGACATGGGGGCGGCGGGCCTCACCTCGTCCTCCGTCGAAATGGCGGGCAAGGGCGGCGTTGGCATCGAACTGAACCTCGACCACGTGCCGCAGCGCGAGCCGGGCATGACCGCCTACGAAATGATGCTCTCAGAATCCCAGGAACGCATGCTGATGGTGCTGCGCCCGGACCGCGAAGACGTCGCCCGCGCCATCTTCGACAAATGGGACCTCGATTTCGCCGTCATCGGCCACATCACCGACACCGGCCGCATTGTGGTGAAGCACAACGGTGTGATCGAGGCGGATATCGCGCTCGACCCGCTCGCCGAGCAGGCCCCGCTCTATCACCGCCCCACCACCGAGACGCCAAAGCAGCCGGAACTTGGCCCAGTGGCGGACCCCATCGGCATCCTCCCCGCGCTACACAAGCTGATCGGCTGCCCCGATCTGTGCTCCCGCGCCTGGGTGTATGACCAGTATGACAGCACTGTCGGCGGCCAAACCGTCAAGCGCCCCGGTGGAGCCGATGCCGCCGTGGTCCGCATCGACGGCCTGAAGCGCGCCATCGCCCTCACCACCGACGTGACGCCGCGCTACGTGTTTGCGGACCCTGAAATGGGCGGCAAGCAGGCGGTGGCCGAAGCCTGGCGCAACCTCACCGCCGTGGGCGCACTTCCCCTCGCCATCACCGACAACATGAATTTCGGCAACCCCACCAAGCCCGAGATCATGGGCCAGTTCGCCGCCTCCATCCGCGGCATGGCGGAAGCCTGCGTGGCGCTGGACTTCCCGGTCGTGTCCGGCAACGTCTCACTCTACAACGAAACCGAGGGCCGCGGTATCCTGCCCACCCCCGCCATTGGCGGCCTCGGCGTGCTGGAAGATGCGGCGCAGGCCGTCGGCCTCGCCGTTCACGCCGGGCAATCGCTCGTGCTGATCGGCGGCATTTCCGGCCATCTCGGCCAATCGCTCTGGCTGCGCGAAATCGCCGGGCGCGAGGAAGGCCCGCCACCGCCGGTTGATCTCGCCGCAGAACGCCGCACCGGTGATTTCGTTCGCGCGCAAATCCTGGCGGGCAATATCCGCGCCTGCCACGATGTGTCTGATGGCGGGCTGCTCGTCGCCATCGCTGAGATGATCATGCCGGACCGCACCGGCGTGGCCCTGGTAGACCCGCCCGCCGGCATCGCACCGCATGCCTGGTGGTTCGGAGAGGACCAAGGCTGCTACGTGCTTGCCGTGCATCACCCAGAGGCTTTGCAGGCCGCAGCCACGCAAGCTGGCATCCCCTCCCGCCTGCTCGGTGCCACTGGCGGGGTGGATTTGACACTGGCCGACGGTGCCACCATATCGGTTGAAGCGCTTTGCCAGGAGCACGCCCGCTTCTTTCCGGAATGGATGGACTAACACCATGGCCATGCAGTCGAGCGACATCGAAGCCCTCATCAAAGAAGCCCTGCCGGATGCCAAGGTCTCAATCGAGGACCTCGCAGGAGACGGCGATCATTACGCGGCAACCGTGGTCAGCGAGAGCTTTCGCGGCATCAGCCGGGTCAAGCAGCACCAAATCGTCTACGCCGCCCTGCGCGGCCGCATGGGGGGGGAACTGCACGCCCTCGCCCTGCAAACCTCAGCCCCCGAATAGGAAGGAGACCAGCCATGTCCGCCGAAGCCCGCATCCAGAACGAGATCACCACCAACCCCGTCATGCTCTACATGAAGGGCAACGCCATGTTCCCACAATGCGGCTTCTCCGCCCGCGTGGTGCAGATCCTGCAACACACCGGCGTCACCTTCGCCACCGCGAACGTGCTGGAAGACGCCGCTTTGCGTGAGGGCATCAAGGAATTCTCGAACTGGCCAACCATCCCGCAGCTTTACGTCAAGGGCGAATTCGTCGGCGGCTGCGACATCATCACCGAGATGTTCCAGTCCGGCGAGCTGACCACGCTGTTCGCGGAGAAGGGGATTGCGCATAAGGCGGAGGTTTGAGATCACGTAGTGCATAGGGCGGGCGTCAGCCCGCCCCTTGGTGTCCGCCGTTGGTGACCGGTTGCGCATCCGCACGCACCGCAACCTGGATCGAAATCCTTCGCCAAGCTCACTCCCCCACACTGGCAGCATCACCGCCCACCTCCTTAAACGCGCCGCCTCTGGTGGGGCCGGACGGGAGACATTACGTCACAAGGTGACGCTGAATATTGAGGATCGGAGGGAGAGGGCTCGGTTTTTCGGGGGTACAGGGTAAGGCGATTTCAATCTGGCTCAGGATAAGATTCATCCGCTTCGAATGGTTCAAAATGGGCGCTCATGTTTGGTAATTGCTTATCAAAATCGTCAAACCACTTCAAATATTCGTGTAATACCTTCATCGCCTCGCGTTCGCAATGCCGATCAACCCAAAGTGGCAGTTTGATTCCTATCGGTTGATCGAGCGCCCTTCGTGTAGTGTCAGCAATCGCGAGCGGGTGACCTTCGTCCCGATGATAAAGCAGATGGAAACTCTGCCCGTAGTTATCAGTAAATTCCTGCACTAGTGAAACTGCATGACGTTGGAGTTCCAGAGGTGATACCATAAGATCGCGCTGAACCATCGCAACCTCGATCGCTGCTCCATCTTTTCCGTCAGATGTAAAACGCTTACGCAGCCCAGGATGGAGAATACTCGCGATTTCCTGTCCAACACGAGTGAATTCAATCACTGAAAATGAAGAATTATAGTTTGCAGCGATCGTTACCAACAAACGGAACCGGTCAATAAAAAACGCAATTGCGCGTTTTTGCGTAATTTTAACGAGCCCCATTTCGACCAGTAAGGCGAAATTAAAATTGGCTGGCGTATCGCGAAAGGTTGTCTGCAAGTATGATTCAGGAAATCTACCAAATAAAGATAGATGGCGGGTGACAAAATCAAACGACTGTCTTACTTCAAAATCCATAAATCGGATTGTGTCTATCGCTCGCGGCGAAATTATAGGCCTCGCACTTGACGAAGCCTCTGCGAGCGCCATCGCCAATATTGAGCGAAGTACCTCATCGTCGACACTTGCCGCGTAATGCAGGAAACGCAAAATCCAATCGTCGTCGAGTGGTCGACAGCCCTCGTCCTCAGCAAAATTTGCTACGTATCCAACTGATTTCTGCATGACATCAAAACGATTACGGTCTTCAAGCTCTATGTGCTTTTCACGAAATATGTAACCAGCATTCTCGGCCTGGACGTTTTTACGTAACAGTTCCAACTGTTGGTCGTGGGCAGCGTCTAAAAGATCAGAATTACGCTTCGCCTCGGCGTCAAGCAGGTCGATTTTTCGGCGGGTATCGGCCCTAACAAGTTCAGCATCGGCATTAGCCCGCGCTTCGATCTCAAGTGCCCTGGCCCCCTGACGAGCGGCGAATACTCGAATAAAAGCATTAAGCAGTCCTTCCGCACTGCGAGCAATGGCCCCCTCGATCTCTTTAAGCGGCAACTCGATCATCTTACCTGTCCCCACTGAATGATCGACATGATCGCTGATAAAATAAATATCCTGCAAGGAGGCGAACCTGTGAATAGGTCTGCAAGATAAAGCTGCCTCGCATGATTCAAGCGAGTTTAACGTCCCGCACTGCGCCGGTGCGACACGATGCAGCAAGCCGTAGGATGGGGAAAACCCATCAACTCTTAGGGCGGAGCCGGTTTCCGTCGACCCCACCTGCCCCACCGGGCTCAAGCGGCGGCATCCTTTGGTGATGCGGAAAAAAATCGACTGGCTGCACCCATCCTACGGTTCTGCGCTGCCCACAATCACCGCATATGGCCGGTCCTTGGAACCTTCATCCTGGCCAGCAAGCCGTAGGATGGGTGCAACCCATCGCTTCGTCGCGGCGATGATCGGTTTCACCGGTCCCACGATGCCACGAGCCGCCTGCGCATCAGAAACTCCCCCGGCGAGCCACATCATTACTAGTGGCGTATCATTGGACATTGATGGGTTGCACCCATCCTACGGGTCTGCGCGCTCTCCGGTCTCTGGCATGTCGGCTGGTTCTTCGCTCCACGCACCCATCCCAATGCCGCTCACCCGATCCCGACTCGCTTCGCCAAGGCCGCGACGTCACGCGCACCATGCAAGACGCGAAGGACAACAATGGCGTCGTCCAGATTGCGATAATAGACGCCGTAGCTGCCGTGAAAGATCACCCGCACATCGCGCGCCAAATTGGGGCGAACGCTGCCTGCCAGCGGAAATCGGCATAGATTTTGCGCAGCGGTGATAATCTCGCTCACCACGCGGTCTGCGACGGTGTCACTTGCCTCCACCGCCAGAAAATCTTCGATATCGGCCAGATCGCGTTCCGCCGCTTCGGTGAGGCGGACCTTCAGCAATGCTATGATGGGCGCTTGCGCAGAGCCTCGATGCGGCTGCGGTCGAGATCATGCACCCGTCCCTCGGCCAGATCACGCAGGCCAATGCCGATATCATTCTTCAGCGACGTGAGCGCATCCATCCGGGCTTTTTCCCAGACGAGCAGCGCCTCGTTCACCACATCGCTCGTGGAGGCATAAACGCCTTCCGCCATCGCATCTTTTAAGATGGAAGCCGTTTCGGCCGGCAAGATGATGGTCAGATGTTCGGCTGTTGCCATCGCGTGTAAACCTAAAGACAGAGGCAAATTACCACGAAGCGTCTGCGAATTCTATTCAAGGCTGCGTCGGATGGGCAATCGGCGGGATCAACCATGCGTCTCAAACTCCGCCGGAGACGTCACCTCCAGCATCTCCAGATCATCGCTATGCGCCACCTCCCGATGCCGCACGCCTGGCGGTTGATACACTGACGCCCCAGCCTCCAGCCGCACAGGACCGATATCGGCATATTCGAACTCCACCCAGCCGCGCAGCACATACACCATCTGGAAATCGAGGCTGTGCGTGTGCCACTCCGGCTTCGGCCCCTCACCGGGCACGGCGCGGATGACATGCGCGCCCATCTTGCCGCCGGACGCCCCAGCGATGCCGAGGTCGCGATAGGCGAAAAACGCGCGCAGGCCCTGGTCGAACGCGGCGTCATCGGCGTGGGTGATGATGGTGGTGCTCATGGCGCTCTCCCGGTTTTAGAGTGCGTCCGATTTTGGTTCTATCAACCGAAATCGATAAGACGCCCTCTCAACATAGACTGAGCGGCTGACTTTCGGGTCAAACTGCTTCAGTTTGACCTGGTCAGACGCTCAGGCAGCGTAGCGTCAGGCCGCCGTCTTCTCCACCCGGAAATCCTTGATGTCGCGAAACACCAGGCCAGGGTTCAGCTCGGCCGTCCGGCGCATCATGAAGTTGCTGGACGCCAGATAAACCGGGTCGCCATCCACATCATCGGCCATCGAGCTGCGCTGATCGGCTGCGAATTTCTCCACCAGTGCGCGATCGCCATACACCCAGCGCGCCAGCTGATACGGCGTGGTGTCGAAGCCGATGGGAACGCCGTATTCCCCGGCCAGCCGCGCCACCAGCACGTCCAACTGCAAGGTGCCGACCACACCCACCATCGGCGGTGAGCCATCCTGCGGGCGGAACAGCTGCACCACGCCCTCCTCCGCCAGTTCCTGCAACGCCTGCCGCAGCTTTTTTGCCTTCATCGCGTCGGACAGCCGCACCCGGCGCAGAATTTCTGGCGCGAAGTATGGAACGCCGACGAAGTTCAAATCCTCGTTCTCGGAAAGCGTGTCACCGATGCGCAGGGTTCCGTGATTGGGGATGCCCACCACGTCGCCCGCATAGGCCTCATCGGCAATCTGCCGATCCCGCGCGAAAAAGAACTGCGGGGCGTGCAGCGGGATGAGCTTGCCGGTCCGCACCTGCTTCAGCCGCATCCCCCGCACCAACTTGCCGCTGCACACGCGGGCGAAGGCGATGCGGTCGCGGTGGTTCGGGTCCATGTTCGCCTGAATCTTGAACACGAGTGCCGTGAGGTTCTCCTCACTCGCCTCCACCACCCGCGTGTCCGCCGGCTGCGCGCGCGGGCGCGGGCCGTATTCCGCGAGCGCGTCGAGCAGATCGGCCACGCCGATGTCGCGAATGGCGCTGCCGAACAGCACCGGCGTGAGGTGGCCTGCCTTGAAGCTTTCTTCGTCGAATTCCGGCAACGCGCCGTGCACAAGGTCAAGCTCATCGCCCATCGCGATCATGCGCGGGTCAGACTGGCCCAGTTCCGTCGTCAGCCGATAGGTCCGCTTGCGAATGTCATAGGTGCCCACGAACTCCGACGCCCGCCCCACCGGCCATGTCACCGGTGCGGTGTCGAGCGCCAGTGCGGACGAAACTTCATCCAGCAGCGCGAACGGGTCCTGCGCCTCACGGTCCATCTTGTTGATGAAGGTGAGGATCGGGATGTCGCGCAGCCGGCAGATTTCGAACAGCTTGCGGGTGCGCGCCTCGATGCCCTTGGCGGCGTCGATCACCATCACGGCGGCGTCCACCGCCGTCAGCGTGCGATACGTGTCCTCGGAGAAATCCTCATGCCCCGGCGTGTCCAGCAGGTTGAACACGCAGCCCGCGTGCTCGAACGTCATCACCGAGGTCACGACGGAGATCCCGCGATCCCGCTCAATGCCCATCCAGTCGGAGCGCGTGCGGCGGCGCTCACCCTTGGCGCGCACGTTGCCGGCCATCTGAATGGCCCCGCCTTCGCGCAGCAGCTTCTCGGTCAGCGTGGTTTTGCCGGCGTCAGGATGGGAGATGATCGCAAACGTGCGGCGGCGCGCGATCTCGAAATTGGTTTCAGTGCTCATGGGCGGGGGTTATAGGCCGACCCCGCTGCCATTGCGAGCACCGTAGGGTGCAGTCCACTTTGGAACTGCACCCCATCTGTCAAAGTCTCGACTTACTTCACATTCACCCACTTCATCGGGAAGGTGTTGTCGGCGGGCTGCGTCAGTTCGATGTTCTTCTTTGCTGCCCAGACGATGGTCTGCTGGTGCAGCGGAATGGTGCCGAAATCGCCCTGAATGGTCTTCATCGCATCGTCGATCATCGCTGAGCGCTTCTTGCCGTCCAGCTCCACCGCAATCTTCTCGATCAGATCATCAACGTGCTTGTTCGAGTAGCCGCCGTCATTGCCCAGACCCAGTCCCTCACCCGGTTTGCCACGGCTTTGCATCAGCTGCTTCAGCGCGTTTTCGGCGTCATAGGTGGAAGGCGTCCATCCCAGCAGGTAGAAGCTGGTTTCGTAGCGGGGATAGCCGATCTCGGCGAAGAACTTCACCTTGGTGCGGGCATAGACCTCAACCTTCACGCCAACCTTGGCCATCATCGACGAGATGGCAGTGCAGATCGCCTCGTCATTCACGTAGCGATCATTCGGGCAATCCAGCGTGATGCCGAACCCGTCGGGATAGCCAGCTTCAGCCAGCAACGCCTTCGCACGAGCGATATCCGTCTTCGGCCGCACGTTCAGCGCCGGGTTGAAGCCGTTGATGCCGTCGCCCCACAGCTCCCAGGTCGGCTTCGCCTGGCCGCGCATCACCACCTTGGCGATGGCGTTCTCGTCAATGGCAAGTGCAAAAGCTTCACGCACCCGCTTGTCCTTCAGCGGGTTCTTGCCCTTCACCGTCGATTTCAGCAGCTCGGGGTTGAACTGATCCATGCCGAGATAGATCGTCCGCAGCTCTGGCCCCTGAATGAGCTTCAGGCCCGGTGTCTGCGCGATCCGGTCCATGTCTTGCGTGGGCACGGTGTAGATCATGTCCATCTCGCCGGACAGCAAAGCCGCCACGCGGGTCGGGGCAGAGGCGATGACGGTGAACTCGAACCGGTCGAGGTTGTGCTCAACCTTGCCCCACCAGGCCGGGTTCTTCTCCATCACCGTCCGACGATCCGCCTCGCGGATGGTCAGGCGGAACGGGCCGGTGCCCATGGCGTTGCGCAGCGCGAAATTCTCGTTGGTGCCGACGATGGCTGGCTCGACGGAGTTGTTCTTCTCCAGCCACGCCTTGTTCATGATCGACACGCCCGGCAGTTCCTGCAGCAGGATCGGGTCGGGGCCAAGCGTCTCGATCTCCACCGTCAGGTCATCGATCTTGCGCACTTCCTTGACGGTCGAAACGTCATCGGATTGCTGCGAGGTCTTGCCCGCGATGCGCTTGAACGAGAACACCACGTCATCCGCAGTCAGCGTGCTGCCGTCTTCCCATTTCACATTCGGGCGCAGGTGGAACACCCACACGACCGGGCTTTTCTGCTCCCAGGAGACGGCAAGGCCGGGTTCCACCTTGAGGTTTTTGTCACGCTGGACAAGCGGCTCGTAAATGTTGGCGAGCAGCGTGTTCTGAACGGTCTCGTTCAGCGTGTTCGGGTCCATGGCGCGGATGTCGCCATTGTTGGCCCATTTGAACGTCGCCGCATGGGCCGGAGCCATCATCGCCGGTGCGACAAGTGCCGTCGCCAACAGCCAACTCAACAACTTCACGCGCATTGTTTCTTCCCTTGCAATCGATTTGGTGATGATAGGCACAACGCAGCGATGCGCAACAGGCATGGCGCGGAAGGTTCAGCCGAGTTGCAGCAACCGCGTGATTTCGCCCTCAATCCCGGCCAGCAAAATCTGCACGCCGGTGCACAGCAGCAAGAACGCCGTCAGCCGTGAGGCGGTTTTGCGGCCCGAGGCACTGAGGGTTGAGGCCATGCGCCCGGCGAAGCGATAACAAATCCAAACCAGCACAGCCACTGCGAGAGCCGCCGAGGACACACCCAGGAAGAACGGCAGCAGCCCCAGCCCGCTTGCAGGCCTTTCCGCACCAAGTGCCACCGCCACCGCGATTGTGCCCGGCCCGGTGGTGAACGGCATGGTGAGCGGGAAGAACGCCATGGCGTCCATGTCAAACGCCGATGATCCCGCTTGCTCGGTCTTGCGTGCCTCTTGCCGCTCCGGCGCTGCCAGCATCTCCAAGCCGCGCAGGGTGACGAACAGCCCCCCGGCGATGCGCAACGCGCCCAACGAAATGCCAAAAAAATTCAGTACATACGCACCGCCCCAGAGGGCGACAAGCATCACAATGGCTGAATACGTCGCCACCTTGCGCGCCATGCGCAGGCTGGCCGCCTGGTTCAACTCGCCCGTCACCTCGTTGAAGATGAACGCCCCGCCCAGTGGGTTCACGATCGAAAACAGGGCGGGGAAGGCCAACAAGAAGGAGGCGACAGGGGTCACTCGCGCGGCAATTCCTGCTCCACCAGGGTTGCCCACAGCGAGGCCCCCAGCGGTAGAATTTCGTCGTTGAACTCATACAGTGGATGATGCGCGCCCTTGTTCTCGCGGCTGGTGTGCATCTGCCCCACGCGCACGAAGCAGCCCGGCACCTTTTGCGCCATGTAGCTGAAATCCTCGCCGCCCATGCCCGGGCGACGTTCGCGCAGCACGTGCTCCACGCCCACGATCTTGGCCGCTGCCTTGGCGGCGCGCTCGGTGGCTTCGAGCGAGTTCACCACCGGCGGATAGCCGCGCTTGTATTCAAACTCCGCCACTGCACCATGGGCGGCGGCCGTGTTCTCGATGACCTGGCGCATCAGTGGCTCCATCTCATCCTGCACATCCGGCAGCAGCGTACGAACGGTGCCGTTCAGCCACGCCGTCTCGGGGATGATGTTGCTCGCACTGCCGGCATGGAACTGCGTGATGGAGAGCACGGCTGAATCCAGCGGGTTCACCCGACGCGAGACGACGGATTGCAGCGCGATCACGATATGGCTGCCGATCACCACCGGATCGATGCTGCGATGCGGCCCCGCCGCGTGACCGCCACGGCCGGTGATGGTGATCTTGAACGTGTCTGACGCCGCACACACACCGCCTGAAACGGCGGTCATGGTGCCAACCGGCAGGGTTCCGTCATTGTGCAGGCCGAACACGAAATCGCACGGGAAGCGATCGAACAGCCCTTCCTCCACCATCACGCGACCACCGCCGCCGCCTTCTTCGGCGGGCTGAAAGATGAAGTGGATGGTGCCGTCGAAATTCTTGGTCTCGGCGAGATACTTCGCAGCGCCGAGCAGCATCGTGGTGTGCCCGTCATGGCCGCAGGCGTGCATCTTGCCGGGGTTTTTGCTGGCGTGCTCGAAATTGTTCCACTCGCTCATCGGCAGCGCGTCCATGTCGGCACGAATGCCGATGGCGCGGTCGGAATTGCCAACTTTCAGCGAACCGACAACACCCGTGGTGGCAATGCCGCGCGTGACCTTGATGCCCCAGCTTTCCAGCTTCTCCGCCACGATGGCGCTGGTGCGGTGCTCCTCGAACCCAAGCTCGGGATGGGCGTGCAGATCACGACGGATCTCGGTCAGTTCAGGGGCGTCGGCGGCGATGCGATTGATGACGGGCATGCGGGCTCTCCAAGTGCAGGCGGATAGGTTCCTACTTCACAGCCCCCGCCGTCAAACCCGCGATGAACTGGCGCGACAGGGCGATGTAGCAAATCATGATCGGCAGCGCTGCGAGCGAGAGGCCCGCGAACAGCACGCCCCAATCGGTGTTGTATTCGCCCATGAACACGCTGAGGCCCTGCGGCAAGGTTTTGCGGCTGTCGGTGGTGATGAACACCAGCGGGAAAAAGAAATCATTCCAGATCGGCACCGCGTTCTGAATGCCCGCAATCACCATGGCAGGTCGCGCCAGCGGCAGCATGATCTGCCACATAATCCGTGCCTCCGATGCGCCCTCAATGCGGGCCGACTCCTCAAGCTCCCCCGGCAGCGTGCGCAGGAAGCCGGTCAGGATGAACACGGTCGAGGGCAGACCCATCGCCACATAAATCAGCATCAGCCCCAGCCGCGTGTCGAGCAGATGCAGAACATCGAGCTGGATGAACAGAGGAATGATGGCGAGCTTCAACGGCACCATCAGCCCGGCCACGAAGAAGAAGAACACGATCTCTCGCAATCGAAACGTATATCGCGCGATGGCATAGGCGGCCATGGTGCCAAACGTTAGCAGCACCGCAATCGAACTGGCGGTGATCAGCGCCGAGTTGGCGAGATAGGTGGCTAGGTCCGTCTCATCAAGAATGCGATGGATGTTGGTGAGATCAAGACTTTCCGGCAGCGCAAACGGTGACGCAAAAATCTCCGCATTCGATTTGAACGCCGACATCAGCATGACGACGAACGGGTAGAGCATGACGAGCCCGTTCAGCAGCAGCAGGGTTTGCACCGCCACCGCACCGGGGGTAAAGCGCTTCACAACGCAATCTCGCGTCGCCGGAGGAACCGCAGCGCCACCGCCGAGAACACGGCGATGAACAGGAACATCAGCACCGCCAGCGCACTGCCATGTCCGAAATCCTGTAGGCCGGAACTCACACTTCCAAACGCTGTGCGATAAAACACCAGCCCCAGCACGTCCGTCGCCCCGCCCGGAGAACCCGTCAGCCCCGCCATCACATACGGCAACTCGAACCAGTTGAAGCTGCCGATGAACGTCAGGATGAAGATGATCGTCACCGCCGGCGCCACCAGCGGCCAGACAATGCGGCGCAGCAGCACGCCGTCACTCGCCCCATCAATCCGCGCCGCCTCCATCACCTCCTGCGGAATGCGCTGCATCCCCGCCAGGAAAATCAGCGCCGCCATGCCGAGGAAATGCCAGCCATTGACGAAGATCAGACTGCCCAGTGCCGTGCTCTCATTGCCCAGCCAGGGCGGGCCGTGAATACCCACCAGCGCCAGCGCCGCATTTACCAGCCCGAACAGCGGGTGCAGAAACAGCTTCCACAGAAAGCCCACAATCACCGCCGACAGCACCACCGGCAGAAACACGATCACCTGATGCACCCGATGCAGCGGCCACTGCTTCAACAGCGCATAGGCGATCAAATACGCCAGCCCGTTCTGAAACAGCATCAGGCACACGAACACGATGATGTTGTGCCAAAGGGCCGCGAACACCGCGGCTTTGAACGGTGCCCGCGCCAGCACATCAACGAAGTTGCTAAGGCCCACGAAATCAGCCGGCAGCAGCCCGTTGAACGAGAAGAACGCGTAACGAAACGCCCCCAGCATCGGCCAGACGACGAACACCGCCATCGTCAAAGCCGCAGGCGTCAGCAGGGCCGCAATCCATAAGCCCTGCCGACGCATCACAGCTCAGTTCTTCTGGAACGGCTTGTACCACTTGGCGAGGCCGGTGGTGACCTCATCACCCACCTGCTGCGGCGTCTCAGTCCCACCCATCATCTTCTGCACCGCGTTGGACATCAGCTCAGACCCGGTCGGGCTCTCAAACCGAAACATCGCCAGCGTGATGTAGGGCATCGACGTGTCACCCAACGCCGACACCTTCGCCAGCAGCGGGTCGGTGATCACCACACCCTTGATCGGCGAGATGTTGCCGAGCAGCGAGGCGAATTTATTGCCATAAGCAGGCGTTGCCATGTAGCGCACCAGCTTGAGCGCATCGGCCTGATTGGGTGATTTCGCGTTCACCGCGTAGCCCCCATCAAAGAAGCGCGTCACGTATTGTGGCGCACCGGCGGTCGGCGCGGGCGGTGCGATGAAATCAAGATCGAGCTTTGGGTTCTGCTTGCGGAAATTGGCAATCTCAAAGCTGCCGCCTGCAAAGATCGCGGCACGACCGGACAGGAACAGCTGCTGTCCAGTTGCGTAATCCACGCCCGTGAAGCCATCCGGCAGTTGCGCGCGAATGTCGAGCAGCTTGGTCAGCGCTGCCACATAACGCGGATCAGAGAAGCTCGCCTTTCCCGTCTGCAGATCGGCCACGAAATCCGGCCCGAGCATCGGGTTGGTGAAGATGGCGGCGAAAATCTCGTCCATCCACGGCGTGGCGGTGCCGTTGGCGATCAGTGTCACGCCCTTCGCCTTCAGCGCCGCTCCCGCAGTCGCAACCTCCGCCCAAGTGGTCGGCGGCGTGACACCCGCTTTGGCAAACACCTCCTTGTTCACCAGCAGCCCCAGCGTTTGCGAGGCGAATGGCACGGCATACACGCGGCCATCCGCACGCAGCGTCTCAGCGGCCAGCGCGGCGGGCGGGATATTCGCCAACTCCGGCACGTTCGTCGTGTCGAGCGGCAGGTAGTAGCCAGACTTCGCCACCAGTTCGAGCCCGCCATAAGCACGCGCCTGCAACACGTCGCCACCCTTGCCACCGGCCAGTGCGGTGGAGACGATGGTGTTGTAATTCGCCGCCTCGAACGCCTCGATCTTCACGTTGATGCCGGGATTGGCGGCGGTGAAATCCTTGAACAATTCGGTGTATGCGGCGCGATCCTCCTGCCGCCAGGTCCAGAACGTGATGTCTCCCGCACGGGCGGGGGCGCTGGCGATCAGGCCGGCAGCGGCGAGGGTTGCGAGCAGCAGACGGCGGGCGGGGGATGCGGCGTTCATGGCCTTATGATCTCCGGTTTGGGCGAGTGCGCGAAAACAGTAGCAAAATGCTAGCCCCATCATTGCGAGAGGGCAAAATCACGTGCCAGAGGGAATTCCGCCGGGCGCTCGCCAAGGGCGATCCGCCACGCGCCATCCAGCGGGGAAATGCGCCGCAAGGCCTGCAACCGCTCGCCAAGCTCCGCCCGCAAATGCGGTTCCAGCGCGGCAGCCAGCCCGCCCGACAGCGCCACCGGCAGAAGCTGCTCGCCCGAAATGGCGCGGGCGAGACGGGCAATGTGGGCCACAGCCTCCCCCCGCAGTCGAAGTGCCACGTCGCACCCTGCATCGGCCTCCCGCAGCAAATCCGGCACGAGGGACGCAAACCCATCCGGCCGCACCGCCCGCAACCACGCCAGAATCTCCCGCCGGTTGCTGCCCAAGCGCAACCCCACCGCGTGCCAGAGCGAAGGCGATCCCGCCTCGGTGGCGCTGCCGTCCAGATGCTCCAGCCACGCACCCACAAGATGCAGGCCAAGCCATGCGCCACCGCCGAGATCTCCCACCGGAAACCCCCAGCCACCCAGTTGCGTGTAATGGCCCACCGCATCAAACCGGCAGCCCACCACGCCAGTGCCAATCGACAGCAACGCGCCGGGTTCAGCGCCGAACGCCCCCACCAGCGCGGTGTAGCCGTCGCCGGACAGATACGATCCGGCGAACTCCGCAAACGCCGAGTGGAACAAAGCCGGAGCCCCCGCAGCACTCGACCCGGCAATGCCCGCGCTGATGATCGTCTCGCTCGCGGACGCCCCACCACCGCAATCCACCCAAGCCGCCCGCACGCTGGCAATCGCCGCCTGCGCATCCTGATACAGATTGCACGGCCCGGTGCGAGCAGCGGCGAGAACCGTGCCGTCGAGCAGGCGCAGCTCCGCCTCCGTCTTGGTGGCCCCGCCGTCGACGACGAAGATGAATCTCAGCTTTGGCATCTGGGGACATGACCTCGAATTGATCGCTCCACTCTGCCACGTGATGCCTCATGTGTTGACCCAGCCCGCAGTTTTTCACACGATCACAAAAAAGAACGGGGAAACGCCATGCACAAGCCGGGTTCCAAGTCGTTTCGCTGCCGCTGCTGCGCGCCGTCGCTCGGCCGCCGCGCCTTCCTCGCCGGAACCGCCGCCGCCCTCGCGGCCTCCCCCGCCCTCGCCCAGTCCGCCGCCCCGCCGGGGCTGATCGACGTGCATCATCACCTCTCGCCCCCCACCTGGATCACCGCGCTGAAGAAGGCCAAGCTCGATAGCCCCCCGGTCAACAACTGGACGCCGGAGCATTCGCTGGCGGATATGGAGCGCGGCGGCATCGCCACCTCCATCCTGTCGATCACCATGCCCGCCGTGAGCATCCTCGGCCCGCAGGACGCGGCGGCGCTGGCGCGGGAGTGCAATGAGTATGCGAAATCGCTCACCGAGAAGCACCCTGGCCGCTTTGGCTTCTTCGCCGCCCTGCCGATGCCGCACGTGGACGAAACGCTGAAGGAAATCGCCTACGCGCTCGATGTGCTGAAGGCGGACGGTGTGGCGTTCATGACCAGCTATGGCGACAAATGGCTCGGCCATGCCAGCTTCGCACCGGTGTGGGCGGAGCTGAACCGGCGCAATGCGGTGGCCTATACCCACCCGACCACGCCGGATTGCTGCGTCAATCTCGCCTCCGTGCCGCCCTCGATGGTGGAGTGGAACACCGACACCACGCGCAGCATCGGCAATCTGGTGTTCTCCGGCACCGCCGAGCGCACGCCGAATGTGAAGTTCATCTTCTCCCACGCCGGCGGCACGGTCACGTCGGTGATCGACCGTTTTACCATCCAGATGGTGTCGATGCCGGAATACAAATCGTTCACCGGGCCGGGCGTGATGGCGCAGTTGAAGCGGTTTTATTACGACACGGCGCAGGCCTCGAACCCCGTGACGATGGCAGCCCTCACGCGGATGGTGGACGCCAAGCAGATCGTGTTCGGCACGGATTATCCGTATCGCACGGCGCTGGAGCAGATCACGTCATTGCGGGCGGTGCTGAGCGAGGCGGATATGCGTCTTATTGGTCGCGGGAATGCACAGGCAATGCTGCCGCGTTGGGCGGGGTGATGGCTTTCGTGTTGTTGGGTGGGTGACGTCAGGCGGATTGCCCACCCCGCGGTTTTTCTTGCAGCCGCCGGGCTTGGACGTGGCACATACTCACGCTTTAGTCGCTATGATACCGTAACAAACACTCAGCCTCCCGTGTAGAATTCCGGCCATTTGCGCTGCACCACGCTACGATTGGCGGCGTAGGCGTGGCAGGTGTTGAGCATGCGGGGCGGATTGCTGGGTGGCTGGTCTTTGCGGATGACGAAGGTGGTTTGCAGGGCGACGGTGGCCATTTGCTGCAACAGCTCGCGGATGTGGGTGCAGCCTTCGGGGCCACCGAGGCGTTCGTTGGCGGCGCGCAGGAAGCCGGCTTTGATGGTCAGGCCCTCCAGCCTGCTGAACGTGTCCGCCCCATCGCTACAGATAAAGAAGGGGCCGTGCTCGGTGGAGGCTTCGGCTTTGGTGATGATCATTTGATGATCGACGGTGATGCGGGCATGCATGTGGTGCAAGGGTGCGCCGGGGGCGACAATGCGGTCCTCGGTTTCAAAGCCATAGGCCTTGGTGTCCATGATTTCGGCTTCGACATCGAACTGGCCGTCGTCACGCTGATAGCCGTGCAGGGTGATGGTGCGGGTGTGCAAGGCTTTGCGGGCGGCGGGGGGACTCAGCGGCATGGGGGGTTTGTCCTCGGCGTTCGGCGCAGTTTATGCCGCAGTGCCGCATTTGGGCTAGGCCGGTTCGGTGCAGTCGAGAACCAGGAGTTCGTCGTCATGGAACACGCCATCCACCCTGACGGCTTTGCGCTCCAGGCCGTAGGGGGTGAAGCCGAGGCTGGCGTAGAGGGCGCGGGCGGCATTATTTTCCATCAAGACGGAGGCGTGCAGCAGGAAGCATTTGAGGCGGGCTTCGTCGATGACGGCTTGCACCAGGCGGCGGCCGAGGCCGTGACGGGTGTGGGAGGCGGCGACGTAGACGCCCCAAAGCAGCGCCTTGTGCCGCTTCTTGCGACCGCGCTCGACCGCAAGACCGGCAAGGCCCACGAGGGTTTCGCCGTCGAAGGCACCGAAAATGGCGCCGGGTTGGGCGTCGGTGATCCATTTGGTGAAGAAGCTCTCAGGCAGGGCGAGCGATTCTTCGTGGTCGGAGCCAAAGGCTGCGGGGTGCAGGCGCAGGCCTTCGAGGCGGAGGGCGCGGAAGGCGGGGCTGTCGCTCTCGGTGAGTTTACGGATCAGCATGAGCTAAAATGGAGCCTCGGCCACGTGCCAGAGCACGCCGGAGGGGTCGAAGATGAAGCCGACGATGAGGCCCCATTTCTGCATTTCCGGTGCCCTTGGCTCCCGCACGCCGAACTCGGCGACGAGCTTTTCGGCGTTGACGGTGGCGGCCCACCAGGGTTCGACATCACGCACCATCATTTGCAGCATGGTGTTCTCCGCCCACTCCTGGACGTAGTAGTTTTGCAGAATGAAGCTGAAGCTATCGAGCTTCATGATGGCGATGGTGTCGTCGCGGTGGGTGACGCGAAAGCCGAGGGCCTCATAGAAGGCGATGGATTTCGCCATGTCCTTGGCGGGCAGGAAGGGACGCAGGGCCAGTAGCTCGTTCATGGGCGCAATCTTTCCGCCGTTATAAGTTGACGTTACGCTGGCCTGAAATCGTTGCCAAAGGAAGCCTGCATGACGCCCCTCTCGACACTTACAGAGCTGTGGTCTGGCGTGGCGCTACCAGAGGATGCGCTGGGGTGGGTTGAGATCACCGGGCGTGATCCGGCGTTGCCTTCGTCGTTCGCGGTTGGCACGGCCGCTGCGGCGAGCATTGCGGCTTCTGGGCTGGCGGCGGCTTCGTTGTGGCGGCTGCGGGGTGGGGCTGCGCAGCAGGTTGGCGTGGATATGCGCCATGCGTGTGCGGAGTTTTGGTCCGAGCAGTTCATTCGCATTGACGGGCGCGAGGACCCGCCGCTGTGGGATGCCATTGCCGGGCTGTATCCGTGCGCGGACGGGTGGGTGCGACTGCATACGAATTTTCCGCATCACCGCGATGGGGTGCTGAAGCTGCTCGAGTGTGAGGGCACTCGGGAAGCGGTGGGTGCGGCTCTGAAATCCTGGCGGGCGGTGGAGTTTGAGGATGCTGCGGCGGCGGCCGGGTGTGCGGTGACGGCGCTGCGGAGTTTTGCCGAGTGGGACGCGCATCCACAGGGGCAGGCGGTGCGGACGCAGCCGTTGATTTCGATCACGCGGATTGGCGATGCGCCACGGCAGGGGTTGCCGATGGCGGATCGTCCGCTGGCGGGCGTGCGGGTGGCGGAGTTGACGAGGGTGATTGCGGGGCCGGTGTGCGGACGGACGTTGGCGGTCCATGGGGCGGACGTGATGAACATCACCGGGCCTGGGCTGCCCTCCGTGCGCATCGATGATCTTGGACGGGGGAAGCTGGCCGCGCAGCTCGATCTGCGCACGACCGAGGGCCGGGACGGGCTGGCGGCGCTGGTGCGTGGGGCGGATGTGTTCGTGCAGGGGTATCGGCCCGGTGCGATCGCAGGCCACGGCTTCGCGCCTGGGCGATTGGCGGAGATGCGGCCTGGCATCGTCTCGGCGTCACTCTCCGCCTATGGGCCGGTGGGGCCTTGGTCGGGGCGGCGCGGATTTGACAGTCTGGTGCAGACGGCGAGTGGGTTCAACGTGGCGGAGGCGGAGGCTTTTGGTCAGGCCGCTCCAAGGCCTTTGCCGGTGCAGGCGCTGGATCATGCCACCGGCTATCTGCTGGCGCTGGGCGTGATGGCGGCGCTGCATCGCAGGGCCACGCAGGGCGGGAGTTGGCATGTGGAGGTTTCACTCGCGCGCACCGCGCTGTGGCTGCGCGGGCTCGGGCGGATTGAGGGTGGCCCTGATGTGACGCCTCAAACCATGGCGACGGTGGCCGATTTGATGGAGACGACGCAAAGCGGGTTCGGGGTGATGCATGCTGTCCGTCATGCGGCCCAGCTTTCCGCCACTCCGGCTGTGTGGTTGCGGCCGAGCATGCCGTTGGGCTCGCATCCCGCCTTATGGCCGTAGCCTATCTGGCACTCATCACAGGGCATCCCTATGTTCAACGCTCCGCCTGGAGATAGACATAATGCGCCGACTGGCCCTTCCCTTTGCTGCCGCCTTTTTGCTGCTGCCCGCAAGCGGGGCCCTCGCCGTCGACATCGCCGCCCATAAGGCCGAGTACAAACTCACCATGGAGAAAGAGCGCGGCGGGGATATCGCCGGCGGCACCGGCAAGATGGTCTATGAGGTGATCGACGCGTGTGACGGCTGGGCGGTCCAGCAGCGTTTGACGATGAACCTCGTCAATCGTGAGGGCCAGAACATCACGATGATCTCTGATTATACCACGTTCGAGAGCAAGGACGGGCTTTCGATGCGGTTCAAGATGCATCAGACGACCGATGACGCGGTGACGAGCGAAGTGGCGGGTGACGCCTCGCTGGAGCGCAAGGGCGGGGCTGGGACGGTGACTTACAGCTCACCGGAAGCCAGCACGATGAAGCTGCCCGAGGGCACGTTGTTTCCGACGGCGCACACCGAGGCGATCATTGCGGCGGCTGAAAAAGGATCGAAGTTTATCGCGCTCCCGCTGTTCGACGGCAGCAGCCAGGGCGGGGCGCAGGACAGTTCGGTGGCGATCAACAGCTGGCCGACGCAGCCGAACGAGCCTTCGATTTCGAAATTCGCCACCGACAAGGCTCTGCCGCTGGCGACGATGCCGAGCGGGCATGTGCACATCGCCTTCTTCGACCACGACGCCACCACCGGGCAGCAACCGGATTATGAGGTGGGGATGCGCTATTGGGCGAACGGGATCGCGGACGGATTGTCGATGGATTTCGGCGACTTCGTGATGTCCGGCACGCTGGCAGCACTGACGGTGCCAAAGCCTGGGTGTTGAGATCGGTTGAGCCCGGGACAGAAAGCACCGCGTTTGGCGTGGTGGTTCCTGATCTGCCGGGCTGCTTCTCGGCGGGCGACACGCTGGATGATGTGATCACAGATGCCGAGGAAGCAGCGGTTGCCTGGATTGATGCGGCGCTTGATGACGGCCTTGCGATCCCACCACCGAGCAGCCTGGACGCAATTCGCGCCAATCCTGCTTACGCTCGCTTTATATTCGGCGTG
>CAIJTR010000004.1 GCA_903823665.1 uncultured Rhodospirillales bacterium
CGGCCATCCTCCAACCTGTCAGCCATGAAATCCATCGACCACACCACGTTCGGGTTGTCAGGCACAGCCAAGACGGCGGGCTTGTCGCGTTGCAAACGCTTTCGGGGTTTGATCCGCAGGTTCAGTTTCAGCTCGCGTGACGTGCTCCCCTGAATGTATCCGCTCAAAAGTAGCATTTGGCTGTTGATTGATGTTCGAGATTTGCCTTGTTGGCAACGCTGGCTGGGGCATGCCCCAGCCAGCGTTGAGCGGCGATTTGGGTTGGGGTTCGGCCTCCAAGTTTCGAGTGGGGTCTGACGGTGTTGTGGTCCGTGCGCCAATCGGCCAGGACGACATGGGCATGAGCGATTGAGGTAAACAATGTCTCGTTGAGGCATTCATCGCGTAGACGCTCGTTGAAGCCCTCCACAAATGCGTTCTGCTGCGGTTTTCCGGGGGTGATGCGGTGCCACGCCACAGCCATCTCCTGCGACCAGCGCTGTATGGCGCTGCTGGTCAGCTCGGTGCCGTTGTCGCTGACCACCATCATCGGAGTGCCACGTCGGGCAATCAGGGCCGTCAGCTCACGGGTGACCCGTGCGCCAGACAGCGACGTGTCTCCTTGCGGGCCGAATCCTACTTCAGAATGGCGACATTTCAGGGGAGCACGTCATCCGGCACCTGTGAATGAGCGCCGCCTCGGGACCCCTGCATAGCATGGAGAACCAATCGCTTGTCGTGAAGATCGCCGTCGGAACCCCACGCCGATTTATAGACGGGCACGAGCAGGTGTTGCGGGTCTGTAGCCCGCAAGCAAATGACGGTATTGCAGTGTCTGAGAGGGCCGTTCGCCAAGGCTACAAGTCGCCAGGGAAAGTTGATTTTGACACCTGCCCCGGTGCAGCGCGGGCCCGCAAACCACGCAGCACGTCCTCCGAGGACGCGTTCGGGCGGGCTGCTCATCAACGATTGCGGTGTCCGACGTCAGATTCGGGAGGCTCTCTCAATAAAAGCAGGGCGAGCAGTGAGACGCCGGTGAGGGTGCCCGTCAGCAGCAGCGCCGCGAGTGGCCCGCCCCGATCAAGCACCAGCCCAAACAGCAGCGGTGCGCCGCCTTGGAGGACGCGCGCAGGTGCTGCGAGCAGTCCGGTTCGCAGGCCGTAGCCGGCGGGGCCGAACAGCGCCAGTGGCAATGTGCCGCGCGCGATCGTCAGCATCCCATTGCCAGCGCCATGCAAGAGCACGAAGGGGATCGCTGCTGGAGCCCCAATCAATGCCAAAATAATCGCGCCTATCGGATGCAGACTGGCCGCGAGACGGGCAGAGATCATTGGCGCAGCCCGCCGCAATAATGTGAATTCGCCGATCCGGGCGGCAACTTGCGCTGGGCCCACAAGAGAACCCGCGGCGATTGCAGCTGCAGGGGTTGCTCCCATGGCTTCCAGCAGACGCGGCAGATGTGCCGCCAGAGCCGTCGCTACAAACCAAGTCGCACCAAATACGCCGGCAAGAACAATCATCGTCCAGGGCACGGCATTCGACACACCTTCCTGTGACACTGCAGCGGGCACCGGTGGCGGCGATTGCGGCACCAGAAACCGATTGAGGGGTAGCCCGAGCACAAGGTGCAGGGCTGCCCAGACCAGCAACGCCTCGCGCCAGCCGAGCGCGTCGATGAGCGCTGCACTCAGCGGCCACCCAACCGTGCTGGCAAACCCGGCGAACAATGTGATGCCGGTGATGGCGCTGCGTGCCTCTCGACCATAAAGACCCGCGACGGTGGCAAAGGCCGCTTCATAAAGGCCAAAGCCCATTCCGATCCCGATCACGAGCCACGCCCCCATGAGGCCAATCGGCCCAGTGGCGAAGGATAGCAGCACCAGTCCGACAGCAAAGACCAGATTGGTGGCGGCCAGCACATCTCGCCCACCATGGCGGTCAATTATGCGGCCTGCGAGTGGGCCAAGCAGCCCAGACAGCAGCAACGCAGCCGACACGCTGCCGTAGAACCATGTGCGCGACAGATGAAGATCAGTTGCCACCGGGTCGGTGAACACGGCCGTCAGATAATAGGTCGATGCCCAGGCTAAAGTTTGGGTGACGCCAAGGGCTGAAACGACGACGCCTTTCCGCTGGAGCTGTGTGCGCCACGTCATCCAGTGCTTGCTTCTGCGATGCTCCGCGCCGCTGCTGCTTCCTTGCCCGCGCGCTCCATCCGTTCGCTATAGCGATCGACCAGTTCCACGGCATTGTCGCGCACAAGCCACGTAAAGCGCACCAGTTCCTCGCACACATCCACCAGCCGCTCGTAATGCGAGCCCGCAGGTAGTCGTCCCTGCGCATCGAACAACTCGAACGCCTTCGGCACGCTGGATTGATTGGGAATGGTGATCATGCGCATCCAGCGGCCCAGCAGTCGCATGGCGTTGACGGCATTGAAGGACTGGCTCCCACCGGAAACCTGCATCACCGCCAGCGTGCGCCCCTGCGTTGGCCTTACACCGCCCTCGCTCAACGGCAGCCAGTCGATCTGGCATTTCATTACGCCGGTCAACGTGCCGTGCCGTTCGGGGCTGCTCCAGATCTGCCCTTCCGACCACACAGACAGCGCCCGCAGCTCCTGCACTTTTGGATGCGAAGGGTCTACGGCATCTGGCAACGGCAGGCCGGTTGGATCAAACCGCCGCGTTTCACACCCCATCAGCACCAGCAATCGCTCCGCCTCATCGGCCAGAAACCGCGAATAGGAACGTGCGCGCAGTGAGCCATGCAGCAGCAAAATGCGTGGCGGATGGCGCGCGACCGGCCCCGTCATACGCGCCTGATCGGGCATCTGGAAATGCGCGCGATCGAGCCCTGGAACGTTCTGGAATGCGTCCTCCATCAAACCGGCCGCGCCGCCACGCGCTCACCATCTTCTTTGATGTAATCAGCAGGCAGCGGGGCATCGAGCAGATCAAGCACCTGCTCTGACGGCCGGCACAGCCGAACGGCCTTTGGTGTGACGACGATGGGGCGGTTGATCAGGATGGGATGCGCTGCAATCGCATCGAGCAATGCGTCATCGGACAGGCTCGCATCGCCAAGGCCCAACTCGGCATAGGGCGTGCCTTTCTGGCGCAGCACGTCGTGCAGAGGGATGCCCATGCGGTGGACGAGATCAACGAGCTCGGCGCGCGATGGCGGTGTTTTCAAGTATTCGACAATCGTGGGCTCCACGCCGGTGGCGCGGATCATCGCCAACGCGTTGCGAGACGTGCCGCAGGCTGGGTTGTGGTAGATGGTAACGCTCATAGCTGTGCTTCCGGATTGAGGGGGATGACAGTTTCAGCAGATGGCCGCAGCAGCCAGCTCACCAGCACAAGCGCACACATCGCCCCCACCAGTTGAGCCACAATAAATCCGGGCACATCGGTGGGACGAATACCTGAAAACGTGTTGGTGAAGGCGCGGGCAATCGCCACGGCGGGATTGGCAAACGACGTCGATGCGGTGAACCAATACGCGGCAGTGATATAAAGCCCAACCAGCCAAGGCACCGCCGCCTGCGCAAACCGGATACCGGCCAGGATCGTCACCACCAGCCCAAACGTCGCCACGAACTCCGCAAACCATTGCGCGCCGCCGGTTCGTACATGCTCAGACAGCATCAACACCGGTATGGCGAACATAACGTGTGCGGCCATCGTGCCCGCAATGCCACCGATAATCTGTGCTGCGGTATAAAGCCCAAGCTCGCCCCACCGCAGATCACCCTTGATGGCAAACACCAGCGACACGGCCGGATTGAAATGCGCGCCCGAAATCGGGCCGAGAATGGTGATCAGCACCACCAGCATCGCACCGGTTGGAATGGTGTTGCCGAGCAGCGCCAGCGCCACGTCCTTCGTCAGCGTCTCCGCCATGATGCCGGAGCCGACCACCGTCGCCACCAGAAGTGCGGTACCCAGCGCCTCCGCCATCACCCGTCGAGGAAGGTCGAAGGCCTGCATCAGCTCGCCTTCGACGCGCAGCATGCAGATTTGACGGCGGGCACCGGCGCGGGTGCGCAACATGCAGTCTCGGCGGTGACGCGAATTGGCCCCAGATCGGCGCTGTCACCGTAAACGGTGCTCTCGCCGGAGGTGAGGAACGTCTCCCATGACAATCCCTGCGGATCAGCAATCCAAGACTTTTCTGACTTGGCATAGCAGCAGGTGGTTGCACCTTCATCGAGCACTGGCCGGTCTGCCCGTTGCAGCCGGTCATAGACTTCGTGCAACTCATCCTGCGTTTCGACCTGTATCCCGAGATGGTCGAGGCCAGACTTTCCGCTGCGCGTTGAAATGGCAAAGTTTACGCGTGGATCTTCAAGTATCCATTTCACGTAATCTGATTTGATGACGGTGGGCTCGGCTGCAAACAGAGTGCTGTAGAACCGCGCTGATTGAGCCAGATCATCGACGGAGACGTGCACGTGCAGGCGCTTCATGGCGTTCTTCCTTCTTCACGGTTGCAGGTTCGCAGGCAGGCAGGCCACACGCGGCGGCGTCGCCCTGGCAGCAATTCTCTGTGAGATAGCCGAGCAAGTCGTTCATCACGGCATATTCGGCCGAGTAGATCAGCGAGCGGCTTTCACGCCGGAACTTCACCAGCTGGGCGTGCTTGAGTTGGTTCAGGTGAAACGACAGTGTTGCACTCGGCAGACCCAGTTTCTCACCAATCAAGCCCGCTGGCATTCCCTCCGCTCCGGTCTCAACCAGCAGACGGAAGATGTCGAGCCGGGTTTCCTGCGCGAGTGCCGCCAACGCGGCGATGGCATACATTTTCTCCATATTTCCATATTGATGGAATTATAGATAATATGTCAACACATGAATATGGGCTTCACCACAACTTGCTACCGATAGGTGGACGGGCAGCTATCGCCCTATTCTTGCCAAAAGCTACCCTTTGGCAGCGAGCCCGTTCAGCGAAGTAAAGGAGTTTCCTGGTAGCGCAGATGAATCTGGGTCCCTCGGCAAACCCCCTGAGCTTACCGAAATCCTTGCTTCATCACAGTCGACATCGTTACCGTTGCCGGAAGCCAAAAGGGCTCCGATCATTTCTGCCTGCCCCGGTGCTGCGCGACAACCCCAAGGATAAACGATGAAGAATGGCTTTATGAAGCTCGGTCTCATGCCAGAGGGTGCAGGCCGGACCGGTTCTGACTGGCTTCACCCGGGAATGCCGCCTTATCCCGGCACGAACTTTGAGAAGCACAAGCAGCAGGCGTTGATCGCCGAGGAGTTCAAGGCGGACTTCTTCTTTATCGCCGACACGGTATGGGCCGACGAGGGCTCGCCGCCACATCGGCTTGACCGGTTCGAGGCGATGACCCTGCTGGGTGCGATTGCGGCGGTGACCACGAACATCGGTCTCGTCGGCACCCTTTCCACCACTTACTGCGAGCCGTTCAATATCGCCCGTCAAATCCTGTCGCTGGATCATATCAGCAACGGCCGTGCCGGCTGGAATCTTGTCACGACCGATCCCAAGGGCTCGTCTGACAATTACGGTCGTTTTCATGCGCTCTCCCATGCGGAGCGTTATGAGATCGGGGCAGAGGCCTACCAGGTGGTGACCGGGCTGTGGGACAGTTTTGAGGATGACGCGCTGCCGCAGGACAAGGAAAACGGCGTGTTCCTGATCCCGGAAAAGCTGCACACGCTGAACCACAAGGGGAAGTATTTCGAGTCGAAAGGCCCGCTGAACCTGCATCGCTCGAGGCAGGGGCGGCCAATCGTATTCTCGGCGACGGCGTCCGATGACGGCCTGGCATTCGCGGCGCGTTACATCGATTGTGTGTTCACACCGGGTTCTTACGGCATTGGCGTCAATCAGGAGTTCTACCGGAAGCTGAAGGCCAAGGCGATGGAGTATGGCCGAGACCCGGACCACGTTTCTATTCTGCCGGGATGCGCCCCACTTATTGCACCCACGCGGGAGGCGGCACAGGCGGTCCAGGAGGAGCGGCGGCAGCAGATTGGCGTGGAAGGAGCGATCAAGTATCTCAGCGGCTCGTTCCACGGCTTCGATCTTCGCAAATATGGCCTCGACGACCCGTTTCCGCTGAGTGCGATTGAGAGCGTTGCGGAAGGGTTCAAAGGCAACATGATGCACATGATGCGTATTGCCCGCGAAGAGTCCCTCACGGTCAGGCAGTTCGCCATGCGCTTCGGTTTCCCCAAGGATCGGTTTGTCGGCACCGCGGAGGAGATCGCGGACGAGATGCAGGACTGGATTGAGACCGATGCGTGCGACGGTTTCATGCTTGTTGAAGCGCAACCCGGTCAGTTGCGGATGTTTGCTGATCTGGTGGCACCAATTTTGAGGGACCGCGGGCTACTGCGGCGAGAGTATCCGGGCACGACTCTTCGTGAAAATCTGGGCTTGCCTAGGCCGGAGAATCAGTTCGTTGTCGGCGGGCGGTCCCACGTCGAATGAGGGTGATTGCCGGACGTGCCTGCTGTGTCCGGTCAGCCTCTCCCATGAACGGAACGTCGGCATTGCGCCTAACCCGACCGTATCGGTGATGTAAACACTGACGTCGATCTGGGCCTGGAGGCGGAGGTTGCGGCAGCGTTGCGTGAGATTGCGGTTCCCTGCCTGCATATTTGCGGCAGCCGCGACCGGGATCATCTGGCGGTTGCTCAGAACCAGGCCATTCTCGGTCGGTCGCTCGGCCATGCCACCCTCGACATCGGTGCCTGGCGCATTGTTCTGTGGCGCGCCGGTACATTGACGATGCTGTCAACGGCTCCGCCTTTTTGCAGCGCCGCGTCCAACAGCATTTGCGGGGTCACAGGCTTGACCAGCACGCCATCCATCAGCGGCTGCCCCTCGTAGGCTATGGGGTCCATGGCGTCGCGCCGATGGGCCGCCACCATCACCACCGTCGGTTGCGACAGGTGACGCTGCGTATAAAACTGGCGAATATTCAAAGCTGCCTTATAGCCGTCCATGTCGCCCAGGTTGGGGTCCATCAACACGACATCAAACAAGGCATCGGCTTGTTCATCGGGTGGTCCATGTGACGCTATCAGCGCC
>CAIJTR010000005.1 GCA_903823665.1 uncultured Rhodospirillales bacterium
GCCGTGGAACTGGGCGCCAAGCTCAGCACTCGCGATCGCAACCAAGGCCGCGTAGCCCGCTCATCAGCAGAACTGATCCGCTAAACCCACGTCAACTGTGCCGCTCCCGCGTCGATTACGATCTCAGATTGCTGTGGCTGCTATATTCGTATTGGTCAAAACCCAAATCAACTCCTGATCAACAAGGGCTTGCACGTTCATAAGCGCATCAGCCAAGCGCTCCACTGCAGGCCCGCTAAGGGCGAAGAAGTGTATGGGCGGAAGATTGGTGCCTTCTCGCAGGTCGACCAATATCCGCCCAACAAACGACTATTTAGAATATATGTGCAGTGGCGTTATCATTTCGAGGTTGAATGATATAAATAGCAGCACTAGCGTCTTGGAGTAACAATTGATCGTTCTGATAGGAGCCTGCCGATGGTCCGTGTTCTCCGTGTCGCCCTGGCAACAACGGCACTCATCATTGGACTTGCAGCCCCAGCCCCGGCAGCAACGTTGCGCTGGGCAGCAGGACGCGACATCGGTTCGCTCGATCCTGACAGCTTTGGCGATACCTTCACATTGGCCTTTCTCAACCACGCCTATGAAGGCCTCGTACGTTATGACGAGCACCTCAAGATTGAGCCTGCGTTGGCGACATCTTGGGAGATCGTGGAGCCAACCCTATGGCGCTTCCATCTGCGCAGCGGCGTCAAATTTCACGACGGCGCGTCGTTGACGGCGGACGACGTGATTGCCTCGCTGAAGCGCGCCACCGATGACCGCTCACCGTTGAAGGGAAATCTATCGGCATTCAAGGACGCGACGAAGATTGACGACCTCACAATCGAGATGCGGCTGAACACTGCCTATCCACTTTTGCTCAACGATCTCACCAATATCTTCGTCTTCAGCAAACCATGGTTGGTGGCCAACAAGGCTGAGGCGCCGACTGATGTTGGCAAGGCCATCGAGAACTACGCGACCTTCCACACCAATGGCACCGGCCCCTTCAAACTGATCTCTCGCACGGCGGACGCGGCGACGATCATGGAAGTCAATCCGGGCTGGTGGGATAAAAAGCGGCATAATATTGACCGAATCGAGTTCCAGCCGATCACCAATGATTCAACGCGGTTGTCCGCATTGATTTCAGGATCGCTGGACTACACCAACACCGTTCCGCTGCAGGCAGTGCCACGGCTGCAAACCACCGATGGCGTGAAGGTTCTGCTCAGCACTGAATTGCGCCTGATCTTTTTCGCCTTGAATTTCGCCGAGCACCCACAATCCAGCCCTACTGCCGCCAATCCGTTGCGTGACCTAAGGGTCCGCCAGGCCTTGGATCAATCCATCGACATTGAGGGATTGCGTCGCAGTGTGATGCGGGGGCTGTCGCGCAACACTGGCGCACTTGTGGCTCCTGCGATCCCGGGCTTTGAGCCGCGACAGGCGGTTCGCGCTCCATTTGATATTGAGGTGGCTCGAAAACTGCTGGCCGAAGCTGGCTATGCCAATGGTTTCCCGGTGACTCTCGTATGTGCCAGCGATGGCTACGTGAATGAGGAGGCGATCTGCCAGGCTGCAGCCTCAATGTGGGCAAAGATCGGGGTGAAAGTCGCACTTGAAATCGGCCCGCGTGCGCAGATCACTCAAAAACGTGTGTCGGGCGCGTTCGACATTACCACCTTGGGCTGGGCAAATGAGCCTGCGATTGATGCGTTGTCGCTCCTGGTGCAGGTGGTGCACAGCAAAACCGGGGCCGCTGGCATATTCGACTGGGGTGGCTGGGGTCTGCCCGCGATCGACAAACTCACCGATGACGCCAGCAACGAACTGGACACCCCGAAACGTCTGGCAATGATGGCCGAGGCTCTGATGATTGCAAAAAAGCAGATGCTATTCTTGCCGCTGCACGAGCAGCCTATGGCGTGGGCGCAGCGCGATAGTGTTGTGAGTGTCGTGCAACTTTCGGACAACAAGCCGCGTCATTGGCTCACACAACTAAAGTAGAAACGACGCAGTCGAAAAATCATTCTGGATGAAAATACCAATGTCGGATTTGTTGATCACCAATATTCGCCCAATGGCTGGCCCGCTGACCTGCATGTTGATTCGAGGCGGCCGGATTGCTGCTATTGGCACCGATCTCGTGGCAACCGATGATATGCGACCCCTCGACGGTGCCAGTCGTATTGCCATCCCAGGCTTGGTCGAGGCGCACACTCACCTGGACAAAAACCTCATCGGCATGGGCTGGTATTGCAACGAGGTTGGCCCGCGGCTGATCGACAAGATCGACAATGAGCGGGCGGAGCGAAAGCGCCAGAACATTGATCCGGCACGCCAATCAGCCCGCCAGATCGCACAATCGGTGGCCTATGGCACCACCCATATACGCAGCCATGTCGATGTGGACACAGAGATCGGGATAGGCGGCATCATCGGCGTCATGGCGAGCCGCGCCGCATTGGCCGACCACGTCGACATCGACATTGTGGCCTTTCCACAGAGCGGCCTGATGATCCGCCCCGGCACCGAAGCGTTGCTCGAGGAAGCTTTGCGGGAGGGAGCTGAGGTGGTCGGCGGGCTTGACCCGTGTGGTATCGACCGCGACCCGAAAGGCCATCTCGACGTGGTGTTCGGCCTCGCGGAGAAACATGGCAGGCCGGTCGACATCCATTTGCATGAGCCCGGGGAGATGGGGGCGTTCTCGACAGAACTGATCATCGAACGCACCCGCGCGTTGTCGATGCAGGGCCGTGTGGTCATCAGCCACGCCTTCTGCCTTGGCAGCCCCGACCTGGCATTGGTTGACCCGCTGATCGCGGCTCTTGCCGAGGCTGGCATCGCCATCATGACAACAGGCCCGGCGTCTCGCCCGGCTCCCCCGGTGCAGAAGCTGCGGGCCGCGGGTGTTGTGGTGTGCAGCGGGTCGGACGGTATCCGTGACACTTGGGGGCCGTATGGCAATGGCGACATGCTTGAACGCGCCATGTTCGTGGGGCTTCGTAACAATCTGCGGCGCGATGATGAACTCGCAGCCGCTTTGGACATCTGCACACATGGTGGCGCTGCCATCATGGGCTTCACCGAATACGGCCTATCGGTCGGCAACCACGCTGATATGGTGATGCTCGAAGCCGAAACATTGGCCGAAGCTATCGCAGCGCGGCCACGTGATCGGCTCGTGTTGAAGCGCGGCAAGGTTGCAGCACAGGGTGGCGTTGCCAGCTTCACGGTCCCGTGATGCGACGCCTGCTCACAGCCCGCTTCGTGGTCGGCCACGAGGATGGCCATCACACGCTGATCAACGACGGTGAGGTTGTGTTCGAGGGCGATCGCCTCGTCTTCGTTGGCCGCAACTTCCCCGGTGAGGTCGAATCTCGGCAGGATTTTGGGACAGCGTTGATCGCCCCGGGTTTCATTGACCTCGACGCACTCAGCGATCTCGACACAACGATCCTTAGCTTCGACAATCAGCCGGCGCATGAGAAGGGCAGGGTCTGGCCAGCAAGCTATATGCGTGCTGGGCCATACGAGATGTACTCGCCGGAAGAACTGGCATTCCAGAAGCACTACGCATTCGCGCAATTGCTGCGAAATGGGATCACCACGGCACTTCCCATCGCCTCACTTTTCTATCGTGAATGGGGTGAGACCACCGCCGAGTTCGACAGTGCGGCCGTATCCGCCGCCGCTCTTGGCTTGAGAGTATACCTCGGCCCAGCCTACCGCTCGGGTAACACAGTCGTAACCGATGATGGAAGGATCGAGTTCTTTTTCGATGAGGCTCGTGGCCTCGCCAATCTCGACGAAGCGCTGGCGTTTGCCCGCAAGCACGACAACACGCATCATGGCCTTGTGCGTGCCATGCTCGCGCCTGACCGGATCGAGGGTTGTACTGAGGCGCTCTTGCGCCGTTCCGCCGACGCAGCGCGGGAATTGGATGTGCCGATCCGGCTGCATTGTTGTCAGTCTCGCCTTGAATACGAAGCGATTGTGGCGCGCACCGCAATGAGTCCGCCAGAATGGCTGGAAAGCCTGGGCTTCTTGTCCGAACGCGCATTGTTGCCACATGCAACCTGGGTTTCCGGCAGCCGCTTTGTGGATCGCCCAGGCCGCGATTTGGACATCCTGGCGAATTCAGGTGCCAGCATCGTCCACTGCCCGCTCGTCTCGGCCCGTGGCGGTCGGGCACTGAACTCGTTCGCCAGCTATCGCAAAAGTGGAATCCGCATCGGCATGGGCACCGATACTTGGCCGCCTGACATGCTGGTCAATCTGCAAACCGGCCTACTCCTGGCCCGCGTTGCCGAGGGCAATGCCAGTGCCGTCAAGGCCACCGATATGTTCAACGCTGCCACCATCGGCGGGGCGGACGCGTTGGGCAGACCTGATCTCGGTAGACTGGCACCGGGCGCGAAGGCGGATATTACGGTGTTCGATCTAAGCCATGATCGTATTGGGCAGGTGATCGACCCGATTCAGACGCTGCTCATCTCCGGCACCGGCCGAGACGTGTGCGATGTGTTTGTCGACGGCCGCCATGTGGTGCAAGCAGGCATCATCCCGGGCTTCGACGCCGCAGCCGCGGACGCACAGGCACAGGCGCAGTTCAACGGCTTGATCGCCCGCTACCCAGAGCGGACCTGGCGTCACCCGCCCATCAACGAAATCTTCAGCGCAAGCTACCCGCCGCCGCGTTAAAACCGCCTTGCAGCGCAGCACCGATGCGCCATTGGTCGTAGTTTTGTCGATCCTTGCAGCATGTGTTGAACTTGCGGGCGGCGTGGCATGTAAAATGCTGGGACCAATCGGACACCTCGAAAAACCTCCCACTTTCCGGGCTTTTATGATTCGATTGGATCGTGCAGATGTGCGGAGGCAACGATGGGCCAACCCGGTTTGTTTGATCTTGAGCAGCGGTATCAGC
>CAIJTR010000006.1 GCA_903823665.1 uncultured Rhodospirillales bacterium
CCATCACCCGCTCGATCGCCGACCAGGCGCGCACTATCCGCATCCCCGTCCACATGATCGAGACCATCAACAAGCTGGTGCGCACCTCGCGCCAGATGCTGCACGAAATCGGCCGCGAACCGGCACCGGAGGAGTTGGCCGAAAAGCTCGGCATGCCGCTGGAAAAGGTCCGCAAGGTTCTCAAAATCGCCAAGGAGCCGATCAGCCTCGAAACCCCGATCGGTGACGAGGAGGACAGCCATCTCGGTGACTTCATCGAGGACAAGGCCGCCGTCATCCCGCTCGATGCCGCCATCCAGGCCAATCTGCGCGAAGCCACAACCCGCGTGCTCTCCAGCCTCACCCCGCGTGAGGAGCGTGTTCTGCGCATGCGCTTCGGCATCGGCATGAACACCGACCACACGCTCGAAGAGGTCGGCCAGCAGTTCAACGTCACCCGCGAGCGTATTCGCCAGATCGAGGCGAAAGCGCTGCGCAAGCTCAAGCACCCCAGCCGCAGCCGCAAGCTGCGCAGCTTTCTCGACGATTAAGGTGAGCGTGAGCCGATCCGCTGAGTTCATGCGCGCGAACGTCACCGTGACGTTCCTGCGCATGGACAATCCACCCCAAGGCCCCGCCAAAGTGCTGCCCCCCGGTGTGGTCGTCCAAACCGTGCAGGGCTGCACGGTCGAGCATTACCGCAGGCTCTACAACACCGTGGGCGGCCCCTATCTCTGGTGGCTGCGTCGCATCATGCCGGACCGCGAACTGTCGGCATTGCTCGCCCGCGCCTCCGTCTCCGTTCACGTGCTGCTGCGGGACGGGGTGGAGCAGGGCTTCTACGAACTCGACTCAAGTTACTGGCCCGCCGTCAATCTCAGCTATTTCGGCCTCATGCCGCACGCGGTGGGTGAGGGCATGGGTAGCGCCTTTCTGCGCCATGCGATTGATTCCGGCTTCGCCCTCGGTGCCCGCGTGATGACGGTGAACACCTGCACCGCCGATCATCCGCGTGCCCTTCCGGCCTATCTGCGCGCAGGCTTCCGCCCCGTCCGCCAAGTGCCAGAGGTGTGGGACGTGCCAACCAGCCTCGGCCTCGCCATGCCCCCGCATCTTCGTGCGTGATGTCATGCGAATGCCCTTTAGTGATCCGTGGCACGGCGCTAGGCTGATGCAACGAAATCACGCAGGGAGCCTCATATGCGCAACATCATGCCCGCCGCCATCGGTTTTCTCGGCCTGATTGTGATGAGCGTCACCCCAACCCTGGCCGCCGACCCCGTGCGCATCGCCTTCGTCGACACTGGCAACACCGGCCGTAGCGTTACCTCTGAGGCACTCGCCCGCCAAATCATCGCCGAGAAGCATCTCAACGTGCAGGTCATCTCGCGCGCCTTCGACTTCAACCCCTACAATATTGAACCAGAACCGAACGCCGCCATCCTGCTCAAGCAGCACGGCATCGACGTCTCTGCCCACCGTGCCGAGCAGCTCACGGTGCAGGACATTCGCCACTCCTCGCTCATCCTCACTGCCACGGCCAAGCACAAGGCCGGTGTGATCGACGCCTTCCCGGAGGCAGCCGCGAAAACGTTCACCATGTCGGAATACGTCACCGGCACCACAGCGGACGTGGTGGACGCCTACGGCAAGCCGATGGATGTGTATGAGCAGGTGTTCAGCCAGATCAACGGCTACATTGCCCCGATTCTTGAAAAGGCTTCGCGCTAACAGAGCAGCGTCGGGCGGACCTCTTGGCCGCTGGAAGACCTCAGATTTTAGCTGCGATCGTCACCCACAGCGCAACCACGTTGTTCTGAACAGTGGTCACTGCGCTGACGATTGCCAAAAAGATAAGTGCTGCAATCAGCCCGTATTCGATCGCGGTCACGGCGCGCGTGTCCCGGCGAAGGCTCGCCCATTGTTTCAGTGCGAGAACTGACTGGTTGCTCATAAATTCACGCCTTTTTTCTCGCTTTGGCCGTCTGAGGCACGCACCAAGCGTTACCTTGTCGCAGTTATCTTCGGAATTTTTACGATCTTTGAAGTCGAATCGCAAGTGATATACTCATTCATAATTTTCCAATAAATATTGATAATTTATGATTAATATAAACAATCGGCGTTTGTGGCAACGTTAAGTTATCAAGAGACTTCCTGCCGCAGCTTTTGGCGCATCGCATCGGCGAATGCGGTGTAATTTTGGCACCGCAACGCAAATGCACCGGGGCCGCCGATCACCTCGCGCGAGTAACTGTCCACAAGGTCGGCCTCCTCATGCAAAATGCAAAGCCCGTTGATCGTCGCCCCGGCATCGATCAACCGGTCACGCACCAGGGTCGGCGCAGGGCCCTCGTTGTTGCGCCCATCACCCGCGACATCGATGATCACCCGGGCCGTACCAAATGGCATCGTATTCAACAACTGCTCACATGCGAGAAGTGCCGCGCCAATTGCTGTCGTGCCTGCCGGCACAAGCCGCGGCACGTTCTCCACCGCCGCCGCAAACGCCTCAAGTTCCGCCGGTGAACTGATCCGCGTCCATTCCACCAGCACTTCCTGGTCTTTGGGGCCAGACCAAAGCAAAAGCGTGCAGCCAGACGCGCCATGTGGCCCAGCCAGCAGGCCCTGCGCCACCGTGGGATCACGCAAGGCCGCCGCCGTGCCGCTGGCGATCAAGCCAAAGCTTTCAAACGTCACGCTCGCTGAACCATCGAAGGCAAGAATGAGCGCCAGATCTGTATCTTTTGTTAAATTTTGCACCAACTTATATCCTCACCCGCTTCTGCTCCAAGTAACGTCTATTTCGCCATGAAATCTCAAATTTATACCACCAGTCCATGTTTTTAAATAATCCGTTGATTTAAAAGAAAATTGCGACGCCAATGTGATATTATTCTGTTGTGGGCAGCAGAATGCTTCATTAACTTAAGTGGTGTTTGTTTCAAAAAATAATAATAGATTTTGGAATAACGCTTGCGTTTCCGTATCTTTTTGGTGTTTTGATGGCAGCGCCACAAACCTTTCAGGCCCCGGACCTATCAGGAGCGCACGATGTCGTTCAAGAATGCAATTATCGCGTCCATCGTCGGCACGTCGGTCCTCGCCGTCGCGTCCCAGGCCCAGGCATTTCCGACGAGCCTCACCACAGACCCGGTGTTTCAAGCCACCCCGTCATTCGCGGCACCTGGATATTTCTCGTCCAATTCCTCCGTCGGCGGCTGGACCGGCACCGGCAGTTCGGGCATCGACTTTTTCAAGGGTGCCAGTGGCGCACCGTCCGGCTCTGGCCAGTTCTGGGACAATGGCAACACCGGCAGTGTCGTCACCGGGCAAACGGCGGTCGGCTTCATCCAGAATGGTGGCACGCTGATCTCCAACCAGTTCACCCTCGCGGCCAACACCACCTACTCGATTGATTTCTTAGCCAACGCCCGCGTCGGCAACGGTGCAAAGCCATACGCCCCTGCCAACGTCACGGTGGGCATCTTCGGTGAAACGCTGACCGGCAACTCGTTCACCGTCACCTCGGTCGACCCGTATGGCGCGAGTGATGTCAGCTTCAGCTTCGAAGCGGTGACGTTCACCACCACCAGTGCCGTCAACAACTCCTATCTCACACTCACCAACGCCAACACGGGCAGTGACACGACTGCCCTGATCGATGACGTGTTCGTGCTTGCCCAAGGCACAGTCGTCGCCACGCCAGAGCCGGGCTCGGTGGCCCTGCTCAGCGTTGGTCTGCTCGGCCTGCTGTTCGTCGCGCGTCGCCGCAGCGGCGTCTGATCCACCTTCGCTTGCGCAACACAAAAGGGCGGCACCTTCATGGTGCCGCCCTTTTCTTGTGCGATGCACCCTATTAAGGCTATCGCCAAGCATATGTATGATTGAACGGAGTATCTAATGCTGAAAGGCCGGGCCATATGGCTTGCGATGCCGCTCGCATTGGCGGTGTCCGCCTGCAAGCCTGACATTTCCCCCAACACCTACAACGCCTCCGCCGTCCAGCAGGCCAACAAGGTCGAGCAGGGTGTCATTGCGGGCGTGCGCCGGGTGGAGGTGAAAGTGGCTGGAACCAACGGTGCTATTGCGGGTGCTGCCGCCGGCGGCGTCGTGGGCTCCACCGTGCCCGGCAGCAGCACCGGCTCGGCCTTGGGTGCCGTGGGCGGCAGCCTCATCGGAGGGCTTATCGGCAGCAGCGCCGAGCGTGCGGTGGGCGATACCACCGCCTTTGAATACATCGTCCGCAAGCCCAACGGCGACCTCGTCAGCGTCACCCAGCATGACACCACCCCCATGGCGCTCGGCCAGCGCGTGCTGGTCATCGCCGGCAGCCAGGCCCGCATCGTGCCGGACTACACAACCGAACCGCCCGAGCCGCCGAAAAAGGCTGAGGCCAAAACAACGCCCACGCCGGTAGCCACCGCCACACCCGCACCACCCCCAGCATTGCCCGTTTTGACAACGCCACCCACACCGGAATCTGAGGCAATCAAGCTCATCTCCCCGCCGCCAACCGAACTGCCCGCAGCCCCGTGACAACCCCTACAGCACCCACCGCCACCCTCCGGCAATGTGTCATCCTCGCCGGAGGCCTCGGCACGCGGCTCGGCAGCATCACCGCCACCACGCCCAAGCCTGTCCTCCCAGTCGGCGGCCGCCCGTTCCTCGGCTGGCTGCTGCGTGAACTCCAGCGCTGGGGCTTCGAGGAAGCACTCCTTCTCACCGGCTACCTCGCCGACACCCTGCGCGATCAGGTGCTCGAACTCGCAGCCGACCTGCCCAAGCCCATGAAAATCGTCTTCTCCGTCGAACCCACACCGCTTGGCACCGCCGGAGCCCTCGTGCATGCGCGAGCCCTGCTCGACGAGCGTTTCATGCTCTGCAACGGCGACAGCCTGCTCGACACCAATTTCGCCCCGCTGCTCGCCGCCGCCGCCGGAGATCCGCCCGAGATCCTCTCCCGTCTCCTGCTCCGAGCCGTGGACGACACCACCCGCTACGGCCGCGTCAGCCGGGAAGCGGACCGCGTCACCGGCTTTGTCCAGAACCACCCAGGCCCAGGCGATATCCACGCTGGCTACGGCATCTTCCATCGTGACATCGTCGCCGAATGCGGCACCGCGGCCTCGCTCGAACGCGAAGTCATGCCACGCCTCGCCGCTGAAGGCCGCGTCCGCGCCCAGGCCGGCTCCGGCTACTTCATCGACATCGGCATCCCAACGGACCTAGAGCGCGCCCGCTCCGAAATCCCCGCCCATCTCAACCGCCCCGCCCTGTTCCTCGACCGAGACGGCGTCATCAACATCGATCACGGCTACGTCGGCGGCATTGACCGCTTCACCTTCACCGAAACCGCCCGCGAAGCCATTGCCCGCGCCACCAATGCCGGCTGGCACGTTTTCATCGTCACCAACCAATCCGGGATCGCGCGAGGCTTCTACACCGAGGGAGATTTCGCCACCCTGCATCGCTGGGTGCAGGAACAAGTGTTGCGATCCGGCGGCACCATCGACGATTTGCGCTATTGCCCGCACCACCCCGAAGGCACCATCGAGCGCTACGCCAAAGCCAGCGACTGGCGCAAACCCCAGCCCGGAATGCTCCTAGACCTCATCCGAGCCTGGCAACTCGCCCCCTCCAGCTGCCACCTCATCGGCGACCAACCCACCGACCTTCAAGCCGCCGAAGCCGCCGGCGTGCGCGGCCACCTCTTCAAAGGCGGCGACTTAGACGCCCTAGTCGCCCAAATAATCACCTCGTAGGCTGCACCGCCTGCACCCCCCTCAATCGTCCAACAGTCCCCGCCAAAGCAGTCGAGCCGAAGCCAGCACCGTCGCCCGCTGCACATCATGCGCTGCGATAAACGCCTCCCCCGTTACCGTCTCATCCGGATATTCCGTGATCATCGTGAACGGCACATGCGCCAGCGTGCTCTCCGCCAGTCGGCACGGAATATCGTTCAGCACCAGCGCGTCCTCCCGCAGCCCATGCGCCTCGCGCAGCCGCGCCTGAAACCGGTTCAGCTCCACCAGCCGCGCATCCCGCGCCAGCTCCGCCGCCAGCGCCTCCAAAAACCGCAGAGCCTGACCACGCAGCCCCGGATGATGGCGCATGATCAGAAAAAACCCGCGCGGCAGCATCCAATCGGCGTAACCCTGCGGCACATAGCCCACAAACGGCCGCGTCCATTCCTGCGCCGGATAGCCGTGCAGGCTCATATGCAGCCTCGCCTTCGTTCGCGCGATGGCAAAACGCCGGGCCGAACTTTCCAGATAAGGCGCACTCCGCCGCGCCTCCAGATCATCGCCCAGCGCCGTGAACCGCGCCGCATGATGCATATGATGCGGATGCGTCGCACTCAGCCGGTGATGCAGCGCGTAACCATCCGGGTTCTCCAGCGCCACCAACGCCACGTTGGCATCATTGCTCGCCAGCAACTCCGGTGCTGCGCGCAGCAGACCCACCACGCCCGAGGTCTCATTGGCGTGCTGCCCCGCCGTCACCACCAGCCCGTGATGCGCCCTGCCCAGCCGAACCCCGGCCTCGCGATGCAGCAAAATCACGTCGCGGCCCTGCAAAGATTGCAGCACCGTCAAATCCCCCGGCAACCCGCGCATCACCGTCTCGATCTGGCCGGCGTCGAGTGCGAATTCCGCCCGGTCGAGCGTCTGCACTCCACGCGGCGGCACGTCGTCCAACTGCTTGGAAAGGCTCACCCTCACCCGCGTTGGGCCATCAGCGTGAAAAATTTCAGGAACAATCTGCCCCATCCGCAACCGCCGGTCGCCCGTCTCCCGTCCAGCCAGCGAGTAGAACAGCGTCTGCAGGCTGAAATACAAATCCTCGTGCAGCGCCTCCTGGGTGTCGATGCATTCCTGCCCAACCGCCAGCCGCCGCTGAATGCCGCCCGTGTGGATCTCCACATGCAGCACATCGAAATACGGCGTGAATTCCGACCATGCCCGCTCGGCCATCGCCGCCATCACCTTGTCGTAGGCGCGCTCGAATTCGGTCGGCAGCCGTTCATTGGTGATCAGTTCCTCGCCGTGCCACACCTTCAGCCAGCCGCACGGCGACAGCGAGGCGCGGTGCATCGAATCATGGCGAACCCGATTTGGCGCGAACACCCGCGTGCCATCCGCCAGAATATACTCAAGCTCCGACGGCCCGGTCACAAATTCTGGTGGCGTCTCCACCATTCCGGCCAGCGGATACGCTTCCAGCACAAACCGCCCCGGTATCGCCTCAGGATGGCACGGCACCTGAATGGGGCCTGTCGGCAATCCGCGCTCCAGGAAATGGCACAGCAACGGCTTGTAGGCACTGTGCAGCCGAGCCGAAACGCCCGCCAGTTGCAGCTTCTTCTCCGCCGCCCGTCGCGCCGCCTCACCCTCGAACAGCCACGCCTCTAGCGAAAATCCGTTCCATTCCGCCGTCGAAAATCGCTCCACCAACGCATCGATTGTCCGCTCCAGTTCAAGGTCGAGCAAAACGCTCATGCGAAACCTGGCGGACGCTCGCCCGCCACCCCAAAATGCTGCTCCAGCGCCCGGCCCAGCCGCAAAATAGGCGCTTCCTCAAACAGCCGCCCCCACAGCCAAACCGAGTGCGGCACCCGATGCGCAGGCCCATCCGCTAGCCCCAGCGGCACCCCAAGCCCGCGCGTAATCCGCGTCGGTGTCTGCCGGAAGCCGGACCGCACGGCCAGGCAAGGCTGCCCGGTGAAGTTGGTGATCGTCCCCATCGGCCCGGTCAGCGGCCCGCCGAGGATCACGTCCACCTCACCAAACCAGCGATCCACTTCCCGCATCACCAACCGGCGCAGACGATCCAGCTGCACATGATCCACCGCCGACAAAAACCGCGCCCGCCTGAACGCCGTCGGCCACGCCATCGGCTCCTGCCACGTCAGCAAATCATCCCGCCCCGACAACGTAAGGTCCTCAAACGCCGCCGCCGCCTCGGCATACAGAACGTCAATCAACGTCTCATATGGCAGATCGGCGCGTACCAGAGGCACCACGGTCACGCCGAGCGCCCGCGCCGCCTCCAGGCTCGCGCGGTCGAGCGCCTCACCCATATCCGCCTCGAAATATCCGACCTTAAGCCCGGCAATCCCCGCAGTGCCGTCATACGCGAACGGTGCTGCAATGCTGCCAGGGTCCGCCACATCGAACCCATTGAGAACATCGAGCACCAGCGCCGTGTCATCCACGAACCGGCACATTGGCCCCACCTTATCGAGCGACCAGCACAGCGCCATCGCCCCCGCCCGGCTCACCCGGCCAAACGTCGGCCGCAGCCCCGCCAGCCCGCACCGCGTCGATGGCGACACAATCGAGCCCAGTGTCTCCGTCCCAATCGAGAACGCAAACAGCCCCGCCGCCGTGCCCGAGCCCGACCCAGCCGAAGACCCGCTCGACCCTTCCTCAAGGTTCCAAGGATTGCGCGTCTGCCCGGAATGCCAGATGTCGCCATAGGCCAAAGCGCCCAGGCTGGTCTTCGCCACCAGCACCGCCCCCGCCGCGCTTAACTTCCGCACCACCTCAGAATCAGCATCCGGCATCCGGTCCATATAAGGCTCGGCACCCCAACGCGTGGCCAGATGCGCCGTATCGAGTAGATCCTTGCACCCATACGGAATGCCATGCAGCGGCCCCAGCCACTCGTCGCGCGCCAGTTTCGCATCCGCCGCCCGAGCCTCCGCCAGCGCCCGCTCCGGCGTCGCCAACGCAATACACTCCAGCGTCGGCCCCAGCCGCTCGATCCGCTCCAGATAAATCCGCGTCAGCCGCTCCGAAGTAAGCGCGCCGGATTTGATCCAGCCGGACAACTCCACCACCGACGCATACGCGATATCCACATCACCTGCCGGCAAAGGACGTGCAGAAGGCAAAACCTTCACGCCCTGCTCCCGCGGCATGACAAACCCCGGTAGCCGCGGATCAAACACCGACGCCGGATGCACATCCAGCGGCATCCCAAACGCACGCCGCCGCTGAGCGCGCGCCATCTGAAACGCCAGCCCCTCGCCCATCTGCGCCCGCTCCGCCGCGGTGTAGGTCACGCCGGCGATCAACTCGGCGGCTTCGATATCAATCTCTTGGGGCACGATATTGGTCATATTCGTATCTAACCCGCTCGCCGTGCCGGAGTTAACAAAAATAAATTGCTGCTTAGATTTAACAGTTTCGTCATTGATCCGCCACGGACGTCATTGAGCGTGTCAGTTAACAACAATTAAGATTTGTAATTTTTGGATGACATCAACATGCTCATACACACGCGCGCCTTGCTTCTCAGCGGCCTTGCCCTTGGCGCGTTGACTGCCGCAGCCCCGGCGCAGGCTTTCACCTTTACAGCCGGCGATCTCGTCGTCAGCAGCAGCACCTACACCGGCACCGCCTCGACGGTGACGGTTGGCCAGACCACCCCCGGCAGCGGCACCAAAACCGCCGTGGCCGATGGCACGTTTCCAACCGTGTTCAACAACTCTACCATCGACGGCAGCTTCGGCGTTTCGTCGCCGCTGTTCTTGAACCAGTATAACATTGGTGGCACCGAAGCCGCTCCGACGATCTCCGCAAATGGCGTTTACAACGTCACGGCGGCAACAGGCGTTGCAACCAGCTTTGCGTCGAAGTCGGAAGGTGCCCTGAACCTCTCGCCCGATGGCCACACGCTGTCGTTCGTTGATTATTACACAGCCCCCAACGTGCTGGACGTGTCGAACTCAAACACGCCGGGCATTGTCGAGCCAGGCAACTATACCGCCAACCCGACCGCTCGCACCGTGGTGAACCTGGACAACAACGCCAACGCGCAGGTGCTGCAGACCAACGCCTATCCAGGCAACAACGGCCGCGCCGCCATCGACGTAAACGGCACCATCTATTTGGCCGGCAACTCCGGCAACGCGAGTGGCTCAGCTGCCGTCACTGGTGCTGGCGGTATCCAGTCCTTCACGCCGGCTAGCGCCACCACGACCGCCGGTGCCTACAACACCACACGCGTTGAAAGCTACAACATCACCCAGAACGGTTATGCTGCCGACAAGACCGCCAAGGACAACAACTTCCGCGGTCTGACCGTCTTCAATAACACGCTCTACACCACCAAGGGCAGCGGCGGTAACGGCATCGACACCGTCTACCAGGTTGGCACCGCCGGCACCCTGCCGGGCTCAACCAACACGGCTATCAACATCCTGCCGGGCTTCCCGACTGGCCTCGCCACCACCAACACCGCTGGCTTCTATCCGTTCGGTCTGTTCTTCGCCAACGCCACCACGCTCTATGTCGCCGATGAGGGTTCGGGCAGTGCCGCAGACTACGGCACCAGCAAAACCAATGGCGGCCTGTCTAAGTGGTCGCTCGTGGGCGGCGTCTGGGTTGAGGACTATGTGCTCAGCACCGGTCTGAATGTCGGACTCAGCTACGCCGTCTGCCCGGTCGGCACCACCACCTGCACCGCGAGCACCTCGGCCCCAACCACCACCAACTACACCGCCGCCACCGACGGTCTGCGCAACATCACCGGCGTGGTGAACGCCGACGGCACGGTCACGATCTACGGCATCACGTCCACCACCAGCCTTTCCGGTGACCAGGGTGCAGACCCGAACGAACTGGTGGCAATCACCGACTCGTTGGCCAACACCAGTTCCACTGTTGCTAGCACCGAGAGCTTCACGACCCTCCAAACCGCCGCATACGGCCAGGTTCTCCGCGGCGTGTCCTTCGCCCCAGTGCCGGAGCCTGCTTCGATGACCGTGTTCGGCTTGGGCACCGCGGTCCTCGGCTTCGTCCGCCGTCGTCGCAACAACAAGCGCTAACCCCGCACCCCGCTTGGCAAGCCTGCGCGATTGCCGCAGGCTTGCCAAAACCGGGAGGCCAGAATGACCACCACACAACCACGCTGGACACGTCGCCCCGAAGGCTCAACCTGGGGCGATTGGGGACCAGACGACCAGATCGGCCGTCTCAACCTCCTCACCCCCGCCAAAGTCCAGCAAGGCATCGCCGAGGTTCGTGAGGGCCGCAGTTTCTGCCTCTCCCTCCCGCTCGACTTCCCTGGCGGCTCCGTCCTCAACCCGCGCCGTTCCGCCCCGGAGCTGATGCCCACGAAGCGCGGCGAGCGATCGAACATGGCCTACCCGCTCCGCTGCGATGACCCCACCAGCACAGACGTCATGTGCGACGACCGCGTGCTGCTCACCCTGCAATACTCCACCCAATGGGACAGCCTCGCCCATGTCGGCCAGATGTTCGACGCCGATGGCGACGGCGTGGCCGAAGACGTGTTCTACAACGGCTATCGGGCTGACACCGACATCGCAGGCCCCAGCATGTTCCGTGACGGCAAATTCGTCCCGAACGACCTAGCTCCGCCCGGTGCCAACCGCCTCGGCGTCGAAAACATGGCCGCCACCTGTGTGCAGGGCCGCGGTGTGATGATCGACCTCGAAGCCCATTTCGGCCGCACCGGCCACATCGTCGGCTACGACGACCTGATGCGCGTCATGGAAGCCGACAACGTGGAGGTCGAAAACGGCGACCTCATCTGCTTCCGCACCGGCTTCGACCGCCTGCTGCTCGGAATGAACCGCAAGCCAGACGCCCGTGCGCTGTTCGCCTCCACCTCCTCGCTCGATGGCCGAGACGATCGTCTGCTCAAATGGGTGACAGACTCGGGGGCTGTCGCGCTCATCTCCGACAACTACGCCGTTGAAGCCCACCCCGCACGCCCCTGCTCAGACGTGCTCTGCTCCACACTCCCACTCCACGCCCACTGCCTCTTCCGCCTCGGCTGCTACCTCGGTGAAATGTGGCTGCTCTCCGACCTTGCGGACTATCTCCGAGCCGCCAAAAGATCCCGCTTCCTCCTCACCGCCCCGCCACTCCGTCTCCCCGGCGCAGTTGGCTCCCCAGCCACCCCGGTCGCGACCGTCTAATCCCGTAGGGTGCAATTCGCTTTGGAATTGCACCACCGCCGCCACCACCATCGCGCGCCCGTAATGTCACGCATCCACCCCATGCGAGTCTGGCTGAGGTAACCCAGGAGGAAATCCCGATGCGCAACGCCCTCATCCTGCTCCTCGCCACCCTCGCAACCCCCGCCTTGACCACCCAAGCCAAGGCCGAACAAACCCGCCCTGTCGTGGTCGAGCTCTTCACCTCACAAGGCTGCTCGTCGTGCCCGCCAGCGGACGCCCTGCTCACCGAGCTCACCCGCAGGCCAGACGTCTTGCCACTCGCCTTCCACGTCACCTACTGGAACAATCTCGGCTGGAAAGACCCTTATTCGCTCGACATCGCCACCGCCCGCCAGCGCGCCTACCAGCGCCAGCTTGACGCCGACAACATCTACACCCCGCAAATGATCGTCGATGGCCGCACTGATGTCGTGGGCTCCGACCGCCGCAACGTCGAACGCGCCATCAGCTCAGCAAAAGCCAGCATGACCGTCCCGCTCACCCTCACCAACGACGCCACCGGCCTGCATATCGACATCGGCGCAGGCCAAGGCCAAGCCGCACTCCTCCTGATCGGCTACGATAGCGCCCACCAAACCGCCATCGGCCGAGGTGAAAACGCCGGCCGCAAACTGACGGAATCCAACATCGTCCGCAGCCTCGCCGTGCTCGCCCCTTGGAACGGCACCGCCCAACATCTGCAGGCCAAACTGCCCGAAGGCGAGCACACCGTGGCAATTCTGCAAGACTCCGCTGGCCGCATCCTGGCCACCGCCCAGCTCACCAAACCCGCGACCTGATGCTGACATCGCCCGCCAACTGGCTCGTTGCATTCTGCGTTCTCGGAACATCTCTGCTCTGGCTGAACCGGCCCCGCACCGGCCGCCTGCTGCTCACCGTGGCAGCGGCCGGTTTCGCGCTGATCGCCGTGCTGCCCATCGACCAATGGCTGCTCATGCCGATCGAAAACCGCTTCCCCCCGCTCGTCCCCGCTGACCACTATGACGGCATCCTCGTCCTCGGCGGAGCCCTCGAATCCGCCATGACGGATGATCGTCACATCCCCTCGCTCAACACCGCCGCCGAACGCCTGACCGAATTCGCCCGCCAAATTCGCCTGCACCCGGAAGCGAGAGCCGTCTTCACCGGCGGCCCGCTCCCCAACCGCCCCGACAGCACACCGGAAGCCAAAGGTGCCCGCCTACTTCTCGAAAGCCTCGGCATCGACGTCTCGAAGGTCACCTTCGAGGACCGCTCCCTTACCACCTGGGAAAACGCCGTCCTCACCGACAAGCTCGTCCCCCACAAACCCGGCGAGCGCTGGCTGCTGATCACATCCGCCAACCACATGCCCCGCTCCATCGGCACCTTCCGCGCCGTCGGCTGGGAATTTCAGGCTGACCCCGTCGCCTACAAAAGCTTTCTTGACCCCTCCAAACGCGCCAGCCGCAGTATGGCCGAGCGCCTCACCCTGCTCGACGTCGCCGCCCACGAATGGATCGGCTTGGTCTATTATCACCTAAGAGACCGCAGCAACGCCTGGTTCCCAGCCCCCTAAAAAGCCGATCCTTCCGACATCGCACTGTCACTTGCACCACGGCCAACGCGCGGTTAGCCAAGCCAAACAAACGGTGGAGTTGCGCAGATGCCAATCCAAATTCGCAAACCATCGCGCCGCCTGCGCGCCCTACTCGCCGCCGCGGTGCTCACTGGCCTCGCCGCGCACGCCCACCCCGCCTCTGCCGAATGGGCTCTGCCGAAAGAAGCCGCTCCGCTTGGCCCGCCCGACCTCAAGCAATCCATTACCACCCGAGACATCGCCCCCGGCATCACCTACGCCCAAATCCTGCGCGGCAAGCCGGCCCCTGCCGATTTCTGGACCGTCAGCACCGGCTTCTACCCAACTGAAGCCGCCGCAGCAGCCGACGCAGCAGCACTCAGCAAAGCTAGCTTCACCCCCCGCCTCGACCCCTCCGCCGGCACCCACCTGAACGGCAAGCTCCTCGGCTACTGGCTCTCAACCGGAACCTTCGACAGTGAAGCCGCTGCCCGCAAAGCGGCTCAAGACATCACGGCCGCCACCACGCTAAAACCAGTTGCCCGCAACACCTCCATCGCCGGCCATCCCACTACCGGCCCATGGGTGATCAACGTGCTCGCCCTCGCTCCCGGCGAAACCGCAGCCACACTCAACGTCGCCCTTCCCAGCCACGACAATCTCGGCGGCGGCGGCGAAACGGTCACCGAGGCCGCCACGCGCACCAACGCGCTGGCAGCGATGAACGGCGGTTTCTTCACCAACATCAACCCGTTCAAAGCCAAGCTGCCGTCGCGCTCGCCCCTCGGTGCCACCGTTGTCGATGGCCGCCTCGTCGCCGGTGCCAATGGTTTCCGCCCCGGCGTGCTGATCGAGACGGCGGCAGACGGCCATCCCACCGTCAAGCTGCTCGCCCGTATCACCACCGAAATCAACGTCTCCGACACCCAGGGTGACATCACCGAAATTACCACCATCGACCGTCCCATTCTCGGCACCGTGGTCAATTGCGGCAGTCAGGCCGAGGGTAAATTCACCGCCCCAGCGCAGGACTACGTCTGCACCAACCTCGACGATCTCGTGTTGTATGACAGCGTCTATCTGCACGGCACCGCCTCCAACACCCAGGTCGATGCCAGCTATCACGGCCCAACCTATGAGCTCGTGATTAGCGCAGACGGCAGCGTCATCGGCGGCCACGCCACCCTCGGATCAGCCCCGCCCGCCGGTGGCTACGTCCTGCAAGGCCTAGGCCGCAAAGTCGCATGGCTGGAGGCCCACGCCACCCCCGGCACCAAACTCACCGTCACCGAGCATCTCTACGCCGAGGGCAAAGAAATCCCGCTCACCAAAGGCGTGTCCATCCTCGAATGCGGCCCCACCCTCTCCGCCGCCAACCTCGTCACCCAGGCCACCACCGAGGGCTTCTCACCAGACGTGAACGGCGTGGACGAAGGCGAAGGCACCGGCACAATCCTGCAAAACTGGTACAACGGCTGGTTCGTCGCCCGAAACCCGCGCAGCGCCATCGGCGTCACCCCAGACGGCACCATCCTGCTCGTCGAAATAGACGGCCGTCAGCCCACCCTTTCCGTCGGCACCAGCATCCCCGAAACAGCCGCCGTGATGAAATGGCTCGGAGCCACGTCCGCCCTGAACCTCGACGGCGGCGGCTCCAGCAACATGATCGTCAAAGGCATCCAAGTCGGCCACCCCTCCGACACCACCGGCGAACGCGGCGTCGGCAGCAACCTCGCGCTGCTGGCCCGGCCGTAAGGCCGCTTAACTCGGCACCTTACACACGGTCACACCAATCATATCGCCGTCGCGCACCAACTCAGCCAGCCGAGCCTCATCCCAGCCTTCGGTCCCAGCCGGGCGCAGAGGCAGAACCATCCAGCGGTAATCCGCCGTGCTGTCCACCACCCGCAGCTGCACATTCTCCGGAATGGGCGTGCCCCAATCCGCCAGCATCCCCCGCGGATCACGCACCGCCCTCGCCCGATACGCCGCCGATTTGAACCAGAACGGCGGATACCCCAACACGGCGCGCGGATAACAGCTGCACAGTGTGCACACCACCAGATGATGCAGCGACGGGGTATTCTCCAGCACCCCCAGCGGCGGCATCCCGCGCATCGGAATGCCAATCTCCTCGGCGGCTTTCGATCCATCCTCCAGCATCAGCGCCCGATAGGCCGGATCAACCCACGCCTTCGCCACCATCCGCGCGCCTTGGCCGGGATTGGCCGCATCGGTGACAGCGATCCGCTCCGCAATCTCCGGCGGCTGCACAATGCCCTTCTGCGCCAGCAACGCCGTCACCGCCGCCAGCAGCTTGCCGCTATCCGCTTCGAGAACGTTCATGCCGGCTCCAACCAAGTTTCGAACAATTCCACCACAATCGCATCGCCCGCATGGCCTTCGCCCCAGATCGCAGGCTGATCGAATCGCACGTGATACAAATCCAGCGCCGCCGCCGGTCGCGCAAACGCCAAATCCTCAGGATTGGCAAAACTGCCCAACCGCCGCTCCACCACGCCCTGCCGCCCGCGCAGATAATGCGGCGTGCGAATATGACACGGCCCCTTCGTCTCCGGCCATTCCAGCTTCACGCGTACCGCCTGACCAGGAGCAAGGCTCATAAGCCCTCCAACGTCGCACGAAGCTCGGCCTCGGTGATCACACCGCGCACCATCAAATTGTCAGCAATCGATCTGATCCAGCGTTGATAATAGCTCAGCCGGTGATACTCCGCCTCCGGAATGGCCTCGATCCCGCGCCGAAGCTCATCGACCGACATCACCTTCTTCGCCCCGAGCAGCCCGCGCACCGCATCGACGGTCCGGTCAAACTCGGTCAGCGCGTGATCGCCGGTATCCACAGCATCACACATGAATTTCGAAACGCCGCCCATATCGTGATGGGCGCGCGGCACGTCATGATCAGGAAGAACATTGCTCATGCGACAATCCTATCCGCCAATCGCCTCGTTGGGATAGACGCCATAAATCTCGGTCCGCTTCAGCCAGCCGCGATACGTGCTCACCTCAATCTCACACCAAGCTGCAGTGGCGGCACAAGCGCGAACTCGCCCGATCACGCCAGGTTTGAGAATTGCGACCGGATCAGCCTTGTCATCCGGGTTGGCCCGCAGCGTCCGGTCCGTCTCGCGCACCGCCAGGCTGCGACGCGGCGAAAGGGCAGGGGCGCGCACCCAGCCACGCACATTGTCCTGATCCTGCACCAGCCGCCAATCCTCCAGTTCACGCAGAATTTCCACCGGCAAATCCCTGCGGTGATAAACCCAGTCAATCGGATACCGCGTCCCCGGCCCCACGCGCAGATTTACATCGTCGAACCGCAGCGACATGAACCGAGGGATCACCAACCCCGTCACACTGCCCTTGTTCGGATCATTCGGCGGCGGGGTAGCAGGAGCCTCAGTCTTTGGTGCGTTTGCTGCCTCTGCCGGTGCCTCGTTCTTGGGAGTGGCAACCGCAGCCCCAGCGGCTGCCGATCCAACCGCAGCCGCACTCGCACCCACAGCAACTCCCGCGGTCGATTTCTTGCCCTTCGGCTTAACCGCATGCGCATTGTGCGGCGCTGGCACCACCGGCACCGGCTTGGCGGCTTTGGCAGAATGAGCCTTCGGTTTCGCCGCCGGCACCCCCAATTGCGAGGGCGGTGGCGAGGTCTGGGCGAGGGCAGGGGAGGCCGCCAGCACGGCGATCAGGGCAATCCGGAAAATTCTCATGCCTATCCCTGCCAAGTTGCGGGCGCACGGGTCAAGCCTGCCGTTACAGCGTAATGAGCTGAAAGCCCCGAGTGGCCTCCAGGAAAGTCACCACCCCTGCAATTTCAACGCCGTGCAGCATCGGCTCGGCCATCCCCACCATACGCAGCCCAGCCTCGCAGGCGATCATCCGCACCTCCATCGCCACCGCCGCTTGCCGCAATTCGCCAAGCGCCGCCACGCCGCGCGCTGCCGTCGATTCGTCATCCGCCGCAAAACCGGAAATATCGGCGGCCAGCGCCCGGCACCCATCCTGGGTGGCGAACAGCACCACCTCCCGCCCCATCGCCGCCGCCCCCGTCGCCAGCACAAACGCATAATGCGCCCGCGCGTAATCGCCCGAGATCAGCAACACGCCCAACCCGTCAGCCATGCGACGGCCCACACACCGAACAGGTCGGATCGCGCTTGAAGCTCATCGTGCGAAACAGCACCGACAGCGCATCCCAGACCAGCAACCGGCCAGACAAACCCTCGCCAATCTCCAAAATCTCCTTCAGCACCTCAGTCGCCTGCAACGTCCCCATCACGCCAGTCACAGAGCCCAGCACCCCCGCCTCACCACAACTCGGCACCATCCCATCCGGTGGAGCCTCAGGATAAAGGCAGCGATAACAGGGCCCGCCCGCATGCGGCTTGAACGTCGAAAGCTGCCCCTCAAACCGCAACACCGCCGCACTCACCAGCGTCCGCTTTGCCGCCACACACGCATCGGCCACCAAAAACCGCGTCGGGAAGTTGTCGCTGCCGTCGCACACAATGTCATAGCCACCGACCAGTGCGGCCACATTCTCATGCCCCAGCCGCACCGGATGCACGTCAATCACCACATCCGGATTGATCCCCCGCACAGCATCCGCCGCACTGTCCGCCTTGCGCCGCCCCAAATCGCCCATCCCGTGTGCGATCTGCCGCTGCAAGTTGGAAAGCTCGACCACATCGCCATCCACAATGCCGATCCGCCCCACCCCCGCCGCCGCCAGATACAACGCCAAAGGCGAGCCGAGGCCGCCAGCGCCTATCACCAGCACAGAGGCCGCCCGCAGCTTCGCCTGTCCCACCCCGCCCACTTCGCCCAGCAGGATGTGGCGCGAATAACGCTGAATCTCGGCTTCGGAAAATTCCATGTCCATGTCACATATATAGTGACGTCCGGGCATTCTGTCCTGATCCACGGAGCCCCACCCATATGACCGAGACCGCCCTGGTGCTGTTCTCCGGCGGCCAGGATTCCGCCACCTGCCTCGCCTGGGCGCTGCACCACTACGACCACGTCGAAACCATCGGCTTCGCCTACCGCCAGCGTCACGCCATCGAACTCGAATGCCGCATCCCCGTGCGCGACGCCCTCGCCCGCATCGGCGGCTGGCGCGGAACCCTGGGTGCCGACCACATCGTCGATCTTGGTTCGTCCCTCTCAGCCATTGGCCAAACCGCCCTGACGGAGGATGTTCTCATCGCCATGAACGGGGATGACCTGCCCAATACTTTCGTGCCCGGCCGCAACCTCCTCTTCCTCACCTACGCCGCCGCCGTTGCCTACAGGCGAGGCCTGAAGCGCATCATCGGCGGCATGTGCGAGACGGACTTTTCCGGCTACCCCGATTGCCGCGACGACACCATCAAGGCCATGCAACTCGCCCTCAATCTCGGCATGAACCAGCGCTTTGTGCTCGAAACCCCGCTCATGTGGATCGATAAGGCGCAAACCTGGGCCATGGCGCTCGGCCTCGGTGGCCAACCCCTGATCGACGCCATCATCGAGGAAACCCACACCTGCTACCTCGGCGATCGCACCACACGCCACGCATGGGGCTATGGCTGTTCCACGTGTCCGGCATGTGAATTACGCGCAAATGGCTGGCGCAAATGGCAATCTACGCTGTAAATAGGTTCATTCCAGGGAGATAGCGCCATGAAAGCTCAAAGTGTTCTGCACACCATCGGTGGCACCCCACATATCCGCGTCTCACGTCTCTTTCCGAACGCCGATGTCTGGATCAAGTCGGAGCGCACCAACCCCGGCGGCTCCATCAAGGACCGTATCGCTCTCGCCATGGTCGAAGCAGCGGAGGCTGATGGCCATTTGAAGCCCGGCGGTACCATCATCGAGCCCACGTCCGGCAACACCGGCGTCGGTCTCGCCATGGTGGCCGCCGTCAAAGGCTACAAACTCATCCTCGTGATGCCCGATTCAATGTCCGTCGAGCGCCGCTATCTCATGCAGGCCTACGGTGCCAGCTTCGACCTCACGCCCCGCGCACAGGGCATGAAGGGAGCCATCGCCCGCGCCGAGGAACTGATCGCGCAAACGCCCGGTGCCTGGATGCCACAGCAATTCATTAACCCCGCCAACGTTGATGTTCATGTCCGCACCACCTCGCAGGAAATCCTCGCCGACTTCCCGGAAGGCCTGGACGCCATCATCACCGGCGTCGGCACCGGCGGCCACCTCACCGGCGTCGCCCGCGTGCTCAAGCCGCTATTCCCGAAGCTGAAGGTGTTCGCCGTCGAGCCGACTGCATCGCCCGTCATCTCCGGTGGCGCACCATCACCCCATCCCATCCAGGGCATCGGGGCCGGCTTCATCCCCGGCAACCTCGACGTCGCCTTGCTCGACGGCGTGATCCAGGTCGAAGGCGAAGCTGCCCGTGAATGGGCCCGCCAATCCGCCCGCAAGGAGGGCCTGCTCGTCGGCATCTCCTCCGGTGCCACGCTGGCCGCGATTTCGCAGAAGCTTCCGGAACTCGGTGCCAACGCCCGCGTGCTCGGCTTCAACTACGACACCGGCGAGCGCTACCTCTCGGTGCCGGACTTCCTCGTGCCAGCAACGCCGTAACCGTCGATCTTCGTAGGGTGCAGTCCGCTTTGGGACTGCACCATTCACGCGGCGAATTGGTGCAGTCCCCAAGCGGACTGCACCCTACGGATTGACCGGACACCGACGCCGTTTGCGGACCTCCGTCGCATACCCGCCGAACGGACGGTCTGGTGTCTGATTGGGCGTCACGATCGAATCGCGATAGCCGTCCCAGTCCTGCGCCGTGAACGTCCCCAGCCCATCGCCCGTGCGCATCCGGTCGAGCGAGGCATCGGTATAAACATGGCGCGGCAGTGGCTGCGCCTGCACCAGCGGAAACTGGCTCGACAGCTTCACCGGCGCGTGCGTCCGCGTCAGCCTTAGATTGGTGAACAGCGGCCCGAACCACCGATCCGTCTCCACAATCCCCTCATACGCCACATACCCACCCGGACCCGGCAAATTCGCCACCGGACGCAGCAACAAACTCCAATCCGCTGCTGTCCGCGCAAACAGCCCGGTCCAGATTTGGAAATGCCCAGGCTCCGGCAGCGCCGTCAGAAATGGCGGCGCACACCCCTGCAACGCCTGCGGTGCCGCCGCATCGAACGTCGCCGAGAAATCCGGGAACTGCACCACATCCAGCAGCAGCCACGTATCGAGCGCCGGATACGTCCAGTAAATATCCGCCCCATCCCACAACAGGCTGAGATCCATCGGCGCGAACAGGTAATACCCAAACGCCGATGCCGTCGTTAACGCATCGCAATACCGCGCCGCGCGTGTCGGAATGGTGCCGCAGGCGGCACGATCCGCCCGTTGCGGCGGTCGGCATTGCGGGGTCACGCAATGAAACTGAACCAAAGGGGAGGGCTCGGTGGCGCGCATGAATATTCCTAGGTGGATGTGGTTCGCCGAATAAGGCGCTTCAGCCGGCCACCGCCTTGCAGGGACGCAGTTGCAAAGCGTGGCCGGCTGGCATGGGGCCTACCCGGGATTGCGCGATCAGCCCTTATGGCGTGACCGCGATCACCCGTGGCTGATCAGTCCCGCACGAGGCGGAACGCCCCACCAAGGCGAATGCGACCCGAATCGGTCGTGGTGGCAGCCACATCCTTCACGGGCGGAAGCCGGAATGCTCCGCCGAGGCGAATGGTGCCGCTATCGTGGACCGTCGGCGCGTCATCAAGATTGCGTTTGCATTCAGTTGTGTTCACAGGGCGGTCCTTTTTAAGAAATTGCCATCATTCCCTTGGAATTAACGTGGTAACCAACGTTAAGTTAACGCGAATCACGCCATCGTTAATGCATCCAAGGAACCAGTGATGCCTCCAGGCCACAAAGCCTGCTGGCTTGGATAAATTTCCTCTTGGGGTGGCTGATGTAAAGAGATATTTCCTAAATTCGATGATTGGCCACTTTGAATTGATGCCTACACGCATCACGAACATCGAAACGAGAAGCAAAATGGCACCGGCCGCGTGACTAAGCCGATCAGTCTGGAAAAAACGTTGCGGCCGTCACAATCCCAGTCGTTGGGCGTCCGCGAAGCAGAATCCTGGCATGGACCGACCAAGCTACGCTTGCGTCTGATCGGCCAAATGTCAGCGAGTGACGAGAACGGCATCGTAGCCCTTCCACGCGTGCGCAAAACCCGCGCAGTGCTCGCAATCCTGGCACTCGCAGCCCCGCGCCCGGTCCTGCGTAATCAAATCACAGCGCTGCTCTGGAGCACGCGGGAGAGCGAACAGGCACGCGCCTCGTTGCGTCAAAGCGTCCACGAATTGCAGGATATGTGCGTCACCATCGGCCTGCCGCTTTTGCGCACCGGCCGCCAACACCTGCAACTCGACATTGATCAGGTCTGGGTCGATGTCCACGCCATCGCCCACGCCACCAGCGCCCAAGCCGATCTGCTCGACCTCGTGCAAGGCGGCGTGCTCGAGGATCTCACCGGCCTTGATCCCGCGTTCGACCAATGGCTCGCCACCGAAACCCGCACCGTGCACACCACTGCCGGCAATCTGGCCGCCCTGGTGCTTGAGCAACAGAGCGAGCCCGCCAAAATCATCGCCGCTGCCCGCCGCCTCGTCGCCATTTCCCCCACGCACGAGGCAGGGTGGCGGCGTCTGATGCAGGCCTATGGTGACGCAGGCGAACGCGCTGCGGCGATCGAGGCATTTGAGCAATGCGTGCAATCACTCTCCCTCATTGCTCGCACGCAGCCATCCAATGAGACGATGACCCTTGCCACCGCCATCCGGGACGGCACAGCCAACGCAGCCCCAGTTGTCGCAGCAGTGCCCCCCGGCACCTCGCCGCACATCCCGCATAATGGCTCCGGCCGCGGCTCGCGCCGCGGTGTTTGGCTTGGTGTCGCAGCCTTTCGTGCGACCGACCCGCAAGACGAAGCCACCGTCTCCGTCGGCCTCGCCGAGGAGATCACCACGGCCCTTGCGCGCTTTCGCTGGATCAATCTGATCGCGCCCGGCTCCATCGCCGCGTTGGCGCACGAACCAACCGGGCAGACCGAGCGCTGGCGTGCGCTGGACCTCGACTTCCTCCTCGACGGCACCATCCAGCGCAGTGGCGGGATGCTGGACGGCGGCCAAATCCGCGTCACCGTCCGTCTGATCGACATGCGCGAAGGCTGCGAAGTCATCTGGTCCCGCCGCTTCGACCGTGCCGCAGCCGGTCTGTTCACGCTGCAAGACGAGATCGCGGCGGAAACCGCAGCCCAGGTCGATCCCGAGCTGATCATGCACGAAAGCAAACGCATCGCTGCGCGCCCGATGCAGGACCCGACGGCCTATGAGCTGATGTTGCGCGCCATTCCGGCTATCTACCGGCTGGTCGAGCCTGCCTACAGTGAGGCTGGACGCATGCTCGCCTTGGCCGCCGAGCGTGCGCCAGACAGCGCAACACTACATGCATGGTGGGCCTGCTGGTATGCGTTTCTTGTAGGCCAAGGCTGGGCAGCCGACCCCGAGGCGGCCATTCAGAAAGCGGGCAGTCTTGCCGAGCGGGCCGTGGCGTTAGACCCCGCCTGCGCCCGCGCATTGTCCATTGCAGGCTACGTCCGAGGCTTCGTGCTGCACCGTGATATCGCAGAAACCATCGCCCTGCATGAGCGCGCGCTTGTGCTCAACCCGAACATGCCATTCGCGTGGGCCGTCTCCGCCCTGGCGCACACCTATGCCGGTGATCATGAAACTGCCGTCGCTTATGCGCTGCAGGCACGAAGGCTCTCGCCATTTGATCCGCACGGGTTTTTCTTCGACAACGCGCTGATGGTGCCAAGCCTGCTGCTCGGTGACTTTGACACCGTTGTCGCCGCTGGAAGGCGCTCTCTCGGTCTCAATCCAGCTATGTCATCCACGTGCAAGGGCCTACTATCCGCCCTGGGCCATCTTGGCCGTCCTGACGAAGCGAAAGCTGTTCTCGCCCAATTGCTGCAGATCGAGCCGCGATTCACTCTCGCCAGTGCAGCAGCCCGTTCGCCACTGCGGCGTGAGGCCGATCGGGCAACCTATCTTGATGGCCTGCGTCTGGCCGGACTGCGCTAAATCATTCATCAAGATCAGCCTACAGGGACCAATCGTCCCATTCCCGCCTGACGGCCAGCGCGAAACAGAAACTGAATGAGATCGCTTGGTCCTGGGGCGCTAGCGAGCAAATACAGGCCCGATAACTTCCACAATTCTTGTGCAGCATCAATTGTGCCCAAAACAATTGGGTCGTTGCCGGATACCAGCAAAACCGGGGTGTCCTGATCATAAGCCGCAATGCTGCGCAGCGCCGCACAACAGGCCAGGCTCTGAGGGTCCAGTTCCGAGATCACCGCAATCGGACGCATATGGTGCAGGCGAAGTGGAAGATCATGGTGACATGAAACGGTTATCGTTTCTATTTCCAAAGCGTCACACATTTCCGTGAGTGTGGTTGACGCGCCCTCACGTCCGGCCAAAACAATGACACGCTGCGTTTCGTCCTCAGACACGTATCTCGTCTCTTTTGCCAAGCCGCAGCCGGGCAGACGGCTGAAAATAGCGCGTGACATCATGTGTGCCTCCCCTTGTTCAGCAAGGTGGATTGTGGCGATTTCGATATCCCAATAAAAGAAAACAAAGAGTTGGTCTCTCGTGAGAATGCGGGAGTAATGCGTGATTGTTCGTGAGAGATGAGTGGCAGATGAAAAAACACGCGTGGGTCAACCTACCAGCCGGCCGAACGCCGGCGGGTCGCGGATGAGTCGCAAGCCGATCTTGCGCCCGGACTGGGATAGGGCTGCTGAACCTCGCATCAAGCTGGTAAGAATACCCGTGCTGATGGAATGGCTGCGCGCTGATCCCGCCTACCTCATTCCAGAAGGCGGCCTGCCCCCATTGCCGCCACGGAACCGGCAACAAACACGACCCGAACCAGAACCCGCCCCAGTTGCACTCCCGCCACCACGTCCGCCGGAGCCACCGCATGTCAAGGCGCAGGTTTGGACGGTCTCACGTGATTTCACACTGCCGGTCCGAGGCCAAACCGTCCGTCGGCCCAATTTCTCGGTTTCTCCGAATCTCCTAAGCGCCGATTCCGGGCAAGAAACGTGGCAATATCAGATCAGTCGGCCATCTATCCCCCCCGCGCCTGAACCCATGCCGGCACCTATGCCTATGCCTGAGCCAGAGCCTATGCCTGAGCCTGAGCCGCTCACCGCGCTCGCCGCCCAACTGAGCCCGTGCGCTGAAGAAATTCCCCCAGCACCGCTTTTCGCGCCGCCCCCCTCCATGTTCCCGCCGGTCGCCCCTCTCACGCATGCGCCATTGCCCGAGCGATTCACCCCGCCGCAACCCGCACCACCCCCCCCACCACCCCCACCGCCAATGTTGCCGCCCCCGCGCGTGCTGCCGTCCTATGCCGGTGAGGCGTTCGTTGACGATGTCTATGACGACCTGTTCGAACCGCCCGGGCTCGAGCCCACTCCCAAGCCCGAAACGCCCGGCTTGCTAGGTCTCATAGACACCCTCCCGGACAGGCTGTCCGGTGGCGAACCCAGTGTGCCCAGCAAAACGTCCGCACGCCGTCTTTTGGCGCTGATCTTCCTTCTCATCGTGCTTCTGGTCGTAGCCCTAAGCATCTGGACGTTCTGAGCCAAACGAGCCTTTACGGAAAATCGTCACGCCCCTGCACGATTCCCCATTGACGGATATGTCAACTTTCACTGACAGTTAAAACTGACAAGAAAGAATGACACTTTCATCATCGGGAGCCGGCCATGGACGTGATGACGCGGATCGAACGGGCGCTCACCAAAGCCGTTGCACACGCAGACCAGCAGGGCGGCCCGCCGCTTCTAGCTGCCGCGATGCATCACGCCGTCTTCCCACGCGGTGCCCGAATCCGTCCCCGCCTTGCCCACGCCGTAGCCGCCGCCTGCGGGGAGGACAGCCCGTCGCTGACGGACGCCGCCGCCGCCGCCATCGAGCTGCTGCACTGCGCCTCGCTCGTGCATGACGATCTGCCCTGCTTCGACAACTCCGACATGCGGCGCGGCAAACCCACCGTCCATATCGTCTACGGCGAACCCATTGCGGTATTGGCCGGTGACGCGCTGATCGTGCTCGCCTTCGAAACCGTCGCCCGCGGTGCCCTGCGTGTGCCGCACCGCCTTGCCTCACTCATCCACACGCTCGGCAGAGCCGCCGGCTCTCCGCTCGGCATCGCCGCCGGTCAGGCATGGGAAAGCGAAGACAAAATCGACCTCGCCCACTACCAGCAGGCCAAAACCGGCGCGTTGTTCTCGGCTGCCACCGTCATGGGTGCCCACGCCGCCGGTCACGACGCCGAACCATGGCGCGCGCTCGGCGAACTGCTCGGTGAGGCTTATCAGGTTGCCGATGACCTGCGCGACGTCGTCTGCACGCCGGAAGAACTCGGCAAACCGATCGGACAGGACGAAGCGCTCGGCCGCCCCAACGCCATCCGCACCTACGGCCTCGACGGCGCCATTGACCGCCTCAACACGCTCGCCCGCGCCGCTGCGGACTCCATCCCGGTCTGCCGCGGTGCGCGTGATCTGAAGTCGCACATCTTGAGTGAGACCATGCGCCTGCTGCCGAAGGAGCTGGCCGCGCGTGCCGCCTGAGGCGCGCGCCGCCCGCCTGCTGCCGATGCCCAGCACGTCCTGGCCCGACCGCTTCGCCGCGTGGCGAGACCGGCTGCAGGCGAGTGCTGGCTTTCGCAGCTGGGCCGCCCGCTTCCCGCTCACCCGCCCCATTGCGCGCAGCCGTGCGCGTCAGCTGTTCGATCTGTGCGCCGGCTTCACCTACACGCAAACTCTCGCGGCCTGCGTTCATCTAGATTTGTTCACAATCCTCGCCCAAGGCCCCCGCACGGCTGCGGCGCTGGCAATGCGACTGTCAACTCCGGTTGACGCCACCACCCGCCTGCTCGATGCCGCCGTGGCACTCAAACTCGCAGAACGTCGCTCCGGCGGTCGTTACGGCTTAGGCTCCCTCGGTTGCGCCATGCTCGACAATGACGGCGTCGTCGCCATGGTCCACCACAACGCCGCCCTCTACGCCGATCTGCGCGATCCCGTGGCCCTTTTGAGAGGCAAAGCACCTGGTGCCCTCTCCGCCGCATGGCCCTATGCGGAGACGGATCAGCCCACCACGCTCACCGCCGAACAGACCGATTCCTACACAGCACTGATGGCCGCCTCACAATCCTTCATCGCCGAGGAAGTGCTCGCCGCCTACGACTTCAAACCCCATCGCTGCCTGCTCGACATCGGCGGTGGAGACGGCACCTTCCTGCGCCATGTCGCCGCCCAAACGCCCACCTTGCAATTGAAATTACTCGATCTTCCGTCGGTCGCCGCCCGCGCCACTGAGCGATTCGCAGCCTCCCCCTACGCATCGCGAGCCGAGGCATTCGGCGGCAACGCCAAGACCGGGCCACTGCCTGCCGGGGCCGACATCGCAAGCTTCATCCGCGTTCTGCACGACCATGACGACGCCGACGTGCTCGCCATGCTCCGCCAGGCCCGCGCCGCGTTGCCTGCTGACGGCACGCTCCTCATCGCCGAGCCGATGTCTGGCACCAAAGGCAGCGAGCGCATTGGTGACGCCTATTTTGGATTTTATTTTCTGGCCATGGGCCAGGGCCGCAGCCGCACCGTCGAGGCGCTGTCAGCCCTGCTCGAACAGGCAGGATTTACCGCCATTCGTGAGCTGCGCACCCGCGTTCCCATGCTCGCCCGGGTGCTCACAGCGCGTCCAAATGAGATAACCAAACCGTAAGTCTTGATTGACAACCATAAATGTCAGGTTAAGCTGACACTCAGGGCGGTGAACCACCGTAATGCAACCCGGCCTTACATACAGGCCGCATAACGACAAAGGAAAAGTGTCCGATGGAAGCCCTCGCCGTAGTGCTACATGAGCCAGAAAGGCTCGAACTGAGCCGTCTCGCTCTGACGGCACCGGACGAGGCGGACGTGGTCGTTGATGTCGAATTCAGCGGCATCTCCACCGGCACCGAAAAGCTGCTGTGGCAGGGCAAAATGCCGCACTTCCCCGGCATGGGTTACCCGCTCGTCCCCGGTTACGAATCGGTGGGTCGCATCAGCCAGGCCCCGCACGGCTCCAAATTCCAGATCGGTGAGCGGGTGTTCGTCCCCGGTGCCAAATGCTTCGGCGAAATCCGCGGCTTGTTCGGTGGTGCCGCCTCGCGCCTCGTCGTCCCCGCCGCCCGCATCATTCCGATTGACGATCATCTCGGTGAGCGCGGCGTCCTCCTTGCGCTCGCGGCCACCGCCTATCACGCAGCACCCGCCGGTGGTCCGCAGCCAGATCTCATCGTCGGCCACGGCGTTGTCGGCCGCCTGCTCGCGCGCCTCGTCATCGCCAACGGTGCCCCGGCACCCACGGTCTGGGAGACCAACCCGCTTAGGCAGGAGGGTGCCGAGGGCTACAGCGTCATCAACCCCGACAATGACACCCACCGCGGCTACAAATGCATCTGTGACGCAAGCGGTGACTCTGCCCTGCTCGACCAGCTCATCGGCCGCATGGCTCCCGGCGGTGAAATCGTGCTCGCCGGTTTCTACTCCGAGCGCATGGCCTTCAACTTCGCCCCCGCTTTCATGCGCGAAATGCGCCTGCGCATCGCCGCCCAGTTCGTTGAAAGCGATGTCCTGGCCGTGAAGCAACTTGTGACCGATGGCCGTCTCTCGCTCGACGGCCTGATCACCCATCGCGCCGGCCCCGCCCAAGCCAACGCCGCCTATCAAACCGCGTTCACCAACCCGGATTGCCTGAAAATGGTCCTCAACTGGAGTGCTGCTGCATGACCCCGCCGCTCGACAACGACCAGGCTGCCAACCTCCGCGCCGAAGCAGCCATCGAGCCGGATACCGTGCACACCGGGCCGGTGAAGAAAGAGACCCAGATCATCGCCATCTACGGCAAGGGCGGTATCGGCAAGTCCTTCACCCTCGCAAATCTCAGCTACATGATGGCGCAGCAGGGCAAGAAGGTTCTGCTCATCGGGTGCGACCCGAAGTCAGACACCACCTCGCTGCTGTTTGGTGGCCGTTCGTGCCCCACCATCATCGAGACATCCTCCAAGAAGAAGCTGGCCGGTGAGGCTGTTGCCATCGGTGACGTCTGCTTCAAGCGGGATGGCGTCTACGCCATGGAACTCGGCGGACCCGAGGTCGGTCGCGGTTGCGGCGGCCGCGGCATCATCCACGGCTTCGAACTGCTCGAAAAGCTCGGCTTCCACGAATGGGGCTTCGACTACGTCCTGCTCGACTTCTTGGGTGACGTGGTCTGCGGTGGCTTTGGCCTCCCGATCGCCCGTGACATGTGCCAGAAGGTGATCGTCGTCGGCTCGAACGACCTGCAATCCCTCTACGTCGCCAACAATGTCTGCTCGGCGGTGGATTACTTCCGCAAGCTCGGCGGCAATGTCGGCGTCGCCGGCATGGTCATCAACAAGGATGACGGCACCGGCGAAGCGGCCGCCTTCGCAGAAGCCGTCGGCATTCCCGTCCTCTCGGCCATTCCCGCCAACGAGGACATCCGCCGCAAATCGGCCAACTACGAAATCATCGGCCGTCCCGGCAGCGAGTGGGCACCGATGTTCGAAATGCTGGCTGAACAGGTCGCATCCGCACCGCCGGTTCGTCCAACCCCGCTCAGCCACGAGAACCTGCTCAACCTGTTCAAGGGCGACGCCGTGGGCCGCTCGGTGGTTCTGGAACCCGCGACGCTCGAAGACATGTGCGGCCCGGGTGCCTCTGTCGTGAAACCGTCTCTCGAAGTGATCTACGAGAGCGTATGAGCATGGACGGGCAAATCACGTCGGCTCCAACCGCCACAGGCGATGGCTGCCACGGTGGTCGGGCGACCATGCTGGACGCCGCGCGTGCTGCGGGCAAAAGTGAGATGCTCGACGGTCTGGCGAAGGACTACCCAAAGGGTCCGCACGACCAGCCGCAATCGATGTGCCCGGCCTTTGGCTCACTGCGCGTTGGCTTGCGCATGCGCCGCACAGCCATGATCCTCTCCGGATCGGCCTGCTGCGTCTACGGCCTCACCTTCACCTCGCATTTCTACGGTGCGAAGCGAACGGTGGGTTACGTGCCGTTCAACTCCGAAAGCCTCGTCCGCGGCCAGCTATACGAGGATATCCGCAACGCGGTGCACGAAACTGCCAAGCCGGAAGATTACGACTGCGTTGTCGTCATCAACCTCTGCGTCCCCACTGCATCTGGCGTGCCGCTCGATCTGCTGCCGAAAGCCATCGACGGCGTCCGCATCATCGGCATCGACGTCCCCGGCTTCGGCGTGCCGACCCATGCCGAGGCAAAGGACGTCATGGCCGGTGCCATGCTCCGCTACGCCCGCAACGAGGCCGAGCGTGGTCCCGTTCAGCGGCCGCGCACGCAATCGGAACTGTCCACCGTCTCGCTGATCGGCGAGCTGTTCCCGGCGGATCCGCCGGGCATCGCCGCCATGCTCGCCCCGATGGGCCTTGGCGTCGCGCCCCAACTCCCCGCCCGGGAATGGCGTGACCTTTACGCAGCGCTCGACTGCTCAGTCGCCGCTGCAGTCCACCCGTTCTACACGGCTTCGGTGCGTGAATACGTGGCAGCAGGTCGCCCGGTCGTAGGCTCCGGCCCGGTCGGCGTCGAAGGCACTGCCGCCTGGCTCGAAAACATCGGCAAAGCCGCCAACGTCTCGGCAGCACAAATTGACGCCGCCAAAGCCCGCGCCCTCGGCCCGCTCGCCGGTGTGCTCGCCGGCCACCGCATCAACTCCACCATCACCGTCTCCGGCTATGAAGGCTCGGAACTGCTGGTCGCCCGCCTCCTCGTCGAATGCGGTGCAACCGTCCCTTATGTCGGAACTGCCTGCCCACGCACCCCGTGGTCCGATGCTGACCGCGAATGGCTCGAAGCCCGAGGCGTTCACATCCAATATCGCGCCTCGCTCGAGCAGGACATGGCGGCGATGAAGGATGTTCGCCCCGACCTCGCCCTTGGCACCACGCCGCTGGTGCAAAAGGCGAAGGAGATGGGCATCCCCGCCATCTACTTCACCAACATGGTCAGTGCCCGTCCGTTGTTTGGCATCCCCGGCATCGCATCCATGGCGGGCATCATCGCCACCCAAACCAAGGGTGCCGATCGCTTCTCCAAGATGGTCTCGTTCTTCGACGGCGTTGGCTCCGGCGACAACACCGGCTACGGCTGGCAGGGCAAGCCTGAGGCGCATCCTGACTATCGCGTCAAAAACCAAAAGCTGCGTCTGGCCAAAGCCAAGGCGGCTGCGAACCAGTCGATGGGGAGCTAGGCGATGCTGGTTCTCGACCATGATCGCGCCGGCGGCTACTGGGGTGCGGTCTACGCATTCACCGCCATCCGCGGCCTTCGCGTGGTGATTGACGGCCCTGTCGGCTGCGAAAACCTGCCGGTGACCGCCGTGCTGCACTACACCGACGCTTTGCCACCGCACGAACTGCCGGTCGTTGTCACTGGCCTCGCCGAGGAGCAACTCAGCTCCACCGGCACCGAAGAATCGATGAAGCGTGCCAACAACACGCAAGATCCAGACATGCCCGCCGTGGTGGTCACTGGCTCCATCGCGGAAATGATCGGCGGCGGTGTCACACCCGAAGGCTCCAACCTACTCCGCTTCATCCCGCGCACCATCGACGAGGATCAATGGCAGGCCGCCGATCGCGCCATCTACTGGCTCTGGTCGGAATTCGGCCAGAAGCAGGCAAAGTCCCGCCGCAAGCCGGTTCGCCCGGAAGGCAGCAAGCCGCTCGTCAACATCATCGGCCCGATCTACGGCACCTTCAACATGCCGTCCGACGTGGCTGAAATTCGTAGGCTGGTGCAAGGCATCGGCTGCGAGCTGAACCTCGTCTTCCCGCTCGGCAGCCACATCACCGACGTTCCGAAACTTGCTGACGCAGACGTCAACATCTGCATGTATCAGGAATTCGGCCGCAAGCTCTGCGAAGAGCTCGACAAGCCGTATTTGATGGCCCCCATCGGCCTGCACTCCACCACGCGCTTCCTCCGCGCCCTGGGTGAAATCGCAGGCGTCGATCCGGAGCCGTTCATCGAGGCCGAGAAGCACTCCACCATCAAGCCGCTGTGGGATCTCTGGCGCTCGGTGACGCAGGATTTCTTCGCAACCGCCAGCTTCGCGATCGTCGCCACCGAAACCTACGCCGTCGGCGTGCGTCGCTTCCTCGAAGACGACATGGGCATCCCCTGCACCTACTCCGCCAGCCGCACCGCCGGTCGCAAGCCAGACAACGCCGCCGTCCGCGCCTCACTCCGCGCCACGCCGCCACTGGTGCTGTTCGGTTCGTTCAACGAGCGGATGTACAACGCCGAGGGCGGCAATCGCTCGATTTATATCCCGGCCAGCTTCCCGGGTGCCATCATCCGCAGGGCCACCGGCACGCCGTTCATGGGCTATGCCGGTGCCACCTACATCATCCAAGAATACTGCAACGCGCTCTTCGACGCGCTGTTCAACATCATTCCGCTCGCAACCGAAATGGACAAGGTCGAGGCAACGCCCACCAAGCACGTTCCCTCCGCCGTTATGCCATGGGATGACGAAGCGCTCGTCCGTCTCGACGAAAGCGTCGCCAACGAGCCCTACCTCGTTCGCATCTCAGCCGCCAAGCGCCTGCGTGAAAAGGCCGAAGCCGACGCGCGCGAAGCGCTCGAGGAACGGGTCGATCTCGCCCGCCTCACCGCCGTGCTGCGCACCACAAAGCGGGAGTTCGCATGAACGACCTCGCGAAATTCCAAGTTTCAGCCGTCAGCCGGGCTTCGTCCCTGACGGCCATTCCATCCCCCAGCCGGCTTGTCCGTCTGGGAGATACGTCGCGGTGCGGCACCGCCTCTCGTACAGGCAATGCCGCACCCCGACTCCTCGCCGCGCAGGATGTGCGCGGTAAGGGCCGCGAGGCCACACCTCGGAGACCTTATAATCATGGCTAGCACAACCGACACGTCAACCTCCGGGCTGACCGAGATGGAGGCCAAGGAATTCCACGGCCTCTTCATCCAGGGATTCGTCGGCTTCACCGTCGTGGCGATCATCGCCCACGTTCTGGTGTGGTCGTGGCGTCCTTGGTTCCCGTCGACCAAGGGCTACGTGCTTCTGGACCAGGCGGTCCATGGCATCAACGCTCTGACTTCACTCGTCTAAGGAGGAAATTCACATGTGGCGCATTTGGCTGCTGTTCGACCCGCGTCGTATTCTCGTCGCGCTGTCGGTGTTCCTCTTCTCACTGGCGATCCTGATCCACTTCATTCTGCTGTCCACCGACCGGTTCAACTGGATCGAAGGCCCGGCTGCTGGACGGATCTCGGCCGCTCAATTGGCTCCGCTCCCGGCTTCCAAGCCGTAAGCGCGTCAATCAAGCCTCGGCTTCCGGCTGGGTGAGGGTGCAAGCCCTCACCCAGCCGGACCAACCGCGGTAACGATGCTCGCGCGTCAATATACGTGCGTTGAGAAAGAAGGAGACCGGCAATGGCGATGCTCAGTTTTGAAAAGAAATACCGCGTTCGGGGAGGAACGCTGCTAGGCGGCGACCTGTTCGATTTCTGGGTCGGTCCCTTCTATGTCGGCTTCTTCGGCGTTACCGCCGTATTTTTCGCCATTTTGGGAACCGCCCTGCTCGCTTATGGCGCATCGCTGGGTGACACCTGGAACATTTGGCGCATCAACATCGCCCCGCCCGACCTGAAATACGGCCTCGGTTTCGCTCCTCTCAAGGAGGGCGGCATTTGGCAGTTGGTCACCATCTGCGCGCTAGGCGCATTCTGCTCCTGGGCGCTGCGCCAAGCTGAAATCGCCCGCAAGCTGGGGTGTGGCCTGCACGTGCCCTTCGCTTTCAGTGCAGCTATCTTTGCCTATTTCAGCCTCGTGGTGGTCCGCCCGATCCTGATGGGTGCCTGGGGCCATGGCTTCCCTTACGGCATTCTTTCGCATCTCGATTGGGTTTCCAACACCGGCTACCAGTATCTGCACTTCCACTACAATCCGGCGCATATGATCGCGGTGACGTTCTTCTTCACCAACTGTCTGGCGCTGGCACTTCACTCCGCCCTCGTGCTCTCCGCCCTCAACCCTGGCAAAGGTCAGGTCGTGAAGGCTCCGGAACACGAGAACACCTATTTCCGCGACATTATCGGCTACTCCATCGGCACCCTCGGCATTCACCGCCTTGGCTTGTTCCTGGCGATGTCGGCTTCGTTCTGGAGTGCGGTGTGCATCATCATCAGCGGTCCGTTCTGGACCCGTGGCTGGCCGGAATGGTGGGGTTGGTGGCTCAACCTGCCGATCTGGAAATGAACCCGGTCAACACAAACGAAGGGTACGGATATGTCTGAGTATCTTAACATCTTCACCCGGGTGCAGGTCCGTGGCCATTACGAGGTCGGAACCCCGCTGCCTGGTCGTGACAACGCCGAACGCACCAACAACCCGCCCATTTTTGAATACTGGATGGGAAAGCTGGGTGACGCACAGATTGGCCCGGTCTACCTGGGAACCCTCGGTGTCGCCTCGGCCGTCTGCTTTATGATCGCCTTTGAGATCATTGGTCTGAACATGTGGGCCTCCGTCCATTGGAGCCCGATGCAGTTCCTCCGTCAGCTGCCTTGGCTCGCTTTGGAACCGCCAGCCCCGAAATACGGCCTGCATTTCCCACCATTGAGCGAGGGTGGCTGGTGGCTCATGGCTGGCTTCTTCCTGACGACTTCGATCCTGCTCTGGTGGCTGCGCATCTACCGCCGTGCGATTGCACTCGGTCTCGGCACGCACACCGCCTGGGCGTTCGCAGCGCCGATCTGGCTCTATCTGGTGCTCGGCTTCTTCCGCCCGCTCCTCATGGGAAGCTGGTCTGAGGCGGTGCCGTTCGGCATCTTCCCCCACTTGGATTGGACGGCGGCATTCTCCATCCGCTATGGCAATCTCTTCTATAACCCCTTCCACATGCTCTCGATCGTCTTCCTCTACGGCTCGGCGGTGATCTTCGCGATGCATGGTGCAACCATTCTGGCGGTCAGCCGCTTCGGTGGTGAGCGTGAGGTGGAGCAGTCCATCGACCGCGGCACTGCGGCTGAACGTGCAGGCCTGATCTGGCGCTGGACGATGGGCTTCAACGCCAGCTTCGAGAGCTTCCATCGCTGGGGCATCTGGTTTGCTGTGCTCTGCCCGATCACCGGCGGCATCGGCATCCTGCTCACCGGTACGGTTGTGGACAATTGGTATCTCTGGGGCGTCAAACACCACATCGCCGCATCCTATCCGGCGCTCTGGGGCCCCGTCATTGATCCCGCCACGCTTCCCGGCGCGGCTCAGCTGGGAGTGGTCAAATGAGCAGCCTTGGCATTCGTCCTCTTGCCTTGGGGATCGTCGCGGTCGTCGGCGTTTTTCTGGCCGTTCCCATGGTGCTCGGCTTCCAAAAGCCGTTCATCGAATCCGTTCAGCATGGTCCACGCGGGGTTGCCATGGGTGTCGTCTATAATGACGAAACCCTGGTCACCAATGCGGCGGCCAACAAGATCCCCGGCTATCTGCCGCAGCTCCCGCCGGTCGGCCCCAAAGCCTCGGCCATCTATAAAAACGTGCAGGTGCTGGGTGATCTCAGCGTTGGTCAGTTCACCCGCACCATGGCGTCGATCACCCAGTGGGTCGCGCCAACGCAAGGCTGCAACTACTGCCACAACCCGGCGAATATGGCCGATGACGGCAAATACACCAAAGTTGTGGCGCGTCGTATGCTGCAGATGACGCAGAACATCAACCAGAACTGGCAGCCCCACGTTGCTGCCACTGGTGTCACTTGCTACACTTGCCACCGCGGCCTGAATATTCCGGCCAACGTGTGGGTAGACACATCAACTGGCCCAGGCACAGACACCGGCATGGGCTTCGCCGCCATGACACCGGGCAAAAACGCGCCGTCCGCTGCAGCTGGCCTCGCTTCGCTGCCGTCTGACCCCTACACGCCGTATCTTGAGAAGGCGGAGACTATCCGCGTTATCGGCAACACGGCGTTGGCGACAGACAATCACGCCTCGATCAAGCAAACCGACTGGACCTATGCATTGATGATGCACATGTCCAATGCGCTGGGTGTGAATTGCACCTACTGCCATAACACTCGCGCCATGGCTGATTGGTCACAAAGCCCGCCGCAACGCGTCACCGCCTGGTATGGCATACGCATGGTCCGCGAAATGAACGTAGGCTACATGGATGGCTTGGCCGGAGTGTTCCCTGAATATCGCAAGGGACCGCTGGGTGACGTTCAGAAGGTGAACTGCACCACCTGCCACCAGGGCGTCTATAAGCCGCTCTACGGTGTCAGCATGGCGAAAGACTTCCCGGAACTTCAGAAAGTCTCGTCCGCCAACGGTGGGCCCCGCCTTCCCTGATTTCGGACTACGCTGATCTGGTCCGCATAAAGCCGCAAAAAACGCCGTCCCGTCCGGGATGGTGTTTTTTGTGTCTGCAGTGCAGCATACATGCTCGGACAGACATTGCCGAACCCGCGCAGCGGTTTATATACGCGGCGTAGATCAGATGTGACTCAAGAAAGGGCGCGCGTAATGGATACCATGCAGGTCAACAAGGTTTTCGCAGCGCTCTTGGTATCTGGCATAACCTTTTTTGTCGCTGGCCGTGTTGGCGTCATCCTCGTGCCGCATGCCGAAGAAGGCAAAGCCCACATCAAAATTGAAATGCCCGTCGCAGCCGGTGCCGCAGCGCCTGCCCCTGAGCAGCCGTTTGAAGTGCTCCTCGCCAGCGCCTCCGCCGATGCCGGCAAGGCCGATTTCGCCGCCGCTGGTTGCGTCGCCTGTCACTCCGTCGGTGAGGGCGGCAAGGCCGGCGTTGGTCCGAACCTCTACGGCGTCATGGGTGCAGTGCAGGGTGGCCGTCCCGGCTTCGCCTATTCCGCCGCATTGTCGGGCAAGGGTGGCAAGTGGGATTTTGCTGAGCTGAACAAGTGGCTCATCAAGCCAGCCGCCTACGCCCCCGGCACCAAGATGTCGTACGCCGGCATGCCGGACGCCAAGAAGCGCGCTGAGCTGGTTGCGTACATCAACACGCTTGAAGCAAGCCCGGTTGCGATCCCTGCTGCAGCCGCAGTCCCGGTTGCAGCCGCCGCTGCCGGTGGCGCTCCTTCTGGCGAACCGATTGGCGTCATGCTCGCCAAGGCCGACGCCGCCGCCGGTCAAAAAAGCACCATGACGCTCGGCTGCATCGCCTGCCACAGCTTCGGCGATGGTGGCAAAAATGGCCTCGGCCCGAACCTCTACGGCGTTGTCGGTCGTCCGCAGGCCTCGCATGAGGGATACGCCTACTCCGCAGCTCTTAAGGGCAAGGGTGGCGAGTGGACATATGACCAGCTGAACACCTGGCTGACGAAGCCCGCCGCCTATGCCCCCGGCACAAAGATGTCATATGCCGGCATCGCGGACGCCAACGTGCGTGCCAACGTCATCGCCTACCTGCGCACCCTGGCAGCGGAGCCGAAGCCGCTGCCATAGCACGCCTATTCGCGTTACAGCCTGACAGTCTGGCCCGTCTTCATACTCTCAATGGCGGCCTCCGCGACACGCAACGCTTCCACGCCGTCGGCGAAATTCGTCAGCGGTGTGGCTCCGTTTTTCAGGCAATCCACAAAATGCCCCACCTCGGCCGCATAGGCATCGGTGTAGCGCTGAATGAAGCTATACAGAAGCGGATCAGAAGCACCCGTTTGCCCCGCCGTTGAACTCTGCACCGTCGTCTCCCGCTGATTTCCCGCAATCAACATGCCGCCGGAGCCGAAAACCTCCAACCGCTGGTCATACCCATACACACAGCGCCGTGTGTTGTTTATCTGCACCAGCGTGCCCGACTTCGCCCGCAGCGAGATCACCGCCGAGTCGATATCACCCATTTCTCCCAGCATGCGATCGAACAACACGCCCCCAAACGCATGCACCTCGGCAATGTCACCCACCAGATAGCGTGCCATATCGAAATCATGGATCGTCATATCGCGGAACATCCCGCCAGACGCTTTGACGAAATGCGGGGCAGGGGGCGCTGGGTCGCGGCTCGTAATGATGACCTGCTCCAGCGTGCCAATCTCGCCCTTCACCACCCTCTCACGCAACGCCCGGAACGATGGATCAAACCGGCGATTGAACCCGATCATCACCGTCACATCGTAAGGCTTTATCGCCTCCTGGCATGCGAGCACCCGCGCCATATCCAGGTCGATCGGCTTCTCGCACAAAATTGCCTTGCCTGCCCGCGCGGCTGCAATGATCAGGTCCACGTGGGTATCCGTCGGCGACGCGATCAGCACGGCTGAAATCGTCGGATCGCTCAAAACCGCATCAACGTTCGCAGCCTTCGCCACCCCAAGTAACGCCGCCGTCTCGGTTGCAGCCGCATCATTGACATCGAACACAGAAACCAGCTTCGAGCGCGGATCCCGGGCCAGAACGCCCGCGTGCATCCGCCCAATGCGCCCGCAGCCAAGCACAGCAAACGTCACCGGCTGATCATTTATCGCCACTGGAGTTCCTCCTGCCGCGTTCGTGGCGGCTTGGGTGTTGGTTACAACAAACCATCAACCCAGTGGCAGCAAGTCGCAAGCGCGTATACTGCAAGGTTCGCCACCGAAATTACGATCCGGCGGGGCGGGGCTTGCAACCCGTCCCGCCGGTCGGTGTTAGCCTTCCTTCGGAGCGTAAGCCACGCACCAGCCGGTCAATGCAATCGGGCTGGCCACAATGGCGCATGCATTCGGAGCCTGGAACTGCGCGCACTTGCTGCACTGCGCGCCATCCTTTGGCTGCTCCTGATACTGCACCAGCTCATGTGCAAGCTTCTCGTCAGCGCGGGCGGCGGTCGAGGCGGCGATCGCAGCACCACCGGCGAGCACACCAAGTCCGGTTTGCAGAACGACGCGGCGCGAATGGATGTTATTTTTCTCGGTCATTCGTATCAGTCCCTTGAGATGCAGCAACGGAATGGAGATTGGGGCGCCACCAGCCTTTGGCAACGCTGATCGGAGGTAAAAAAACATCTCACGGAAAGCAAGGTTTAAACGACGCCAATGCGTTCCTTGGGAACAATTCGCAACTATTGCGGCTGGGGCAATTTGCAAAACGAGGGGTGCCATGCGCGCCACTTCCTGCTACCAAGCGCGCGATCAGCATAAGGAAGACGATGATGGCTGCCGGAGATAAAATCGAGACCACCACCGTCGATCTCGACCCGACCGAAGTCGCACTCGTCATTGGAGAGGAAGACGGCTCCATGTCGGTTCGCGTCGTCACCGGGAGCGACGTCCCGCCGGACGCCGCGGAAATGCCCGCTGCCCCCGAGATCGTGCTGGCACTTGCCATGCGCCTGCTGAAAGATCCGGATTTCCACGATGACGTTCTCGACTGGTATTACGAGCACCAGGACGACGAAGACGAGGAAGAGGAAGACGAGGCATAAGCGCCTTCGTCTCCCGATTGAGATTCATCAGTAACCCCATTGTGCAGGGTGTGTTAATCCTGGGAGCCGACGTGGCGTTCCCAGGATTATGGAGCCGTTGATGCCGCCGAATGGGCCTGCACTTCATCACACTTTGCCGGGCGCTGCCGGGCTTATTTCATCTGCAGAAGGCAGTGCTGGTCGATTGCTAGTCGACGCATCACTCGTTCTTCATCATGGACTGAAATCAGCCGTCGGCATCGTGCGCGTGGAGCACTATGTCTACGAATATCTCGCGCGAGAAATACCGTCCTCGATGGCGCTGGATTTTGTGGTCTGGAATCACACGAACAAGGCCTACCGGGCCGTCACCGCCCAGGAGCGGCTGACTCTCGCCAGCATCATCTTCCTCACGGAGGAAGCAGCCATCCCCGGCTACGGCGTGCATCCATCGGCAATTGAGTCAACGCCAGCGGAATCAGAGGTCGTCGCAGCACCAGACACGCTGCCCGAGCACGGATGGCCCAGGTTCCGCATGCAATTGCGCCTCGCCGCCAACGCCAGACCGGCGGAACGCGATGCCTTTCTCGCTACCATCGCCGTCCGGCATCTGCCAGTTTTGCCGGAATATAGCACCCCCCGCCGGATCACCATTCGCGCCGTTCGTGTCTGTGCCCTTATGCTCGCCCGCGCAGCTCAAAAGGCACTTGCCCTCACCGCACGAACCCACGGTGCTGCGGTCAGGCTGCGCCGTCCTGATCCTGAGCCCGTCCTTGCCGCTGTCGCCGAGGTCGATGCACCACCCCCGCCTCCGCCACCATCCCCGTTTCGCCCCGGCGACACGCTGATCTCCCTCAGCAATGTGTGGGACTACATGGACTACGCCTACCTCGCCTCGCTGAAGCCGGAACACGGGGTGCGATTCGTCTGTTGCCTGTTCGACGTCTGCGGGACCGAAATTCCCTACGTCACTCCAGGTCCCACACACATCTATCATCGCCATTGGGTCGAAATCGGCCACCTCGCCGAGCGTCTGATCTCCATCTCCCAGTTCAGCGCCGACAGCTACCGCCGCTTCATCAGTGAACCGAACCATTTCGACGTGCCGATTGACGTCGCAGGCCTCCCCAATTTCCTGCATGCCCGCGCCACCGACATCGGCGAAGTCGCCGTGCCGGACCTCGTCGATCAGGATTTCGTGGTGTTCTGCTCCACCATCGAAATCCGCAAAAACCACATCCTGCTGCTCAATGTGTGGGAAGAATTACGCCAAACTCTCCCTGAGGGACGCCTGCCCACGCTCGTGTTCGTCGGTAAATGGGGCTGGTACACCGACCATGTCCGCATGATGGCCGAGCGCAATTTCCGTCTGCGTCCGCACGTTCGCATTCTCACGGAAGTTTCCGACGCCGAACTGATCTGGATGTATCGCCACGCCAGCTTCACCGTCTTCCCAGCGCTCAGCGAGGGTTTCGGCCTTGCCGCCGCCGAAAGCATGTCCTTCGGGACCCCGGTTGTCATCTCAAACTGCCCAGCCCTGATCGAAGCCACCGAAGGCCTGATGCCAGCACTGCACCCACAGGATTTCCTCGGCTGGGTCCGCGAAATCACCCGCCTCGTCGTCGAACCAGACGCCCTCCCGCAGCTTTGTGCCAAAGCTGCCACCTTCCGTGGCCCGAACTACCACGCATTCGCCGAACTGTTCCTTCGCGCCGCCCAAAACATGACCAACCCTGAAACGTCTCAGGTGCCAGACCGCGCAATGACGACGAACCCCGCGCAATGAAAACCTGCCTCTCGCTCGCCTCCTTCCCCTTGTTGCGGCCACGTCACGGCGGCCAGGTGCGCGCATCGAGCATCGCGCGTGGGCTAACGGAAGCGGGCTGGGCTGTCACCACTGCCGGGATTTATCCTGACAGCCTGTTCGCCGAGACCGAGCGCGGTCTGCACGACATCGTTCTCACGGACCCGGGCGTCGTCCAGGCGATCAACGACAACATGATCTTCGGCGACCTCATCGCCGCGCGCTACGCCGCCGCCAGCCCTGAAATCGTCGCCAACCTCGCAGCATTGCTTGATCAGGTGCGCCCGGACGCCGTCGTCGTAGAACAGCCTTGGGTTTGGCTGCCGCTGCAACAGGCGTTGAAATTCGCTGGCCGTCCGGCACTTGCCATCATCTATTCCAGCCACAACATCGAGTGGCGGATGCGGCCGGAACTCTACCAACTCGGCCTCCGCCGCGCTGGGTCTGACACGATGGTGCGCGAAACCCGCGCATTGGAAACTGCGCTGTCTCAACGCGCCGATCTCGTCTTCTCCATCTCCGACAGCGAAGCCAGCGAGATCGCCGAGGAAACTGGCCGAGCCGTTATATATCTGCCGCCAGCATCCACATTGGCCAGCGGGCAGATCTCCGATGAGGGCCGCTTCGCCGAAAAGGCGCGAGAGCAAAGCATTAGCTATGCTGCATTGATTGGCAGCGCCTACTGGCCGAATGCCGAGGGCTTTCTCGACCTGCTGCCGAATGGCCTCGGCCTGCTGCGCCCGAATGAACGCATCTGGGTGGCGGGCGCGCTGGGGGCAGCTTTGGCGCAGAACATCCGCTACCGCGACTATCAAAGCATCAACGACTCACGGATGCGGGTCATTGGGCAGATCGACGACGATGAGAAGGCCGCCTTTTTTGCCGGAGCCGATTGCGTCCTGGTGCCTGTCCTCACCGGCGGCGGGTCTAAGCTGAAAACCGCGGACGCCATCGCCAGCGGCAGGCCGGTCATCACAACCACGCACGGTATCGACGGCTACGGCCCAATCGCACAACTCGCGATCAACAAGGGCATCTACATCGCCGACACGCCACGTGATTTTCAAATTCTGCTATTGCGCGCCTTACGTGAGCGGCTTCCCGGCTGTCCGGAACACGTGCGCGCGATGCTCAATCAGCAGCGCCTCACCACCGAACTGGGTGCCGCCATGGCCGCGATAAAGCGCCAAGATGCCACCGTCTCAGCCTGAAATCGCAGGCTGAGACGGTGGCTGGTCGCCTCAGTCCGCCGTCCCCATCTTCTCCGCAAGCTTCGGCATCGTCGCATGACGGCGCGGGGCCAGCAGGCGCTGGAGTTTGTCGAGGTAGAGATAGACCACCGGAGTCGTATACAGTGTGAGGATCTGGCTCAACGCCAAACCACCGACCATGGCAAAACCCAGCGGACGGCGAAGTTCAGAACCCGCACCGGTTGCCAGCATCAACGGCAAACCACCCAGCAGCGCTGCCATCGTTGTCATCAAAATCGGCCGGAACCGCATCAGGCATGCCTGACGAATGGCGTCATATGGTGCCATCCCGTCTTTCCTTTCGGCGCTGATGGCGAAGTCCACCATCATAATGCCGTTCTTCTTCACAATGCCGATCAGCAGGATCACCCCGATCAGTGCAACCACCGACAGATCGTATCCAAACAGCATCAGCATAAGGAATGCACCCACACCGGCGGACGGCAGCGTGGATA
>CAIJTR010000007.1 GCA_903823665.1 uncultured Rhodospirillales bacterium
ACAGGGTGGTCTGACCGGTCAGCTGGAGCGCACCTCCCAGCGTGAGGGTGGCGCCTGAGCCGGTGCCGAGGTTCAACGTGCCCAAGATGTTGGTCAGGGTGTTGTTCGAGATCAGATTGGTGCCGTTGGACAGCGTGATGGCATTCGAGTTCGACTGCCCGTCCAACAGTGTTACGTAGCCCTGATTCGCAGTCTGGATGACGCCGCCATTGGACGTGGTCAAAGTGCCGCCCTGGATGATGGTGGCAACGGTGACGGTGCTGTTCGGGCCTGTTGCTGTGATATTCGCACCGGCATTTTGGATAAATGCCCCGGTACTTAAGTTTAAAGTGCCGCCATTGGTGGCTTCGAACAGGCCGGAGTTTGTGATCGAGCTGCCACTGCCCTGGATGGACAATGTCTGCCCGTTGGAATTGGCGTTGATCGTGCCGTTGTTGGTCAGGGTCAAGTTGCCATAGGTTCTGTTGCTCGACCCGATTGTGCCCGAACCTTGAATGGTCACGTTGTTGGTCAGCGTATAGCCGTTGCCGTTGGTGCCGATCTGCCCGCCGGTCGAATTCGTGCCGTCGCCCGTGATGTTCACCACACCGCCCGTGCCGGAAAGCGTGGTCTGCCCGATCAGCTCAAGCGCCCCCCCCAAAGCGAGCGTGGCACCCGTGCCGGTGCCCAAATTCAGCGTGCCAAGGATGTCAGTCTGCGCATTGTTCGAGGTCAGGGTGCTGCCGTTGGACAGCGTGACCGCCACCCCGTTCGACTGACCGTCCAGAGTGGCCGTGCTGTTGACGGTCTGCAACACGCCGCCACCCGACGTAGTCAGGGTTCCGTTGATGACACCCGTGCTGATGCTCACGGTGCTGCCGCTGCCGATGGCCGAAATGGTGCCGCCGCCGTTCTGGATCGAAACTGGCGTGGCAAGGTTCAGCGTCCCGCCATTGGTTGCCTCGAGTGTGCCGGAGTTGCTGAACCCCAGCCCGCCCTCAATCGTCAGAATTTTGCCCGTGGTGTTGGCGTTCACCAGCCCGCTGTTGTTCAGGTTCAGCCTTGAATAAAGCGCGCCAGCGTTGGAGCCGATGACGCCGTTGCCCTGAATGGTGCTTTGATTGGTTAGCGTGTAAAATCCACCATCTGTGCCTGCTGCACCATTCGGTTCGCTGTTGATGCCCGCGTTTAGGGTCAGTGTGCCGGGCCCGGAGAGGATGGAGCTGCCGGTCAGCTGCAGCGCGCCGCTGATGACGATGCTGCCAGCATTGGTGATGTTGCTGCCAACTGACAGCGACTGATTAACGTTCAGGTTTAGCCCGTTGCCAGTGCCAAGTTGCAGCTGGCCGATGGACGGGTTGGTGTCGATTGTCACCGTGCTCGCATTATCGACGATGCACACATTCACGCCGCCGGTTGGAACAACACTGGGCGACCAGTTGGTGGCGGTGTTCCAGGTGCCGTTCGAACCCAGGCTCCACGTTGCGGGCGAGCCAAGTGTGCAGGTATCGGCGAACGCTGGGGACAAGCTCCCGCCGCTCACGGCGAGACCGAGGACGGACACGCTGCACAGCAAAATCTTGCGTGGAACGCGGCCAAAGTCGCCATGCCGAGGGCCGACGCTGCTCAAACCCAATTTTTGAAACATCGAATCTACCTACCGCTATTTTGTATGTGATAACAGTTCACTCCAGACATCGTGCCAAGCGGTTAACGCTCTGTCATCATTCAAATGGATGAGTGAGGGTGAAACGATCGGCTGCGAAACCAGGCGCGCCCCGAAGCCAACCACCATTCTTTTCAACAACGCTTTGTAAATAAATGTTTATCACGCAACCTTCGCATTGCGCGGTGCGAATACAAAAAATTATGAATTTTTCAATTTTTCTGAGGCCGGACGCGACGCTGTAATACCAACGTGTGCGCGCGTGACATCTGGCGCTGGGCGACCGCCGTGCGAGCGAATTTCATGACAAATCGTCAGTGTCACGCGACGGCGGCACCCAATACGATGGGATTGTCGTGAAGTGATAGTCGATAAATTGAGTCCGATACCGCTATCTTCCCCTGCGTATCAATGGCGCGTTAGGCTCGCACCTGCAGGTTCAGATTTAAGGCACGATTTTTTGTGAATCACACAGGCATCTCCCACGATACGCAAGCCGAGCCATCCGCCAGCGCGCCGACCGATCAGACTTCGTCGGCAACGCTCGGTGATGTGCAACGAGCGGCAGTTGCCCCAACGTCGGCTTACCCTCCTGCGCCGCCCCGACCCACGCAAACCGGCCCGCACGGCATTCTGTTCGACTTCAACCTTGGTGCGCGCGTGCTCACGCCCAAGCGGGAGAAAGGCGCGTGGAAGGTCCGGCTGAGCGATCTCGACACTGGCAATATTTTATTCGAGAGCACCAACAACGGTGCCTTCGTGGCCAGCACCAAGCGCTATTACGTCCGTTTTCGCGTCGAGGTGTGGGACGAGGAGCAGCCGGAGGCCGATCCGGTGATGGTGCATGATCACGACCCCGCTGGCCGCGACGTGCTGGTCCAGTTCCCGGTGGGCACGCTGGGCGACACGCTCGCCTGGTTTCCCTACGCCGCCCGCTTCGCCGAGGCGCACCCCGGGGCACGCGTCACCTGTGCGCTGTCCGCGCTGATCATTCCGCTGTTGCAGGACGCCCACCCGAACCTTGAATTGGTCACGCATGAAGAACTCAAAAAGGAAGGTGGTACCGATCGGTTCTACGCCACTTATAGCCTCGGCCTGTTCTTCGATGACACCGCCCATATCTACCAGCCGACCGATTTCCGTATGGTGGGACTGCATCGCACCGCGGGCTACATCCTCGGCGTTGACCCCTCCGAAACCCCGCCGCGTCTGGCGTTGCCGGATGACAGCCGGCCGATCCCCGAACCTTACGTGTGCATCGCCGTGCAAAGCAGCAGCGGGTGCAAATACTGGAACAACCCCGCGGGCTGGCGCGCCGTGGTGGCGCATCTGAAATCACTCGGCCTGCGCGTCATTTGCATCGACCAGAAGCCGGTGCACGGCTCAGGCCTCGTCTGGACTCACATCCCGCACGGCGCGGAGGACGAGACCGGCGACCGCCCGTTGGTGGAGCGCGCTCGCTGGCTGCGCCACGCCACAGCCTTCGTGGGGCTGTCGAGCGGCCTGTCCTGGCTGGCCTGGGCGGCGGGCTGCCCGGTGGTGCTGATCAGCGGCTTCACCCACCCCACCAACGAGTTCACCACGCCCTACAGGATCATCAACTGGCACGCCTGCAACAGCTGCTGGAACGACCCCGGCGAGCGCTTCGACCATCACGACTTCCTCTGGTGCCCGCGCCACGCCGGAACGCCCAGGCAGTTCGAATGCACAAGGCTCATCACCCCCCAACAGGTGATCGCAACGCTTAAGCGCGTGCCGGGCTTGGGCGTAATTACGTAAACGTAACGTATTGGGTCCAAAGGTTGGAGATAGGGCTCCGGCACCGGCCTTTTGTGACAACGACGGCTTGATCGCCGCGAGTGAAACGTGTCTGCTCACACAACAGATCGACGAAATAACTACCATTGCTCCACCGCATTCAGCATGAGGCACTTTCTATGACCAGCTATATTGTAACCGGACTGCAACGTAGCTCTGGTCTGCAGATCGGCAATGGCGACACGCTGACTGTGTCCGGCGGCGGCAGCGTCATCGATCTGTTGGTGACCGGCACCGGTGCCGCAACGATCGGCAGTGGCGGCGTGGCAATCAGTACTACCCTGCTCTCCGGCGGAACTGAGACCGTCTCGTCTGGCGGCAGCACAACGGGGACAATCGTCAAAGCCGGGGGTGCCGAGTATGTTTCTGGCGGAGGTGCCGTTGTGTCCCCCGTCATATCGTCTGGCGGATATGTGTCGGCCAGCTTCTCTGGTGGTCCTATCAGTGCGGCCACGATCTATAGCGGCGGTCGGGGTGATGCGTTCAGCGCGTTTGGTGTCATCCTCAGCGGTGGCGCGCTCACGGGGGCACTGTATGGCACGATCAGTGGCACCACTGTTCTGTCAGGCGGGGTGCTGACCGTATCTGGCATCGGCACCGGAAATGTGATCAGCGCAGGCGGCCTCGAACTCGTTGAGATGCCATCCTACTTTGGCAGCGAATACAGCGCACTGGTCGCCAGCGGTGGCGTCCAAATAGACTACGGAAAAACATCCAACACCGTGCTCGAGTCGGGTGGCATTGAGATTGTTGGCGGCTATGCAGAAAGCACCGTCGTTCAAAGTGGTGCCACACTCGTCAAGCTTGGCGGTGGTCTGATCAACGGCACGGTCTCCAGCGGCGGCAACGTCGTGTCTACCGGAGTGGTGACCTACAACCGCGGTCTGGCTGTCACCTTCGACAGCGCCGTCGCCATAGCGGCCGCCGTTACGTCAGCGGGCCAGCAATATGTGCTCACCGGTGGCATCGCGTCCGGCACGCAGGTCTCGAGCGGGACGCAGACAGTCTATACCGGCGGCATTGCCATCGGCACCGTGCTTCAGAATGGAGATCTAAGCATTCAAGGCGGCGTTGCTTCGTCTGCTGCCATCGGCCCCAACAGCACTGTCGAGATCGACGCTGGCGGCGCAGTCGATGCGGTTGTCAGCAATCTTGGCACACTGAACATCTATGCGGGATCATCGCTCCGCACGTTGGTGGAGAGCGGTGGACAAGAGAGTGTCGGGTATACCGGATCTAGCGTCTCGGCGATGATCATGGCCGGCGGCGCTGGCTACGTCAGTGGCGGTGTAATTTCCAACGCAACTGTCGCGGGTCAGTTGTCAGTTGCATACGGAGGTGTTGCCCACGGGACAACGATCATCAATGGCGGCACATTGTTGGTTGCCGAGTTCGCCAATTATTATCCAACGCCTGCCACAGACACGGTCGTGCTGAGTGGTGGCCTTGAAGTGGTGACCAACGCGACGGAAACCGGCACTTTGCTGGGAGTTGGTGGTCGCCAGGTCATCGATATTTCGGCGATCGTATCCTCCGCCATCGTGAATTCGGGTGCCGTGCAGGACGTCAGCCTCGGCGTTGCAATAGGCACCGTGATCAACAGTGGCGGGCGGCAACTGGTGGAGCACGGATTTTCCAGCCAGACAGTGGTTTCCGCTGGAGGCATTCAGGAGCTCGATGGCGGCGGCACCGCCTTTGAAACCACGCTTTTTGGCGATCTGATCGTTCAATCATCCCCGGTTTCCAGCACCGGCGTCACCAGTGGCATCGACATCAAATCGGGTGGTCTGGAGATCGTGGGCTCAAACGGCATAGCCAATGGCACAACGGTCGAGGCGGGTGGGACTCTTGTTGTGCTGCCGGGTGCCAATGCAGCAGGCACGGTGAATAATGGCGGCTTGGTCACATCGACCGGCGTGCTTGTCTATGACCCTGCAACCGGCTTTCAGCTTTACAATTCTGTTGCCACGGGCGTCGTGCTGAACAGCGGTGCCTATGAGTATGTTCTGTCGGGCGGCACAGCCAGCGGCACCGTGCTCAACACAGGTGCCACGCAGTATATCGAAGGCGGTGTTGCTGTCGGGACTGTGATCAATGGGAGTGCCACTCAGATCGTAAGTGCCGGCACGGCCATCAACACGTTCGTCGCTTCTAATGGCAAGGAAGTGGTCTCCAACGGGGCCGTGGCCACCAGCAGCACCGTCCTTGGACTTGGCTATATCGAGATCCAGTCCGGTGGCGCGGCGGCCTCGACAATCGTTTCAAGTGGTGGGTTATTCGCCATTGAAGCGGGCGGGAGCGCGAGTGCCACAACTGTGCTCAGCGGTGGCGCGGAAGGCGTCTTCAACAACATCTTTGAGGGCAACAGCATCTTTGGTACAACCACCGGGACCGTCGTCAGCAGCGGCGGCGTGACGGCCGTGTTCGGTGGAATAGCAAGCGGCACGGAGTTGCGTGACGGTGCCGCGCAACTCGTTGGCGACGGTACGGCGATCGGCACGATCATTGATGCTGGCGGTGCCCAGGCGGTGGCGGCCGGTGCAACTGCCAGCGGCACTGTGCTCAATGCCGGCGGGCTGCTGCTCGCCCAGCCGGGCGGCACTATTGTGGACGCCGTATCAGCGGGCGGTCAGCTGATCACTTCAGGGATCCTGACTTACAACTTATTTTCCGGAACAACCCTCAACGGCAACAGTCTTGCCGGTATCAATCTATCGGGCGGCGGTCTTACATTTGTGCTGAGCGGCGGCAGCGTGACCGGCGGCTCGATTTCTGGCGCTTTCGATTATTATGGAGGCCAGGGTCTGAACGCTACATTTCCGACAGAGGTTGGTGTGTCAGATGGCGGTTTCGTGAGTGGGCTCATCGTGGGCAGCGGCGCGGAACTCTACCTCTCTGGCGGTGTTGATAGCGGTAGCACAGTCATTGCAGGCGGATTGGAGGTGCTCGACGGCGGCATCACAAACTCGGTTACGGTGCTGTCGAGCGGCAACCTGCAAATCTCGTCTGGCGGCAGTGCTGCGAACCCGCTGCTGAACGGCGGCACAGCGGAGGTGTTTGCAGGGGGCAGCGTGACCGGCCTCAGCTTTGGCGGGACTGGTGGCAAGCTGATTATCGACGATCCCTCGGCCTTGTCTGGCGCGGTGTCAGGCTTCAAGACTGGCGACATACTCGATTTTTCCAGTATTTTCTACGATAGCTCTACATCTGCCACTGTTGACGCAAATGATCGCCTCACCGTTGTCGGTGGTACTACAAGTGCGACGGTCCAACTTGCTGGAGCGTATGGCGGCACAGTTTTCAATGTGGCCACTGATAACACCAGCGGCACTATCGTCTCTGTCGCCTGCTATTGCCGTGAAACGCTGGTCCTGACGGAGCGCGGTGACGTGGCCATCGAGAGCCTGTGCATTGGCGATCTCGTCCGCACCCATTCCGGCGCGTTGCGGCCCATTCGCTGGATCGGGAGGCGCAGCTATGATGGCCGGTTTGCCGCCCGCAACCCTGATGTGATGCCTGTGATCATTCGCGCTGGTGCGCTCGGTGATGGCCTGCCGCAGCGCGATCTTTGGGTTTCCCCCCAGCACGCTATGTTTCTTGACAGCGTTTTGGTGCCCGCCATTGCCCTGCTGAACGGGCAGACCATCGTGCAGGTGCCCTCGGTGGAGCATGTTGAATATTTCCACATCGAACTCGACAGCCACGACATCATCCTGGCCGAGGGTGCGCCGTCTGAGACGTTCCTGGAGGACGATAACCGCCAGATGTTTCACAACGCGCCTGAGCATGGCGAGCGTTACGGGTACGAGCCAATCCCAAATGCGGCTTATTGCGCTCCGCGCGTAACCCAAGGCCCAGCGCTGGAAATCATCCGCCGCCGTCTGGCACCCTCTGCGATCATACCGTTGCGTCAGCAGGCAGGCTGGTAGCGAAGCGTACAGCCACAAGCAAAAACAAGTTATCTTGGGCGTGGCCCGGATAATCCTCAGAAGATTTTTTCGATAGGAGCATTCGATGGCCACGCTTCCCTCCGGCAGCACGCAAATTGGCTTTGTTGTGCGCGGTGCCACACCATTTTTTTTCTATCGCAACACGACCAACACATCCGGTGTTTACGACACTGCCATTTATGTCACCGACGGGTCTCCAAATGGGGCTTCAGTGCTGTTCGACCTTCCGGCGAGCACCGTCACTCCCATCAATGTCAACAATTCCTTATTTTTTATTGCGACTGAGCCCGCAAGCGGCCTCGATTTGCTTCTCTATTCGGACGGCACGGCGGCCAATTCCCGCATTCTGGTAACAGCGCCCACCGGCACAATCACCAGCCAGGGCAGCTTCTACAACGTCCTCGAAGCCTTCACCCTGACCGTCCACAACCCGTCCGGAACATCGACAGACACGCTATACAGCAGCGACGGCACGATGGCTGGCACGGTGGCCCTGGCCTCTGTCACCTATGGTATGCCCGCGGACGCCACAGGCGGCATCACAGCACTCACCCGCCTCGGTCACGCCTTCCTGTTCGTGCTCGATGCGAGTGATGCGCAGGGGCACCAGGAACAGGTGCTTGTGTCAGATGGCACCATGGCCGGAACCTATACCGCGCTGTCTGGTCTCACTGGAACGATCACCTTGCGCCAGTCCACAGGCACGGTTGTATTCCTAACCGTTAGCACCGCCACCACAACCTCGCTTTACGCGGTGCCGACGACCGGCGGGTCCGGCAGCCTTGTGTTTGCAGGCCCAGCCTCCGCCTACAACGTGTTCACCATCTCGTCGGATGGCAGCAAGTTCATCGTGACTGTGAAGCCGCAGGTGGGGGCCGCGCAGACCTTGTGGGGTCAGCTGAACGGAACCGGATTCGCCCCGGCCGGCAGCGAGCTGCTGTATATCGGCCCCTCCACCGGCACCTTCTCATCGGCGAATTACTACGACCAAACGCACGGGACCATCCGCGCGCCGGCCGCCACGGACAGCGTGACCTTCAACAGCTCCGCCAACTTCGCCCAGTTGATTGGCGGCAATGGCAGCGCGGCTTTCCTCACCCTGAATGGGGATAATGTTGTCACCGGCAGTCTTGTCGTGGGCCAGTTGACGGCGGCGGGCAGTGGCCAGTTCACCATCGGCCAGGGCGGCACCGTGTCTGCAACCTCCGCATCAATCAATCAATCCGGCTTTGTCCAGGGCCTGCTGACGGTATCCGGCACGCTCACGACAGAGGGCCAACTGACCGCCCAGCAGAATGGAAGGATCCAAGCCGCAGCTCTCGTGGCGGGCTCCGGGGCTGGCTCGGACGGCCCGCTTGGGGTTGAAGCTGGTGCCGCGATTGAGATTGGCGGGCTTGGTACGGCGGCTGGCGGCTCCATTCAAATCGACCCAGGATCCACGCTGGATGTATTCGCCAATTCAGGCGGCGCAATATACGGTTATTATGGAAGCGCAACATTTAATGGCCGTCTTGTCGACAACGGTCTGATTGTGGTCAGTCCTGGTGCCTTGAATACAACGTTATTTTTTCAACTTGCTCCAGCAGGTGACCCAAGCACAATTTCAGGCTTAGTGGGTAGCGGCACGGTGATCTTGCAGGCAGGCGTCTCTGCATCGACCGCTTTTACAACCAATCTATATGAAAATAATGGCTACGTTGCGCCCGGAAGCCTTTCGTTTCAGCTCGCGAGCAACGTGACGCTTGGGTTGGGACGCGTTGGGCTGGGGAACACCGTCAACCTGAACGGCACGGGCGACGTTCTTGCACTCGTCCATGGCTCGGCGGCCAACTGGATGCAGGCTACGGTTTCTGGGTTCTCAACCTACGATGCGCTCACAATCGACAGCGCGCTGACATCGGCCGTTTTCGCCGGGGGCACATTGTCGCTCAACAATGGCTCCATCACCGTCGAAAGCCTGCTGCTGTCCGGCAATTACGGCAACAACTTCCAGGTGATTGCACTCGACAGTTCGGACAGTGAAATCGTGCTCGGTGGCACTGTCACGCCCGGGATCAGCCTAGGAACCAGTACGGGCGATGCCTTTCACTGGTCTGGCCCGCTGGTGGCGGACTGGAACAATCCGGCTGGCTGGACCGACGATACCACTGGTTCCACGCCCGCAGCCGTAGCCCCGGGAAGTCTCGACCAGGTCACATTCGCAACCCCCAGCAATATCGCCCAGTTGATCTCCGGCAACGGCAATGCCGCCCAACTCACGCTCAGCGGCACCAATGTCGTCACCGGCCGCCTCTCGGTTGGCACCCTCACCAGCTATGCTGCAACCGACAGCCTCACACTCCAGTCCGACGCTGGCATTGCGGCGGGGACCATCAGCCTGTCCGGCAGCACAACGGTGGAAGGAACCCTGTCCGCCACCGGGACACTGAGCCTAGAAAACGCAGCGTCGGCTCAGATCAGCCTGGTGCAGGGCGGCCATCTTCAGGCCGCTCAGCTCAATCTAGAGCAGAACGGTGGCCTGCACACGGACCTTCTCTCCTCCGCTGAAATTGGCACTGGCAATAGCGCCAACGCCGGGCAGTTGGTGATCGATGCGGGGGCGTTGGTCCTCATCAGCGGTGGCAATGTGAATAACGGCGGCACCCTGTTCAGTGGCGGTGATGTTATCGACAATGGCAGCATCGAGGTCTCCAACCTCACGGGAACAAGCGAGATCACCCTTGTCTCTGCATCGAGCTTCAACGCGCTGGCGCAGGAGACCTTGCACAGCCTGTCCGGCAGCGGAACTGTGTTGCTCGATGCCAACACCAACGTGGACGCCTCGCAGGGCGGCATAGGGGCGGGGAGGCTGAGCTTATCGCTCGCAGCCCATGCCAGTATGCTCCTCTCCCAGGTGGCAGCCGGCAATAGCATTGCACTTCTTGGCGGACATGACCGGCTGACATTGCTTGGCACACGCGCCACCTCCGCATCTGTGCCGCTCTACAGCATGGCAGCTGCCGTAAGCGGATTTGACGCCACGGACGTGATCGACATCGACACGGCGGTTACGTCCGCCACCTACGTCGCTGGCAGCACCGCCGGCACCGGCACGCTGGTGCTGCGCAATGGCTCCATCCAGGTGGCAGCCATCACGCTGTCCGGCAGCTACGCGGGCACCTCATTCGTGGCGGCACCGCTTGCTGCGGGTCTGACCCAGATCAGCCTTGCATCAGCACCCGGTGGAGCCACCAGCCCGGGTACAACAGGGCAGTATTTCATCTGGAATGGGCCGATCTCCGGCAACTGGAACGTTGCCTCCAACTGGCAGAACACGACGACCGGCGCGAACCCTGCCCCGGTGGCACCCGGTAGCAATGATAATGTGAATTTCAATACGCCCGTCGGCTTTTCGCAGGTCATCAGTGGCAACGGCAATGCAAATAGTATCATCTTCAACAACAATGCCTTCGTCACTGGCACATTGACTGCAAAGACTATCGACAGCCTGGGCAGCATCGACGTCGCTGCCGGTGCCGCGCTCGTGACCAACAACGGCACCATCTTCAACGCTGCACTGTCTGGCAGTGTCCAGGCCAGCGGTTTTCTGACGGTGACAAGCAGCGGATCGATCACCCTCACAAACGGTGCGTCGCTTCACGCAGCACATCTCTCGATGCAGAACTTTACATTTCTGAATCAGGATGCGGCATCCAGCATCGAGATCGGCACAGCCAATGACGCAGTCGCGGGCGCGCTTGTTGTGGACGCCGGGGCGGGCATAGACGCCGTGGCTGCCGGCAGCGTGCTCACCAGCGGCAGGCTCATCAACAATGGCGTCATCACTATCTCGCCGGGATCGCAGACCTATTTCGGCACCAGCATCACCACGACGTCCGCACCTCTGAGCCTGAGTTCGGATATATCCGGCACTGGCACGATCATCGTAAAAGACCACGTCGCGCTCGACACTTATGTAAACGTTGCGGCCAACGGACAGGTGGAGGCGGGCAGCCTTTCCTTCCAACTTGGCAATGGTTCGTTGCTGGAAGTCTCCAAGGTGGGTGCTGGCAACACCTTCAATCTCGGAGGCACTGGCGACGCTATCAAAATCGCTGCTGTCAGCGGCGTTTATGACATGCAAGCCACCATCGCCGGGTTCGACCCATCAGATGCCATCCTGTTCGATAGCGCGCTGGACTCTGCAGCCTATACTCCCGGGAGTGGGAACACCGGCATACTTTCGATCACCAAGAACGGAACCGAGGTCGCTCGATTAACGCTCTTGGGTAACTACGCCGGCGAGAGCTTCCTCCTCACCCCGGTGGTTCAAAACGCCGTGCAGTCCTCGGAGATCACTCTGTTTCAGGGTGCCGTTTCGGTCAGCGGCGGTGTTGTGACTGTATCGCCACAGGCCAATACAACCGTCTCGCTGAACGCGCTGCTGGCGGCCCCTGCCTTTGCGCCTTCTGGCACCATTGATTCGCTCGTGCTGAACAGCGCGGGTGCACTCAACGCCAGTGGCGCACTCGCGGTGAACCATCTGCACATCACCTCCGGCGGCAATCTGGCGCTGAACGCCGGAACGCTTGCTGCCACCCCAATCACGCTCGATGCGGGTGCCACGATCTCCGGCAGCGGCGTGATCGGCGGCCCCATCACCGGCTCTGGCACGCTTGTCGTTGGCGCGGGGGGCACGCTGGAAGTGGATGGGGCGCTGTCCAACACGAGCGGACTGGCCTACAGCGACGGCAAGGGTACACTGCTCCTCGGCATCGGCAATACCGTCGTCACACAGCTTCAATATGGCGATGCATTTGGCCTGACTGGTGACACCGTCACATCCTTCGCATTGGATGCAACCGGAACTCATCTCACCCTGACGGGTGCGAGCCATCAGGCGACCATCGCACTGCCAAGCACGTTTCAGCCCAATGGCTTTGCGCTCACGAATGGTGTTGTCACAGACACGGTGCCCTGCTTCGCCTCCGGCACGGGCATCGCCACACCAACTGGTCGCGTTGAGGTGCAAAACCTCGCAGTCGGAGACGTTGTGCTCGCACGAAATAGTGGAGTGGCGGAGGTGATCTGGATCGGCACCCGCACCATCGACCTGACATGCCATCAGACGCCAGAGAAGGTGTGGCCGGTGCGGGTCACCGCTGGCGCATTTGGGCAGGGCCTGCCAAACGCCGATCTGTGGTTGTCTCCCGAGCATGCGGTGTATGTTGACGGTGTGCTCGTTTCCATTGGCTTCCTTCTCAATGGCCAAACCATTGTCCAAGAGCCACGCGATGCAATCACGTATTGGCACATCGCGCTGGAAGCACACGACATAGTTTATGCAGAAGGACTGCCAGCAGAATCGTTCCTGGAAGATGACAACATCCAAGAGTTCGATATTGTTGGTTCCTGGTCCGGCCATATGCCGACGAAGCTGCCGTGCGCACCTAAAATTACACAGGGCCTCAAACTCGAGGCGATAAGAAGCCGCCTATTGGCCAACGTTGCTTGTCTGGAAGAAGCCTGCTTCAGTTTAGTGACACCAGGCCCGGCAACTAGCAAGCAACCCGTAGTGGTCTCAACTCTCGGTGGTTGAACGTCCCGCAACCAACGACAGTTGGCTCTCGAGAACACCTGTTCTCGGGAGTTTCTGTTTGGGGGCTGGTGCAGCCGCAAGGTTGAGGATCAATGCCACATCCCCTTGAACCGCCGATGAATTGAACGTGACGGTTCGCCGGTGAGAGAAATTCCAACAACCCGGGCCGCTCTTGCGCACGGTCATCTCTTTTGAGTTTCACGACTTCGACCGCTTTGAGGCTGCTGTAAGGTGGCTGCAATCTTACCGTGTCACTCTGTCCTTGGGTTGAGGACAGGATCCGAGACGAATGGCGGATAGACAGCGTAATGCGAGAACCGCGGCATCGAGAGCGGTGACACGCCCTCACACAAGGGATGTCTGGGACGCCGGCGTACGCGGGTTCCATTGGCTTCTCGTTCTGGCGGTCGCTGCGGCAGGGCTAACTGGTTTTTTCGGTGCCCGCAATTCGCTGGGCATTCATCTGATCGCAGGCACTGTCATCGCCGCTCTGATCGGATTTCGCCTCGTCTGGGGGGTGCTCGGTGGCGGTTACGCCCGCTTCTCCAGCTTTTTGTTTGCGCCCACCATAATCATTTCCTATGCGCGCGGGCTGCTACGCGGTACTGCGCGCCGCTATCTCGGTCATAATCCGCTCGGCGGGCTGATGGTGTTTGCGCTGCTGGCGGTGCTGACGCTGATTGTCGTCTCGGGCGTGATCACTCTTGGTGGCCAGGACAAGCAGGGCCCGTTGGCCTTCGTCACGCCGTTTGCAGTCGGCTGGTTCGTTCGCGGCATCCATAAGCTGCTGGCACTTATGTTGGTCGCGATGGTGGCGGCCCATCTCGCCGGCGTACTTTATGAAAGCCGCCATGAGCACGAGAACCTGACATCGGCCATGCTGACGGGTCGCAAACGTGACGAGCCCGGCGTGGTTGCTCCGGTCGCCCAGGGCTCTTGGCGACTTGCATCGATCCTGCTGCTGCTCGGCGGCGCGGGGATCGCCGCCGGCACGGCTGGGCTTGCAGCGCGTCCGGCGCTCGGCGTGCCGACCGCCCCTCTTGACGCGGCTTATGCCCGGGAGTGCAGCGCCTGCCACATGACCTATCACCCGAGCCTGATGCCGGCTTCGAGTTGGGAGGCAATCCTTGCGAATCTCGACCATCATTTCGGCGAGGACGCCAGCCTGGATCCCGCCATCATCGACCATCTGCGCGCCTACCTGACCGCCAACGCCGCAGAGCGATGGGATACGCTGCCGGCTGTAAAATTTCGCCAGAGCATCGATCCAAAGGATTCGATTCGCATCACCGCAACCAGCTTCTGGCGGCGGATGCACCACGGCATCCCCGAAGCAACCTTCGCAAACCGGCTGGTCGGTGGGCGGAGCAACTGCAGCGCCTGTCACAGCGATGCCGTATCCGCGTCGTTCGCCCCACAGAACATCGAAATACCCGAGGAGTTGCAATGATATCCTGTCCCCAAGCCTTTGCTGTCGTGGGAATTCTGTTGATTTCCACGGCCGGACCGGGGGAAGCCCAGGGCCTGCCTTCGGCGCGCAAGGCCATCCTCGATGGTTACGCGGCTGCGGCCAAGCAGAATGATCCTACGTTTCACGGGTTTTCCGCAGCCGCCGGGCAGGCCTTCTTCCTCGCCCATCCTGGCGTGGGGCAGCCGGAGACTCCGTCCTGTTCGGCATGCCACACCACGTCGCCGCTGAATGTCGGGCGGACGCGTGCCGGCAAGGATATCGCACCGATGGCGGTGTCGCGTACGCCGGACCGCTTCACCGATACAACGAAGGTGGAGCGCTGGTTCACCCGCAACTGCCGCACCGTCTATGGGCGTCTGTGCACACCTCAGGAAAAAGGCAACTTCATTGCCTTCATGGCAAGCCTGTGACCGCGCGGTTGGTTCGGTTCGGCTTTCTGGCACTGCTGGGTGTCGGAATGCCGGGCGCCTGCAGCCTGGCCGAAGACGGGCCGGAGGTCGCAGTGGCGATACCGGTTGCTGCAACTTCAGCCGCCCCCGGCGAGGCGGCGATGGCCAAGGAATGCAGTGCCTGCCACATCGCCTATGACCCACGCTTTTTGCCGGCCCGCTCATGGGTGGCACTCACGGCACGTCTGACTTCGCATTTTGGCGAGGATGCCAGCCTCGATCCCTCCACGACGAGGGCGATCGAGGGGTATCTGACCGCGCATGCGGCCGACAGCCGGTATGGCAGCTCGGGGATGATGCGTGGGTTGTCGAGTTCCAACGTTCCTTTGCGAATTACTGACACACCTTGGTGGCGTCGCCAGCATCGCCGCCTGGTGGCGCGCGGGGAGGCGTCCGGCGACGGAATCCGCGCCGCCGCCAAGTGCCAGACCTGCCATGGTGCCAATGGCAGCATGATTGATGATGACTGATGTAGCCGATCTTTAAGTTGATCGGTTCGGTCTGATGGCGCTCACCATGTCAAACACAGTCTGCGCAGAGGGAGCGTAACTTGACGTGACCATTGCTGCGCTGACGATATTTCTGGCAAAATACGGTTTGCTGTTGCTTCTGCCGCTTGCGGTGGTGGAAGGCCCGCTCATTTCCGTGCTCGCGGGCGCACTGGCGGCCAATGGGGTAATCGCCTGGTATGGCGCATTGCCTTTGTTGATCCTGGGCGACCTGATCGGCGACCTGCTTTACTACGCAATCGGCCGCCTGTCTGACAGCCGACTGCACCACTTTGCCGTGCGTCTCGGCATTCCCGTGCATCGTGCCGAGGCATTCACGGCGCGCGTTGCCGCCCGCTCCACTTACATGCTCCTGATTGGCAAATGGACCCATGCAATCGGTGCCCTTGTGCTGATTGCCGCTGGTGCAGCCCGTGTGGGCCTGGCGCGCTTTATGGTGGTCAATTTGCTGGCAACTGTGCCGAAGTCGGCATTGCTGTTCTTTGCCGGCAGCTATGCTGGCGCTCATCTCGCAGTGCCGATGAGCCGCTTCGGTCTTGGCACCGTGATTTTGCTCGGCGTTGGTGTGCTCGCAGCCTATCTGGCGCTTCGCCGGCCGATACATGAGGAAACCCCGGCGGCATGAAAATCGCGATATACACCGACCACTTTTACCCTGAGCTCGGTGGGATCCAGGATTCGGTCGCTCTGACTGCCCGGAGCCTCGGCGCGCGCGGCCACCGGATTGAGATTTTCGCCCCACGCCATCCCGCAGCCGACTTCGCTCGCGTTGGGCGCAGCGAGGAGGCACCTGATTTGGGCCGCAACGTGAAGGTCCATCGCCGCCTGTCGTTGCCCTTTGCAAGTTCCACTCTGCAGTCTCGTGCCGTCATTCCGCTGTTAACCTCGTTGTTCGCGCGCTTCGGACGCCGACGCCCCGATGTGATCCATAGTCATTCGTTCTTCGGCCTCGGGTTGGAAGCGCTGGTTATCGGCCGCTTGCTTGGCGTACCGGTGGTGGGCACGAACCACACCAACGTGCATGGGTTTGGGCCTTACATTCCGGTTCCCGTCGAGCGAGCGGCGGATTGGGTGACTTGGTATTACAATCGGTGTGCGGCGATCACTGCGCCGTCGCGGTCGGTTTTCGAGGGCTTGGGTGAAAGCCGGATCCGCCATGTGCCACATATCGTATCCAATCCCATCGACACTGATGTGTTCCGCCCGCCGGTCGGTGACAGCAGACCCGTAACACGGCGCAGCTTCGGACTAACCGGTTCCGCGCTCGACGGTTCATTGATCGTTTATGCCGGCAGGCTCGGCGTAGAGAAGAACATAGGCATTATCCTGCATGCACTGGCAGCGCCAGGAGGCTATGCCACCCTCGCGATTGCGGGGCATGGTGCTCATGAGCCGCAGCTGCGTGCTTTGGCCGCCAGCCTCGGCATTGCAGAGAGGGTGGTTTTTCTGGGCACATTGTCCCCGCCGCGTCTCGCCGCGCTGTTCGGCGCCGCAGATCTGTTTGTGATGATGAGCACCACGGAAACGCAGAGCATGTCCAGTCTGCAGGCCATGGCGTGCGGCTTGCCGGTGATCGTGCCAGCCGGTGGCGCGGTGGCGGAATTTGTAAGTCCTGGCTGCGGACGCCTCGTCGATCCGCATGATGCAGACGCCCTGGCCTCCACGATAACCGATCTGCTTGCCGACGCGGACCTTCGCCGACGGCTTGGCATGGCCGGCCGGGAGGTGGCGCAGCGCTATTGCGTGGCCGCCGTTACCACCGCTTGGGAAGCCCTTTACCAAGGGTTGCTACCAAAAACCCGATTTGCATGGAGTAAAGCATGAAGCTGAGTTTTGTCGTCCCTGCTTACAACGAGGAAGCCGGACTGGGTCGATGCCTTGCCGCTATCGTTGCACAAGTGGCGAAATGCGGGTGTGACGCGCAGATTATTGTTGTCAACAACGCCAGTACGGACGGCACCGCTGCGGTGGCGGCGTCCTTCCCCAGTGTGCTTGTGGTCGATGAGCCGCAGAAGGGCCTGTATCACGCGCGGCGCGCTGGGCTTGCGGTGGCAGATGGAGATCTTGTTGCCAATGTTGACGCCGATACCGTCATCACTGATGGCTGGATCACGCGCACCCTGCAGGAGTTCGCAACCTATCCGAACATGGTGGCGCTGAGTGGCCCCTATATCTATTACGACGTTTCTCGGACCTTGCGAATGTTCGTCAAGATATTATATGGCGAAGGCTATTTCTTTTATATGACAAACCGGTTTGTGTTTAAGGTTGGCTCAATGATGCAGGGCGGCAATTTTATTGTCCGGCGCAAGGCGCTGGAAGCCATTGGCGGTTTCAACAAGGACTTCGTTTTCTACGGCGAGGATACCGATCTGGCCCGTCGCCTAAGCGCCATCGGGGACGTGAAATTCACCTTTCGCCTGCCCGCGATGTCCTCAGGCCGCCGACTGATCAGCGAGGGACCTCTGAAAATCGGTCTGCGCTACGCGATGAATTTCGCTTGGGCGACATTTTTCCACAAGCCGTTCACCGAGACGTGGATCGATATCCGAAGCTGATCACAGTTGCCCTGATGTGACTTCTTTTTGTTGAGCTTGGTGGTGGCGGAGCAGATCAACGCAAATGCTGGCATTGGTCATTTGATCAACGATGCGCGGAATTTTTCTGCGGACTGATATCATCGTGGTGGGTCTGCTGGTCTATGGTCTGCCCGGGCTGGCGGCGGATGCGGTGGTTCGTGCCCTGGAGGGCTGGGCGCTGCGCTGGCGTCATTCAATCGTGCCGGGAGAAGGCGTATGAGCGGCGTTCATATTCGTGGTCTGACCCGCGCCTTCGGTGAGCGCATGGTGCTCGACGGGCTTGATCTCGATCTGCAGCCCGGCAGTTTCACGGCGCTGCTGGGGCAGAGTGGGTCTGGCAAGACGACGTTGCTGCGAACCCTGTCGGGTTTGGATGCAGCCACTGGAGCCTACGTCGAGGTGCCGAGGCCAACTGCCGTTGTGTTCCAGGAGCCGCGGCTGTTTCCGTGGCTGACGGTGGAAGCAAATGCCGGATTCGGGCCGCGCTTGGCCGGGCAAGGCGACGCCGCGCGCGCGGGTGGAGCAGTGGCTGCGTACGACCGGGCTATGGGAATTTCACGATCGCTATCCCTATGAGCTGTCCGGCGGCATGCAGCAGCGCCTGGCCATTGCACGCGCTTTGTGCAACGAGCCGAAATTGCTTCTGATGGATGAACCTTTTGGTGCTCTCGATGCTTTGACGCGGGAGCGTATGCAGGAAGAACTTCACGCGGTGTGGCGGCGCACCGGCATGACGATCGTCTTCATCACCCATAGCGTGGAGGAAGCTGTCTATCTCGGCGCCGAGGTGGTGGTCATGTCACCACGCCCCGGACGGATCGTGCAACGCCTGCCGATGCCGTTTGCCCGAGAGCATGCCGCCGACAGTATCCGAGTGGTCAAGAGCAGGCCCGATTTTGTGGCAGCGCGTGAGCAAGTGCTGTCATTGATCTGGGAGATGGGGGATGAGCATTGATTGTTGTGAATCAGCGCCGAGGGCTAAGATACCGCGTTGATTGATTAATCTACCGCAGAAGCGGTGAGCCATTTATCTCCAGACCGTGATAAATACGAAAGCATGAGCCAACGTTCTAAGTCTAAATCCGCGGTGCCTCACAGATGGCACGCACTGCGATGGCCAAGTGCCACGTCCCCGAGTGCAGGTGCCAGTTCCCGGCAGATCGGCATAACGTGCGGGCAGCGCGGGTGGAAATGGCAGCCGGGTGGCGGATTAAGCGGACTTGGGATCTCACCCTTGATGGCAGCGAAGCTTCGTTTGCGCGCTTCAATCCGCGGAATTTCGGCAAGCAATGCCTGGGTGTAGGGATGCGCCGGGCGGGCAAAGATTTCTTCCGTTGCGGCCTCTTCTACAATACGGCCGAGATACATGATCGCGACCCGGTCAGACACATGCTCGACCACGCCGAGATCATGGCTGATGAACAAGTAGGTCAGCCCGAATTCCTCACGAAGATCCATGAACAGGTTGAGGATTTGCGCCTGGATCGACACATCCAATGAAGCAACAGCCTCGTCACAGATGAGAACTTTGGGCTGCACCGCGAGGGCCCGTGCGATGCTGATACGCTGACGCTGGCCGCCGCTGAACTGGTGCGGATAGCGGCGTTTGTCAGCGGTGTCCAAGCCGGCACGGGCGAGTTGCGCATCAACGTAATGCGACAAGCCGGCGGCACTTGTCAGGCCGTGGTAGAGCGGAGCCTCTCCGACCATGGCGTCAACGCGCATTCTTGGGTTCAGGCTCGCGGACGGGTCCTGGAAGATCATCTGCACTGCAAGCCGGACAGCACGGCGACTAACGGGATCGACTTTGGCGAGATCCTCACCCTGCCACAAAACGTGGCCCTGCGTCGGTGGCAGGATGCCCGCAGCGATGCGGCCCAGAGTGGACTTCCCGCAGCCGGATTCTCCCACCAGCCCCAGCACCTCCCCTTGTCTGATGTCGAGATCAACATTGTCGACCGCGCGCACGACGCGGGACTTGGCGGCCGCGCCGAACAGGCGCGCCGTCAACGCTCCAGGCGGTTTGCCGAACTGCCGTGAGACACCTCGCAGAGCGAGCAGTGGTGCCGTCATCCGACATGCTCGTGCACTGGGTGAAAGCACCGCGATGAATGCCCGGATGCGCTCTCGCTCAGCGGTGGATTTTGAGCACAAGCGGTGTCGGCGTAAGAACAGCGGCTGCGAAACGCGCAGCCCTCCGGCAGATTGAGCAGGCTCGGCGTGTTGCCTGGAATTTGCCGCAGTCTCGCCCCGCGCTGGTTTCGGCTCGGTACACTACCGATCAATCCGCTCGTGTAGGGATGCCGCGGACGATCAAGCACGTCAGCAACGCTGCCGGCTTCCACGATGCGACCAGCATACATCACTGCAATGGCGTCTGCCAGCCCCGCCACCACCGAGAGATCATGGGTGATCCAGATCAGTGCCGTGCCGAAGTCACGTGACAGGGTCTGCATCTCGGCCAGAATTTGTGCCTGGATGGTAACGTCCAGTGCTGTCGTTGGTTCGTCCGCAATAATGAGGTCGGGCCGGTGAAGGGTTGCAATGGCAATTGCCACTCGCTGGCGCATGCCGCCCGAAAACTGATGCGGGTAAGCTGCAAGCCGCTCCTCTGGGCTTGGGATGCCCACGAGACCCAGGGAATCGCGAGCCCGCCTGTATGCCTCCGCGCGCGATACCTGCTCGTGCGCCAACACCGTCTCGATCATTTGCGTCCCAATGCTGAGCACCGGGTTGAGGGTCAGCATGGGGTCTTGGAAGATCATCGCGAGCCGGTTGCCGCGCAATCCACGCAGGGCACTTTCACCAAGGGTAACGAGATTGCGGCCCTGGAACATCACCTGCCCCGCAACGATACGCCCAGGTGGATCGATCAGCCCCAAAATCGAAAACCCCGTCACTGATTTCCCCGAGCCTGACTCACCGACCAAGCCGAGCACCTGCCCTCGTGCCACCGAAAATGAAATATCGTCGACGGCACGCACTGTTCCGGTCCTGCCGGTGAAATGCGTGCTGAGGCCGCGGACTTCGAGCAGCGCACTCAACGTCGCACCTCGCGCAAGCTTCCGGCAGCGCGCCCTTCGTTCATCGGCGCAGCCTCGGATTGAGCACATCGCGCAGACGGTCACCGACCAGATTGATGGCGACAATGATTGCCAGCAATGTGAAGCCTGGAAACAGCGATATCCAATAAGCACCGCTCATCAGGTAACCAAAGCCATTGGCAATGAGGAGGCCCAGCGAGGGCTGAGTCGCAGGCAGGCCGATGCCAAGGAACGAGAGCGTTGCCTCCAGCGTGATGGCACCTCCCACCGCAACTGTTCCCACAACAATCAGCGGTGCCAAGCAGTTCGGCAGCACATGGTAGATGACGACCCGCACGCGTGGCAGGCCGAGCCCAACGGCCGCTGTCACGTAGTCCTTCCGCCGCTCTATCAGCACCACGCTGCGCACGGTGCGGGCATAGACAGCCCATTGCACCAGAATGAGGGCCAAGATGACATTGCCCAGCCCAGGGCCCGCCAGAGAGATCAAGATCAATGCAACAAGAATCGCCGGCAACGCCAGTTGCAGGTCAGCAATCCGCATGATCAGCGCCTCCACCCAGCCGCCTGCCCATCCGGCCAACAGACCCAGCATCGCACCGATCAGCAAAGCCACAGCCGTGCTGACCACGCCCACTGTGAGACTGATGCGAAGGCCGTAGAGAATGGCGCTGTAGAGATCTCGCCCAAGTGTATCGGTGCCGAGCAGAAACCGCATGCCGTCCATTGAGCTGCTGCCCGGTGGCTGCTGCGCGTCCATGATATCCAGCGCCCTTAGATCGTAGGGGTTCTGCGGTGCAATCCAATGCCCGATAAGGGCCAGCACAACGAACACAAATAGGGTAAGAGCGCCCAGTACTGCCATTGGTGAGCGGGCGAACTCGATGCAAGCCAGCACAAACGGCGACCGATCGCGCTCCATCAATTCGCCCCGATCCGAGGGTCGAGCAGGCGATAGAGTAGATCAACAACCAGATTGATCACGACAAACAAAAACACAATGACCATGAGATAGGCGACGATCACCGGCCGATCGAGTACGTAGATACTGTCGATGATCAACTTGCCCATACCGGGCCACGCGAAGATCGTCTCGGTGACCACTGAAAACGCGATCAACCCACCAAATTCAATGCCCACGATGGTGATGAGTGGAATCAGCACGGCACGCAGCACATGCACCATCAGAATACGACGCGGCGCCAGACCTCTGGCCCTGGCGTATTTCACAAACTCGGATTGCAGCACCTCCACCGCACCCGAGCGCGTCAGGCGAATGGTCAGCGCCGTGTTGCCCAGCGCCAACGTTGATGCTGGCAATACGATGTGGCGCAAACCATCCAACGTGAAAAGGCTGGAGGCGATGCCGAAAACATCACCTGTACGGCCGCGCCCGATGGCAGGAAACCAACCCAGCCAAAGGCTAAAGCACAGGAGCATAAGGATGCCGACCCAGAACGTCGGCAGGCTCAGCCCTAGGATCGAGCCGGACATAATGGCGCGGCCAATCCAGCCATCGCTGTGCAATGCCGCGATCAGACCCAGTGCTATCCCAAGCGTCGTCGCAATCAGCAACGCACTCAGGGCCAGTTCCAGCGTGGCACCCATCCGTGACACCACCAGCGCCAGTGCCGGTTCGTGGAAGATGAAGCTGCGGCCAAGATCACCGTGCAACGCATTTGCCAGGAACAGCCCGTATTGCGTGGTCAGAGGCTGATCGAGACCGAATGCCGCGCGAGTCGCCGCGATCTCCGCCTGCGTTGCCTGCGGGCTGACCAGCAGCTCCACTGGATCACCAATGGCATAGACCGCGAGGAACACGATCATCGACATCGCGAGCAGCAGCAAGACGCTCTGACCCAGGCGCCGGACGACATACAAAAGCACGCGTGGTTCAGACGGGCTCGGCGAGCATGGCCCAGGCCCAGCCGAGCGGCACGGCATTGTATTTGACCGCAGCCTTTCGCGTCGCCCAGGTTGCCACTGTGTTGATCACCGGCATCACTGCCACGTCATCCATCGCGACGCGCATCGCCTTGCCGATCAGCTTACGACGCTCGGCAGGATCAAGCGTTGATTGCGCCTGGAACACCAAGTCATCGAGTTGTTTGTTGGAATAAAGCTGGCGGTTGAACGGACCGTCACCGGTTTGTGCGGATTTGGTCACGATAAGGCTTTTCAGATCGGTAATTGCCAATGGCACCGAGAAGCTCGTCATGAACAGGCAGTATTCGCGGTTGGTCGCCTTACCGAAATACACGGCAGGCGAAACCGACTCCACCGATGTCTCAACGCCTATGCGGGAGAAGAACCCGCCCACGGCCTGGAGGATCTTGTCATCATTGGAGATGAAGCCCACCGGACCGTTGATGGTCATCTTCCACCCGTCAGGCCAGCCTGCCTCGGCCAGAAGTTTCTTGGCTCCTGCAGGATCGTATGGAATCTCAGGAATGCTTGGATCGTAACCGTCTTCCGTTGCCGCGGCCATCTGATAGGCAGGCGCACCGGCTTTTTGCATCACGCGTTCCACGATCGCCTTGCGGTCGATGGACATCGACAGCGCCCGGCGCACGCGCGCGTCGCGCATAGGGTTGCTGGTCAATGGCTTGCCGGTTTTGTCGAACATGTTGGGCGACACATCACGTGTCGAATCGGGAAACAGGTAGACCACCTCAACTGAGGGGAACAACTGCACCGAAAGATCGGCATTGCCTTGGGCGCGTGCCATATCCTGCGGGGCCACACCGCCGATCACGTCCAGATCGCCCGACATCAGCGCGATCAGGCGTGTCTCGGGCTGGGCGATTGCCTTGAGTTGCACCGATGCCCAAGGCTGCTTCTTGCCCCAATAGCCTTCGTTGCGCACCAGCTCCACCGCATCACCAGGCGTGTATTTGGTGATCTTGTAGGGACCGGTGCCAATGGCGACCTTCAGGGAATTGAAGTCATCCGTGGTCGCACCCGCATGGATCTTGTGACTGAGGATCTGCACCCACGCCACATCGCGCGGCACGAACGGATAGGGTTTGTCGGTGTGCATAAGCACCGTGTGATCATCAGGTGTTTCGAATTTCGTGATCAATTTGACGTAGGGCGTGAACAGGCCGGGACTGTTCGGGATCGTCGGCACGCGCTGGAAGCTAAACACCACATCTGCGGCCACGAACGGTGTGCCATCGGTGAAGGTCACACCCTGACGCAACTTGAACTCCCACGTCAGTTCGTCGACCAGACGCCAAGATTCAGCGAGGCAGGGTGTTACGTCCTGCTGCCCGAGTTCATTGACCAGCGTATCGAACACATGGCGAAGGGCCGAGTTGTTTTGGCCGGTGTTGTGATAGTGCGGATCGATGGAGTTGGGCGTCAGCCCCACGCCCATACGTAGCCGATTGGCACTCTGCGCGTGTCCAAGTCCAGGGAATGCCGCAACGCCTGCGGTAGCCCCAGCCAGCCGTAATCCGTCGCGACGCGTGAGCATGGTTTGAACTCCGATCAAATGGCTTCAGGCAGCGGCGGGAACGTCATTGGCGAGACTGCCGCCTCAAGGGCATGGCACGCGCCGAGCACACCGAGATCGTCATGCATCCGCCCGACTATTTGCAGCCCAACGGGCATCCCGGCCGATGTGAAACCACATGGCAGGCTGGCCGCCGGTTGCTGGGTGAGGTTGAAGTTGTAGCAAAACGGGCTCCAGTCACGCTTGAAACTGCCATCGGGCAAACGTGGGGCATTCATGCCGGCATCGAACGCCGTGCCTGGCATGGTCGGCAGCACGAGGAAGTCCCAGGCGCGATGGAATTCCCGCATTTTCACACCGAGTGCCGCGCGGGCATCAAGTGCCTTGAGGTAGTCTTCCAGGCTGTATTTCGCACCGAGGATGGCGGCTTCACGCAGGCCGGGGTCCAGCAGTGCCTTGTGGGCCTCGGTCATCCCCATCTGGCCCTTGGTACAGCCGACCTGCCACAGCACGGAAATAACCGCGCCCTGCTGGCCGATACCGGGATCAATCTCTTCGACGACGGCACCGAGTTCGCTCATCGCAACGACCGCTCGATCAACCAGCGCCGCGACCTCGGTATCAACGCCACCCAGACCGAGATCCCGGCTGAAGGCGATGCGCTTGCCCTTCAGGGTGCTTCTTGTGGCGGACATCCAGTCAATCGACTCATACGGCAGTGCAGTGAAATCGCGCGCGTCCCAGCCGGTGATGACCGACATCGCCAATGCCGCGTCGGCAACGCAGCGCGTCATCGGCCCGGTATGCGCGAGCGTTCCCACCTGGCTTCCGGGCCACGCCGGCACACGGCCGAAGCTCGGCTTCAAGCCAAAAACACCAGTGAAACTTGAAGGAATTCGAATGGAGCCACCGCCATCGGTGCCGATGCTGATTGGCCCCATCCCTGTCGCCACCTGCACCGCAGCGCCGCCTGACGAGCCACCTGGCGTTTTTGCAGAATTCCAAGGATTGCGGGTGATACCGGTAAGGGGACTATCGGTTACACCCTTCCAGCCAAATTCCGGCGTGGTGGTCTTGCCGAGAATGACCGCCCCCGCCGCTCGCAGTCGTGCCGCCACTGGGGCGTCATGCTCCCACGGCCCGGTGGCGCTGGTGGTCAACGACCCGCGCCTCGTTGGCATGTCTCGCGTCAGGATGAGGTCTTTGATCCCAACCGGCACACCATCAAGAGGGCTCAATACCGAACCGGATACGTAACGAGTGGTCGATGCCTTTGCCGCCGCAATGGCCCCCTCATGATCGACAAAACAGAACGCATTGAGCGGCGCACATACCGCGATACGGTCGAGAATGGTGGTGGTCGCCTCCAACGGTGAAAGCTTCCCGGCGCAGAACCATTTGGTCAGTTCTAAGGCTGATGCGGTAACAGGGTCCAAGGCAGGGTTCTCCCACACCATTCCAATTGATGCACGCCTTTTGCAACATTGCCAGAGGGATTGTTCATATCTATCGTTCTTTTCTCCATCGAATTATGCGGATCTCACACTACCGCCATCATTCGTTCAGCAGTCTGAACAAGTTCGGGAGTATCTCATGCGCCTGATCGTCCTTGCGGCCATACTGGTCTGTGCCGTCGCACCATCTCCCTCACTTGCTGAGGCGTTGCCTGTATTCAACCCATCCGGGCCCAATGCCGAAGCCTATGGCAGCGCCGAAGGCTACCCCGCCGGATATCCCCAAACGCAGCGCATGTTGGTGGGCAATTTTAGCCATTACGAGAGTGTGAGCCGCACCCGCAACGTGGCGCGCGCTGCGACGCCTGCAAAGTTTGATCGCGCACCGGCCGAAATCGACCTGCATTACACTTTTCGTGGCGAGACACATACCATTGGTGACTATCTCTCACGTCACCCGACGACCGGTTTTCTGATCATAAAGGACAACACTATCCTGTCCGAGCACTACCAGTATGGCCGCACCGAGACGGACAAGTTCATGTCCCAATCAATGTCTAAAACGGTCGCGTCGATGTTGGTCGGCATCGCAGTTTCGGAAGGTCGCATCAAGAGCCTTGACGATCAAGCTGCAACATATGTGACCGGGCTGGCCGATAGCGAAATTGGTGCCACACCCATTCGCGCATTGCTGCACATGGCCTCAGGCATCAAGTTTCGTGAGGTCTATGACGGCCATGATGACGCGGCAGCTTTGAACAACGCCATCTGGTCGCGCAATGGAGAAGGTGCGGTCGCAGCGGCGCGGCGGTTCAATGTGCGAGAGGCACCACCCGACACGGTCTGGCACTATAAGGGGCTCGACACAGAAACCATCGGCCTGGTGTTGAAGGAAGCCACCGGCGAGACTTTGGCCGACTATCTGTCGGAGAAGATTTGGCGCCGGATTGGCACTGAATCTGATGCGGCCTGGGCGATTGACGCGCATGGCCAGGAGCCTGCGTTCTGCTGCCTCAACGTCACCCTGCGCGATTGGGGCAGGCTCGGCAAGTTGCTGGCGCATGATGGCAACTGGAACGGCGAGCAGATCATTCCCAAGGATTACGTCATCGCGGCAACAACCCCATCAGCACCCTTCCTCAACCCTGGCAGGGGCGCTGGCTATTATGGGTATGGATATCAAGTTTGGCTCGTGCCTGGCAGCGCACGACAGTTCGTGCTCATCGGCATCCATGGCCAGATGCTATATATCGATCCGGTGAGCAAACTGGTCCTCGTCCACACAGCCGTTCGCCCAACACCAACCGCAGACCCGATGGCACCCGAACTCGGCGCACTCTGGCGCGGCCTGCTTTTGCAGGAAAGTGGCGGCTGACCTGGTTATGATCTGGTCGATAATGCTTTCCGGTTAGTCAAGTTTTGGATCAGCGTGGTATGCCAGCGCCGATCGGCACGACAAGTATATGGCTTTTATATTATGCGGGTGTCCTGCGGTCGCTCTTGTTTACAGCATAGCGATCGTAACTCTCGCGGACAGTTCCTTCAGCCATTGGGCGGCGGACATTCAGCGTGCGGATGCCCTCAGGCGTTCGCGCAGGGTATGAACCTGGCCTGCATCAAGCGGAGCAGCAGCATTGCCCCAACTGGTGCGAACATAGTTTAGCACGGCGGCGATTTGCTGATCTGACAGTTTCCAGCCGAAGGCTGGCATGGCAGGTGCCGTCGGGGCCGTGTCGGTCGCAACAGAGGCGGCACCGAGCAGCACCGCGCGCACCAGATTGATCGGATCAGACGCCTGAACACTCGGCGCGTGCGCGAACGCTGGGGCCAAGCCGTCAACGCCGGTGCCTTGGCCGGTATGGCATGCGGCACATTGCTGATCGTAGACGGCAGCGCCGAGTTGCATGACCGCGCCGTCAACTGATGGGCTTGCGATATTGGGCTGGCCAGGCAGGTCTTTCAGATAGGTGGCGATGGCCCGCCGATCCGCGTCAGTGAGCTTCGACGTGGAAACGGATACGACCTCTGCCATAGGCCCT
>CAIJTR010000008.1 GCA_903823665.1 uncultured Rhodospirillales bacterium
ACACATCCCAGTCCTGGATGGTCATGTCTGATGGCAGGGACGCAGCGCCATAGCGTTCCGTCAGATGCGACCGCAGACGAAAATCGGTGGGATTGAAGCGCCAGGTTTGACCGTTCCAATGCACTCCGCCACCGCCGACGCCATTGGGCGGCATGAACGAGCCCCAGGTGCGGATTGGCAGTGCTGTTTGCGTAACGTTGTTGCGAAACGTCAACGTCTCCTGTGCCGGTGTGAGGAACAGGCCGTGGCGGATGTGATAGCGCAGTTCGTCTTGCGCGAAGGTGGTAGGGAAATCCTTGTCCGTGCTGCGCCATGCCCCGCGCTCGATTGCCACCACACGCTGACCTGCTTGCGTCAGTTCTTGTGCCAATATCGAACCGGTCCAGCCGAGGCCGATGATCACGACGTCGGTTGCAGGCAAAAGGCGAGCCATCAGATGGCACTCCCGGACAGACCGATCGGCGGCTTCGGGTATCGCTCATTGTGGCGGCCCACCCAGTCACGGTAATTGTAACGTGCGCCGGGGAAGCCGATCATTTTCCAGGCCACCATCCCGCGATTGCCGCCATAGATCGGGTCGGCAAAAAAGCCTTCTTTGGTGTTTTGCAGCAGCACTTCAAAAAATGCGCGGCCATTGGAGCCATAGAGCACAAGGTCACCGCTTTCCATGCGCTTGATAATCGCTACCTGCTGGTTTTCTGGAATCTCACGAAATGCCTTCCCTGCGAAAGCATCTCGGCAGTGCTGATCTAGGGCAGCGAGGGCTTGCCGATAGCGCGCGGCCGGTGTGAGCGGCGATTGTGGCCCCTGGCCCGGCAATCCGTCCGCAAAGGGCGGCCGCATATAGAGGGCGGAGGCGCTGCCGTATGGGCCAGCAAGTTGCCGGTCGATGAAGACCGCAACACCAGCATCCTTGCCACCGGGCGTGATGGGATCAGCAGGAATCAGCCGATCAACAAGCACCTCAACCAGGGCGCCTTCATCTGGCGTAAAGAATAGCCAGCCGCCCGGAATAACCTGCACCGGCGTTGCCGTCGCAGCGTCGTTTGCAGGGCTTGTGTTGCTGGCCGTTGAACATCCGCCAACAATCGAGGTGGCCACAACCGCCGCGCACGAAGCGAGTAGATGTCGTCGTGTCGCTGAAAAGCGTGCAGGTGGCTGGAGCATTCTGGTTCCAACTCGGGAGAGGACAATTGAAGCTGCAATGGATGCGCAACGCCAACCAGCGGGTCGGTGAGCTGCGATAACGCAAGATCATTCAGCTTCCAAGGCCGCCGCGAATAGCGCCGGAATCTACCCATTGGTTGGACGAAAAGCGTGACCTCAATTTTACTTCCAGACGCCTACCAGTCTCCCGCCGCTTAGGTGACGCCATGCGGCTGGTTCGATTTCGTTTTGGCGGAGGCGTTCGCGTCTTTCAACGCACCGACCAAATCTTCGGAATTGACATGCTTGGTCATTGTGACCGCCTCCTCGTCCAAACGATCACGGATCTGCGGGCTGTCCCGCCGCAGCTCCTCTAGCAGGCCAATAATTTTCGAAGTCTTTTGCTCGCTCAGCAAAGTAAGCTCCAGGATCAACTGGGCTTGGTGCTGTGCCAGCGCTTCCTCACGGCGTTGCGTTATCAGGATGAAGATAACAACGTAGAACTCAGCAAGTGCGACCACGGCGAAAAGCCCCTCGAACGGAGGGTGGTCAATGGGTGGAATGCCGACCACTGGTGCGAGGAGGTTAAGGCCAATCCAGCCCATGATCGCCACGCTGACACCGGCGAGAAAGCGCGGCTGTCCAACACAACCTGTCAGCTGCTCGATGTGGCGCTCCGCTCCAGTCGCGTTCTCGCGATGGGTCAAATCGATCCTTGTCGCGGCTTCAGCGGTTGCTGTGACATGCGGTGGAGTGGCAATAACAGGCTGATGAACGTCAGACATATTGGTCTCGCTCTTATGACGTGACACATGCACATGGTGACGATTGCGTCGCGTCAGCAGGGTAATAGCTGCTGGGTCCCAAGCCAGGACTAACATCCATACAAATTGTGAACAACGCTCGCTAGAGCATTTCGCTCCCTAGAATCCACTGATTGGCTCACCGCAAGAGCCTGTTGTAACAAATATCCTTGGCATAAATGGACGTGGTGGAATTAGTACATCTCGGTGATACAATTTATCAGCCCATGTCTAAACGCTATTGGTCCACTCTATTCAAAACGGCCCTCTAAGTATTTTCCGAGCCTAGAGGCGCCAAGCCTTACGTCATAGCTTTTTGATCAAATGCGCGGCGTTTCTCCCGGAGATCATGGTGCCTCAGCAACTCACACCGCAACAGGGTAAGATAAACGCAGCTATCTGGCGGTCGATTATTGGCACGTGGTGCTGGTCGTACAATGACTAGCAAGACGTGGTGGTGACCGACATCGTGGTGAAGCAATTTCCCGGTTTAGCTGCCGCAGCGATGCACACGCGTTCAGGGGCAATGATCTGACAATGGCCTGCTGCTGAACGCCCGCCTTTGTTCGTGAACCCAGGCTAGCCGATAGCGACGCGGGAAATACCCGAACGACTGTACGAGTGACCTCCTCCACCCTTCCTGCGCGATGCGGTTGGCCCCTCTAAAGAAGGATATGATCGTGCTCGATATCCAAAACGATAAAACCAACACCCAAACCCATGAGATGGCCGGCAAGTGTCCGTTTGGCGGGGACCGCATCGGTGGAGCATTGGGCACGCCGCCGGCGCTGTCGGACTGGTATCCTGATCGGTTGAAGGTTGAACTGCTGCACCGCAACGGCCCTCAGGCCAATCCGCTGGGTGCCGATTTCGACTATGCGAAAGCCTTCAACACGATCAACTTCGAAGCGCTGAAGCAAGACATAAAGTCATTCCTGACGTCTTCGGTTGCCTGGTGGCCGTCCGACTACGCCAACTATGGACCACAGATGATCCGCATGGCGTGGCACGCGGCCGGCACTTACCGCATCGCCGACGGGCGAGGCGGTGCTGGCGAGGCACTGCAGCGTTTCGCGCCGATCAACAGTTGGTGGGACAATGGCAACACCGACAAGTCCCGCCGTTTGATTTGGCCGATCAAACAAAAATACGGAAGTTCGCTCTCTTGGGGAGATCTGATGATCCTGACTGGGAATTGCGCGCTTGAGATCATGGGCTTTCCAACCTACGGCTTTGGCGGTGGCCGGCGTGACGCCTGGGAGGCCGACACCAGCACTTATTGGGGCCCCGAGATTTGGGATCCGAAACACATTTCCTCCTCCGACAGCATGGTGAGGCGTGACAAGCGCTGGCGTGGCCAGAACGGCGACGCAGATTATGACCTTGAGAACCCGCTGGCCGCCAGTCATCAAGCGCTGATCTACGTCAATCCGGAAGGACCTTATGCAAACGGTGATCCTTTGGGGTCGGCGCGCGACATTCGCATCACGTTTACCCGTATGGCGATGAACGATGAAGAAACCGTGGCACTCATCGCAGGCGGTCACGCCTTCGGCAAAAGCCACGGCATGGTTGCCGCCGCCAAAGTTGGACCGCCTCCCGAGATTGCGCCGATCGAAGCAATGGGCCTTGGCTGGCAAAATCTGGAAGGCACCGGATTTGCCGAATACACTATGACCAACGGCATTGAAGGCAGCTGGACGCCTGATCCCACACAATGGGACAACAGCTATTTGGAAAACTTGTTCAAGTTCGAGTGGGAGCAGACGAAAAGTCCGGCGGGGGCACTGCAATGGACGCCGATCGATCTGAATGCGCCGAAGACACCTGACGCACATATTCCCGGCAAAATGAACCCGCTGATGATGATGACCAGTGACATTGCCCTTAAGCTTGATCCCGAATACCGCAAAGTCTGCGAAAAGTTCCTGACCGACTTCGATGCGTTCACTCAAGCATTTTCGAAGGCGTGGTACAAGCTGACCCATCGCGACATGGGACCGGGCGAACGCTACCTTGGCCCTGAAACCAGGCTTGAAAACGATCTTCTTTGGCAGGATCCCATCCCACCCTGCACGCATGAGCTGATTGGCGAGGCAGACGTCGCCGCGCTCAAACAGGCCATCTTGGCGACCGGCCTTTCGGTGTCCGCGCTGGTCTTTACCGCGTTTTCAGCAGCCGTGCCTTATCGCGACAGTGACAAGCGTGGTGGCGCGAACGGGGGGCGACTTGCTCTTGCGCCGCAAAAGGATTGGCCGGTCAACAAGCGAACCATACCTGTCATTGCGGCGCTGCCCGGCGTTATGGATGCGTTCAACGGCCCGCAAACCGGCTCGATAAAGGTATCATTGGCCGATCTCATTGTGCTCGGTGGCTGCGCTGCACTTGAAAAGGCGGCGTCAGATGCCGGAGTTCACGTGGTCGTGCCGTTCATCCCAGGCCGCAGGGACACAACGCAGGCGCTGACCGATGTCGAAATGTCTGATTGGCTGAAGCCTGTGGTTGATGGTTTTCGCAATTATACCGATGCCCAGTTCGCCGAGATTGGTCAGCATGTCGCACCCGAGGAACTCTTCCTCGACAAGGCGCAGTTGCTTGCTCTCACTGCTCCCGAATGGGTCGCGCTGGTTGGTGGGCTGAGGGCCATGGGTGCGAATTTCGACGAGTCTGCACATGGCATATTCACCGATAAGGTTGGTGTGCTGACCACCGACTTCTTCACGGTGCTGACCAGCATGGATTATGAATGGAAGAAGATGGATGAGAAGGGAATGACGTTTGCTGTTGACGATAGAACGACGGGCGAACAGCGATTCACCGCGACACGAAGTGACCTCATCTTTGGATCGAACAGCCAACTTCGTGCCGTCGCAGAGGTTTATGCAAGCCGTGATGGACAGCCCCGGTTCATCCAAGACTTCGTCACAGTTTGGGATAAGGTCATGATGCTAGATCGTTTTGATATCAGGACATAAAACAAACCTGAAGCTGCTCTGATTTTGAGCATCGTCCGCCCTCCATAAGGCGGACGATGCGGACGCCACGATTGACGGGCAAGATGATCTCCGTGATCCCCGTGCCGGAATTCAGCCAGAAATCAGAAGATGCCGGGAGCAGCCACAAGATCAGCAGCATTCCATTTTGCAACTGGAGCAACATATACCGCAGCCTGGAATTTTCTGAAGCCAAACAAATTATGTTTTTCAAAATGAGATTGATGTAAATTAATGGGACCGGTATTATTTGGCCCGGGCCTGTCCGTGTTTGACAAGAGTTACACAAGCATTGTCATCCCCAATCCCCAACTGAATGGTGGCCAGGAGCGCTGCCGGTGGGAACAGCAGACCAAGGCCCACCGCCCCAGCACTGCGAGCACCAAGTTCTGCAATCTCCGGGGCAACGTTTGGGCTTTTCAGGCGTCCGGTGACCGTAAATGGCGCGGCCAGGGTGGCGATGGTGAAGTGCTTGGCTTGCGTGCGCAGACGCGCGTTGATCATCTCGCTGCGCAAATCGATGCTGCCATCCAGCGTTACGCGGTTCGTATCGGTGTCGAGCAGAACGGTCTGAGACTGCAGCACGCCATTGGCCAACGACATGTCAGCGATCAGGCAGTTCACTGGCATCCGATCGGGGATGCCCAATGCGGAGAGCACGGCCTCGCCGAGATGCAGGCCGGACAGGTCGATCACCACACTGCTCACATTGCCGCCTGACATAAACAGCGCCACATGCCCGTCACCCCGCGTAAGAATTTCAGCGAGAGACTTGCCCTTCGATTGAAGATTGATCTGGCCGCCAAGTGTGCCGGTGCCGCGTATCAAATCAGTTTTGCTCAGCATGTGTCCAACATCGATATTTTGCACCCGGAGTACGGCCACTGTGCGGAAGTTTTCAGCACTGCCTTCCGTCATTGGTGTCATGTCAATCTGGCCTAAAAGACGGCCTCGCCCGATACCGACGCGAAGATCCGTCACCTGGATGTGGGCTTCCTCAATATCGATCCTTGCCGCCAGCGAATCGAACGGTACTGACTTTCCAATGATCGTCTCGCCGCGATAAGTCATATGGAAATCAGCTGAGTGGATTTTGGGAATATCCATCGGCAAATTCGAAATGAGCTGGGTGCTCGCCTCAGCCTTGGCCACGGCTTGCTGTTGGGCAGCCGTTTGGCCCGGCGTGTTGTCCCTGCCCGGCTGAGAGCCGATAAAGCCTGCCACATCTTCCAAATCCACCTTATGCGACAGCACGCTGCCCGACATCACCGGCCGTGCCGGCCGGATGTCGAGAACCAGATTGCCCTGTATATCACTGCTGCGATGGCGACGACAGTCACTAGCACCGGCGCAGTCGATATTACTGTATAAAATGCGAGAGCAGCACCATGACTGACTGCATTATTCTAGATAAATGCCGCAACGGTATCTCTGGGCAGTTGCAATATTTTCATCGACTTATCAGTCGGCTATTTATCCGCTGCGTGCATCCTTGAAATAGCCGCCTCAATGCCGCCCCGCTCGGCAACCAAGAGCTTCTTCACGTCACCAGAAGCACTTGGCGCGTTCAACACATCGTTGTAGTGAGACACGTTGCGCTCCTCGCCGTCGATTAGGCCTGGCAACACACTGTCATCAAGGCCGTTGAACAGCGCACGGATACTTACGATCGTCCGGTGAACATTCGTCATAAACGAGCCAGATTGGTCGGCTTCTTCGCCCAACTTTTGCAATTCGCTTCTAAGCTCATCCGCGTGTGCGGAATGCAGAGCTATCATCTCCTTGAAAAGCGGAGTCATGCGCTTGCCACCCGCGTCATCCAGTGCCTCCCTGTAGCCATTCCGGGCGTCAATGGCTGCTGTATGGAGAGACTTGAGGTGATCAGATAAAACATCATTCATGTGCGCCTCCAAAGTTAATAAGTATCGCGTTGCTGCCCGCCTATTGCTGCTGAAACGCACGCTATGAACGCACCTATCAGCATCGCCAATCCGGTAAATATCGCCAGAGTTGCACCAGTCTTACGCGCGGCGTCTGCAACTTGCTGAACTTTACTCTCCGCCACTTTTTCGTCAGCGATCATTTGGTCCACACGTTGTCCCGCTTGGTCTTGCGTGATGCCGGTTTGCGTCGACACAAGCCGAGCAAGGTACACTTTGTCCGTGGCGGGAATTTCGCCGGCCATCAAGCCGTTAAGGACAATCTGCCTAGTTTGGGCTTTGTCGCCAGCTATGGTGTCAGACGGCGTCTGATGATCCGTCCGGAACAGACGATCGACCAAATAGGCGCTTGGAGCAGAAGTCGCCGGCCCGTTTGCGACAGCAGCAGTCCCGCTGATGACGAAAGCTGTCGTACTGGCAACAAGAGCCGCACCGATAAGGGATGCCACTGCCCAGGACAAAAAGCCATTCGCGGTGTCGCGAAAGAACACTTCATGTGTGTGCAAGCCGGTCCATTTTATCCGAAGTCTCCCGGTCAGGTATCCGCCTACTCCGGATGTCAACCAATGCAAGACGATGAGCCACACTCCGGTCATGACGGTCACCGTTGTCGCGGATGCGCCAGTGTGCGGCCAAGGCGAGACTGAGGCCAGACCTAAGCCTGTGCCCAGCACGAACAATAACGACGCCAGACTGGTCGCAGCGAGGGCACCACCAATAACGGCCGGCCACGCGACACCCGAGCCACAAGAGTCGATTACTGATCCCGACTCTGCCATTTCATCCAGACCGCCAGAAAGTATTCTGTCACGCATCATTTTGATCCTCGCCGCTTAATGCCAAAACAACGCAAGCAAAATAATAACAGGAATCGGCACGCCAAGAAAAAGCAGCAGTATTGAACGTCCCATCGTCATCTCCATTGAATTGTAGATATTTTTCTTGGGGTATTGATTTCATTGCGAAGGTGAACCTCTCGCCAGATATATATGTGTATTTATATTGAATTATGGCAGGCACGGAAATTACCTATGGCGGAGGGTATGATCTGAAGACCCATTCGTTCGAGGAGGACCATGAGCTGAATGTCCGCTTTTCCATCCGGGTATCCGGAACCAGACCACCCGGTTAGCGCAAAGCGGGCATCACCTGGGATTGGTGGCTGCCCGCTTCACCGCTCAAACATCTTGATGGGGTGGACGGCCCCCACCCCCGGCATCGGAGTGCCTAAAGTGGTGGTTGTTGAGAACCACACATGAGGGGAGCCGCCCAGAAACTCATCTCAATATTGTCACGATCGGTCTTGATCTCGCCATCCGTGGCCACGCCGAACGAGGAACCGGTATTCTGCGCAATGAATTGTATATCGGAAACTTGGTCTGGAACCGGATGCGTTACGTGAAGGATCCGGACAATGGCCGGCGTGTGTCGCGCATGAACGCCACTGACCAGCGGATTACCAAGCAGGTGCCAGAATTGCGCATCATCGACGACGGACTTTGGTTGGACGTTCAGCAG
>CAIJTR010000009.1 GCA_903823665.1 uncultured Rhodospirillales bacterium
CCGAACTGGATGAAGCCGCCCGCGTAGACGGATGTTCTCATTTCGAAGCGTTCTGGCGCGTCATCATGCCGGTGATGTGGCCCGGCGTTGTCACCACCGGCCTGTTCTCATTCCTGCTTGCGTATAACGACTACCTCGTCACCTCACTGCTGCTCGATGCGCAGTCACAGACGATGGTGCCCGCCATCACCCAATTCCTCAACCGAGACACCAGCTCCACCGACCAGATCGAAGCCATCGCAGCGGCCGTGTCCATCACCGCACCGTTGTTCCTGCTTGTGATGGTCTTCCAACGCCAGATTGTCTCCGGCCTCACCGCCGGCGCTGTCAAAGGATGATGCCAATGATGACCAGCTTTGAACCGCAATTTCCAACACCTGAAGATTATATCATCGGGATTACCAAAATGATCTGGGAGGATCGCCAAATTTCCTCCCTGCATCGGTTCTATTCGCCCGATATCCCCGTGCGTTCCCCGGCATCGATCGTTGTGGGCAACCAGGGCGTGATCGCAGCTACAATGGCAACGCTTGCGGAGTTTCCAGATCGCACCCTGTTCGCCGAAGACGTCATTTGGTCTGAGGACAGCGATGGCGGTTTCCTGTCCTCGCACCGCATTCTTTCTACCGCCACGCACGCAAACAGTGGTGCCTATGGTGCCGCCACCGGCAAGCGCCTCGTCTATCGCATCATCGCGGACTGCGCCGCCCGCGCCAACGTGATCCACGATGAATGGCTCATCCGCGATGCAGGTGCCATTGTCCGACAGATGGGGTGGGATGCGAAAACCTTCGCCGCCGACCAGATCGCGCGTGAAGGCGGAGCGGAGGCCTGCGTCCGTCCCTTCACGCCAGCGCTCGATATCCAAGGCCCATACCGAGGCACCGGCAATGCTCACCCCACCGGGCAGCGTTATGCCGAAATCCTCACGCGCATCATGGCAGCTGACTTTGCTGTCATTCCCAACGCGTATGACCGTGCCTGCGAAATTGAACTTCCCGGTGGACTGACCGGAAATGGCCCTGCCGCCGCCGACCTGTTCTGGCTCGGCCTGCGCGCGGCATTTCCATCCGCGATCTTCGCCATCCACCATACCATCGGGCGAACAGACGCAGATTGCCCACCACGCGCGGCCCTTCGCTGGTCGCTCACCGGGAAGCATGATGGCTGGGGCAGCTTCGGCGCACCGACCGGGGCTGACATCCATGTCATGGGCATCAGCCACGCCGAGTTCGGCCCGCGCGGGCTGAAACGCGAATTCATCCTGATCGACGAAACCGCGATCTGGAAGCAAATCCTGCTCAAGACAGGCTGAGGAGAACGCCCATGTCCAATTTGTCCAACCGCCTGATCCGCTATGCGGAGCTGATGCCGTGCCGCAACGCGTTCATCGACACGCGCTCGCCGGGGTCTGAGGCGAAGGAGAACTTCACCCTCATCGGCCCCGGCGTGTCGGAGAACCCGAACCAGCACGTCCACATCCCCGAGCCACACGGCTTCAACATTGGCGGTGCGCGTCAGCCCGGCGGCTGTCTGAACTCCCAGCACAGCCACGAGACGGCGGAGGTCTTTATCGTCCACACCGGCAAATGGCGCTTCAAATGGGGCCCGACCGGCGACGACGGCTATATCGATCTCAAGCGCGGTGACGTGATCTCGCTGCCCACGCAGATGTTTCGTGGGTTTGAGAACACCGGCAGCCGCAAATCCGCAGACTTCCTGTTCGCTATCCTAGGCGGTGATGACCCCGGCAAGGTCACCTGGAGCCCGCCGGTGTTCGACCTCGCCGCCAAATATGGCCTGGTTCTGCTCGAAGGCGGTCGCCTGATCGACACCGTCGCCGGTGAAGCAATCCCCAAGGGCGCACGCCGGCAGAAGCCACCGAGTGACGCGGTGATGCGCAAGCTCGCCTCGCCGTCGGCTGAGAAGATGGCGCAATGCGTGGCATCTTTCGCTGGCCTGCGCCCGAACGCCACATCCCCGCTGGCCGCCCGTGGTGTGAGCGAGTGTGCAATCATCGGGCCGGTGGCCAGCCAGGACGGATTTGCGCCGGGCCCGATCACCGGCTGGTGGCATCACGGCTTCTCGCTTCGTCTCCTCCGCCTCACATCTGGTGCAAAGACAGCGGCGCATGTTCGCCATGAGGCAGAGGTCGTGTTCGTCCAGTCCGGCACGCTCGAAATTGCAACACCGGACGGCGCGATCATGTTGGGCTCAGGCGACACATTCTCCACGCCGATTGGGCTTGCACGCAGCTTCCGCGCCACGGCATCGGATGGTTGCGTGGCCTATCTGGTTCGCGGTGCGGAGAGCCCGAAGGCACCGACCTTCGTTTGAGGTGGCAATGAAGCAGGCCAAAACGACCGGGCGGCCGTCCTCTTGCGGCCTTCGCTGCGCCGTAGCACCATCGGTCCTGCAAGTTGGTTGGCTTGCCAGGCCAGTGCTCAACGCGCGGCATCCGCACCAATAAATCAATGGAGATCCCATGGCTCGGCAACTGCACCTTGGTGCATTCATGCGTCCTGTTGGAATTCACACGGCGTGGTGGCGGATGCCCAGTGCGTATCCCGATGCGAACTTCAACCTTCAGCATCTGGTGCGCTTCATCCAAACGCTGGAGCGCGGGAAGTTTGACGCGTTTTTCATGGCCGACCATCTGGCGGTTTTAAACATGCCGATGGAAGCGCTGCGCCGCAGTGCCACAGCCACGTCATTCGAGCCGCTAACGCTGCTATCGGCCCTCGCGATGGTGACCGAGCGCATCGGGCTGGTGGCCACTGCGTCCACCACGTTCGACGAGCCCTATCATATCGCCCGCCGTTTCGCCTCGCTGGACCACATCAGCAATGGCCGCGCCGGGTGGAATGTGGTGACGACCTCGAACCCAGATGCAGCGCTCAATTTTGGCATGGAGGAGCATGTCGAGCACGACGAGCGCTACCATCGCGCGCGGGAGTTCCACAGTGTTGTGACGGGGCTGTGGGATAGCTGGGCGGATGATGCGTGGCTGCGCGACAAGGAAATTGGCATCTTCTTCGATCCGGACAAGCTGCATGTGCTGGCCCACAAAGGTGAGCATCTCTCCGTCCGTGGGCCGCTCAACATTGCGCGCCCGGTGCAGGGCTGGCCGGTGATTGTGCAGGCCGGTGCGTCCGATGCCGGGCGGGAATTGGCGGCCGAGACGGCTGAGGTGATCTTTGCCAGCAGCCGGACGATGGAAGACGGGCAGAAATTCTATGCCGACGTGAAGGCGCGCATGGTGGCGTTCGGCCGTGACCCGAATACGCTCAAAGTATTGCCGGGCGCGTTGGTCATCGCAGGGCGCAGCACGGAGGAGGCGTGGGCGAAGAAGGCGCTGCTGGACAGTCTTGTGCATCCGGAAAGCGGTATCCCCAATCTTTCCATCCGGCTCGGCGTCGATGTCTCAGGCTTCGATCTCGACGCACCGTTGCCGGAGTTGCCAAAGACCAACCAGGGCCAAGGCGGGCAGGCGGCGCTTGTGGCACTCGCCAAGCGCGACAATATGACCGTGCGGCAATTGGCCCAGATGGTGGGCGGCTATGGCGGATTGCAGATGGTCGGCACCGCCAGCGAAATCGCCGACACGATGCAGGCCTGGCTGGAGGGTGATGCCTGCGACGGCTTCAACGTCATGTTCCACACGGTTCCAGACGGGCTCGATGACTTCGTTGATCTCGTGGTGCCTGAATTGCAACGCCGTGGGCTGTATCGCCGCGAGTACGAGGGCACAACGCTGCGCGACCATCTCGGCCTGCAACGCCCGGTCAACCGGTTCTTTGCGGGTTAGGCGGATATTTACCCGCGGTAGCTCTGCAAGCCTTTGTCGCGGAGCCAGAGTCGCACCAGATGGCGCTTGCGTTCCGGTTCCGGGAAATCCTGGAACTCGGTGCGCGCGTGGCCGGTTGCGCGATTGTTGACGAACTGGATTTGCCCCGCCCGCATTTCCATTTCAATGCGCAGGTCCGGGCGGTTGAACACGGATTGAACGGCGACCAGCGCATCGCGGGTTGTCGCATCCGGCTCCTCACCCTTGAGCGCGTAACCGGCGTAGATTTCTGAAAGCGCCAAGCGGGTGTTCAGCACGTCGGTATATTCAAATACCGGGGCTGCGAACGCATTGACCTCATCCGGCAAATGTTCCGCGTGGCGATCATACCAGACCGGGCGATAGAGCCGCGCCAGGAGTTCCGGGTAATCATTTAACAGCGCGTTGTGCACCGAATAGACGCTGACAACGCGGCTGATGCCACCCTCCATCGCATGATGCAGGCACAGCAGAGCCACCACATCTGGCGGAGTGTTGTTGTATGAATTGTCATTGTGATAGGTCAGATCAACGTTTGTCACGGTTGGGCGAATGCCGGAGCCTGGCTTCAGCTTCGCCCCGGTGTCACGCACATCGAACAACATCTGCCCGTTTAGCTTTTGCGCAACCGGACGACCGACGAGGCTGGCCAACAACCAATAAAGCTGCGTTGCCTCTGCCTTGCTCATTTCTGCAACTGGCAAGCGATCCAGTACGGCGAACATGATGCCGCTGTTGAGTTGCGTGCGAAGCTTTTGCATCGTCGCGCGGCAGGCATCGAGTACGAAATCGTTGGAATGGAGAAGCAGCGTATCAAGCGGGGCGTAGCGTAAGCTCTTGAGCACCACACGCAGTTCAGCAAGCGCTTCGGCGGGGAGAGTGATCGTCCAATCCGATGGTGTCAGATCTTTGCCGATCCAGGCGCGGGCATCGGTCACTTGGTGATCGAGCATGTGAGGGGCGGCGACATGGTTCATTTGCGGTCCTCCAACTGAGTCTCCCGGTCTGACGCCGGGATTTTGCGTGCCCAAGGCAATTGCCATAGCGGCGTCAGCGCATCCGCAAAATCACGGGCTGATCGCTCGCCGGATCGGTGCTTTTCCGCAATGTCGCCACATCACCAGCAGACACACGCGGTGCATTGTTGCCCCAGCCACTGCGGATGAAGCTCACAACCTCGGCCACCTGCTGATTGCTCAACTGCGCCCGATATTGCGGCATGCGATAAGGTGAGGGCGCGCCCTTTGCCATAAGGGGGGCCGAGCCGTTCAGCACGATGTTGATCAGTGACGATGCATCGCGGTCCAGCACTGTTGGGTTACCAGCGAGCGCGGGCAAGAACGGCGGTGCCGCGCCGCCGGTTTCCTTGTGGCAGGATTGGCACTGACCTGCGTAGACGGCAGCGCCGGGATCGCTCGAACCCTCGGCCAATGCTGTTGCCGTTGCGTCGTCATAAACCGGTGCCTTCTCCTCCACCGTTGCGGGGAGGGAGGTCAAATAAACGGCGATGTCGTTCAGGTCTTCATCGGTCAGATATGGCGTGCTGTTGTTGATCACGTCGCGCATCGAGCCATAGGCGGAGCCGTGCTTGTTGTGGCCGGTTTTGAGAAAAGCCACGATGTCTTCCTTCGACCAGCCGCCGAGCCCGGTTGCGCGGTTCTGCCGCAGGCTGGGCGCATACCAGCCGTCGAGATTGGCACCCGCGAGGAACGCGAGGCTGCTGCGATCGAGTGCCTTTTCCTCATACGCGATGCCTCGCGCGGTGTGGCAGGCGCCGCAATGGCCGGGGCCTTCCACAAGGTAGGCACCGCGGTTCCAAGCCGCATCGTGTTGGGGATCGGAAGTGAAGCCGTTGCCGCCGCCGACAAACACCGCGTTCCAAACCGCCATTGGCCAGCGTGGCTTGAGGAGGGTAGGTATTTCGGATGGCTGGTTCACCTGATGCGCAGGCGGGACCGCACGCATGAAATACTCGTAGAGCACCTGCACATCGTCGTCACTTAGCTTGGCATAAGATGGATACGGCATGGCTGGGTAAAGCCTGCGCCCATCCTTCGCCACGCCACGGCGCACCGCACGGTCGAACTCCTGCTCCGTGTAGGTGCCGATACCGGTTTCAATGTCTGGCGTGATGTTGGTGGCGTAAATCGCGCCGAGTGGTGTGCCCATTTTCAGCCCGCCTGCGAAAGCCTTGCCACCCGGCGTGGAGTGGCAGGCGACGCAGTCACCGGCACGCGCCAAATATTCCCCCCGCGCGGTTGGGCTCGGTGGGGTTTGCGCCCAAGCGGACCCTCCCATCAGCAGGCTGATGAGAAAGGCCGCCAGCAACACCATCCGGTTCATGTCGTTTCCTCGGCCCGCTCAGGCGGCGGCTGACAAATCGTGGTCTTTGAACGGCAACGAGCGGATGCGCTTGCCGGTGGCTGCGAAGATGGCGTTGGCCAGTGCCGGCAGAGCGGGCGGCAAGGCTGGCTCGCCCAGGCCCGTCGGCGGATGGTCACTGACCAGGAAATGCACCTCAACCGGTGGGGCCTGCCGCATACGGAGAGGCAGCACGCTGTCGAAATTGCCTTCCACAATGCGTCCGCCATCAATCGTCAGCGCTTGGCCGAGCGCCTGACTGATGCCGTCCAGTGCCGAGCCCTGCGCCTGATTCTCGGCGTTCAGCGGATTGATGATCTGGCTGCCGATGTCACCGGCCACCCAAACCTTGTCCACCGTGATCTCACCTGTCGCATTGACGGTGGCCTGCACGACCTCGGCAAAATAGCCGAGATGGCTGAAGTAATACGCCAGCCCCATGCCGGTGCCGTGCGGGAAGGTTTGCTTGCCCCAGCCAGATTTCTCGGCGACCAGATCGATCACACCGCGCATCCGGCCGGTGTCAAAGCCCGGTCCCTGGCGCGGCATCGGCGGGTCCGGCAACAGTCGCGGTGCGCCGAGGATGTTGTGGGCGAACTGCACAGGATCGACACCGGAGGCATGCGCCAACTCGTCGAGGAAGGACTGGAACGCGAAGCCGAACGCGTTCGAACGCGGTGCGCGCATCGGCCCCGTGGGCGCGCGCAGCGGGATCATCGATACGCCGAATTCCAGGTGCTCCACCATGCGCGCCGGGAACTCAGCCGGGCTCATATCCGCCGAGGCAGCAATGGCACCATCCTGGCTATAGGTGACGAAGTGGTCGCGGAATGCGATCAACTGGCCATTGGCATCCACGCCCGCCTTGAAGAAGTGGAAACCGCCGGGGCGATACATGTCGTGGCGCATATCGTCTTCGCGGGTCCAGAGCAGCTTGACCGGAGCGCCTGCAACTTTCGAGATCCAGGCGGCCTCGACCATGTAGTCATTGCTCAGACGGCGACCAAAGCCGCCACCAGCACGCACCATGTGAACCTTGATGGCGGTTGGCGGCACGCCCAGTGTGGAGGACACAAGTGCCGCACCTGGGGCCGGGTTCTGCGTGGGAGCCCAGATTTCGACCTGGCCGTCCTTCACATGTGCCGTGCAGTTTTGCGGCTCAAGATTGGTGTGCGAGAGGAAGGGGTAGCTGTAAGCGGCTTCCAGAACATGCGCGGCCTTGCCGAATGCGGCATCTGGATTGCCGTCACGGCGCAGAATGCTCTCTGGGCGGCCCTTGGACATGCGGATCGCGGTCGCAGCGAAGTCGTGGCTGCTTTGGCCCGCGACGTTGCCTTCGTCCCAGATGATATCCAGTTGCTGGCGGGCGCGATTGGCCTGCCACCAGTTATCGGCCACCACGGCCACGCCATCGAGTAGCCCGCGCAGATCGGTGCCGCCCTTGACCTCGAATGCAGCGCGCACACCCGGCAGCTTGCGAATATCGGCCACGTTGGAGCGCACCAGCTTGCCGCCGTGCACGTCGCATTTCTGGAACACGGCGTAGAGCATGCCGGGGACGCTCACATCAATGCCGAACATCGGCTGTCCCGTGACGATGCGTGGCACCTCCAGATTGCGGGTAGGCTGGCCGATGATGCGGAAGGTTTTCGGGTCCTTCAGCTTCAGCGTTTTGACATCCGGCACCGGCATGGAAGCCGCCTGTGTGGCCAGCGCGCCGAAGGAAAGGCTCTGGCCGGTGGCCTTGTGCAGCACCACGCCCGGTGCTGTTTCGCACTCCGCAGCCGGCACACCCCATTGCGCTGCCGCCGCTGCGATCAGCATTTGCCGCCCAGCAGCCCCCACCTGGCGCATAGGCAGCCAGTTCAGCGGCGTCGCGGTGCTGCCACCGGCAACCTGGCCGGGATAGCGCGCATCCAGATCGGCCTGTGCGATTTGCACCTTCGACCAGTCGGCATCCAATTCCTCGGCGATCAGCATCGGCAGCATCATCTTGACGCCCTGACCGACCTCAGGATTTTTCGCGGTGATGGTGATCAGCCCGTCCGGCGCGATTTGCAGATAGGCGTTCAGCGCCACTGCATCCGTCCCGGCCTTGCCAAGCGTTGCGGCCTTCGCCGCCGCTGGAAGTGTGGCGGTAAGCAGCATGCCGCCACCTGCTGCGAGGCTGACCTTGAGGAAGTTTCTGCGTGCCAGCATCTCAGATGCTCCCCGCTTTTGCCGCGTGTTTGATGGCAGCGCGAATGCGCGTGTAGGTGGCGCAACGGCAGACATTTCCGCTCATCGCCACGTTGATGTCGTGATCGGTCGGGGCCGGATTGCGCGTCAGCAGCGCGGTGGCGGACATGATCTGGCCCGCTTGGCAGTAGCCGCATTGCGGCACGTCCAGCTCGATCCATGCCTCTTGGACATGCTTGCCGACTTTGCTGTCACCGATTGCCTCTATTGTGGTGATCCGGGCATCTCCCACGGAAGCAATCGGCGTCTGGCAGGCGCGGATTGGATGACCGTTCATATGCACCGTGCACGCCCCGCATTGTGCTGCACCGCACCCAAACTTGGTGCCCTTCAGGTCGAGCGTGTCACGCAGAACCCACAGAAGCGGTGTTTCGCCGTCGATATCGACAGTGCGCTTCGCCCCATTTATTTCGACTGAGTATTTCATGGTGCCACAAAACTCCACCCGGTCAGTTTTGCCGATCAGCATATTCTCACAATCCCAAGATGGCCAGTCCGATCGACCAACCTCGGCATGGCCGATCGCTTGCCCGGGCCTGAATATTCACGGGTATGATTGACCGCCTTTGTATTGCCTGATGAACTGATTGCGTTGCCATATCGGAAATCGAATGGAGGCGATCTTGAGTGCCAGCGATGACGCTTCCGACGGTGGGCTGAACGGAGCCGTCGCAAGGCGGATCTGGCTGATTTCAGCCTCGCTTTGCTTCCTCACCATTCTGATGGACGGCTATGACACGGCGGTTGTGTCCTTCACCGCGCCGACTTTGGCACATGATTGGAACGTGGCACCTTCTGCGTTTACGCCTGCCTTCATTGCCACAAGCCTCGGTGCCGTGATCGGCTATCTCAGCTGCGGCGCGCTTACAAGCCGGTTCGGTCATCGCAACGTGGTGATCGCAAGCGTTGGGTTTTTCGCGGCCATGTCGCTGGTGACGGTGCTAGCGACCGATATCAGCAGTCTGACGGTGTTCCGCTTTATCACCGCACTCGGCCTTGGCGGTGCCATTCCAACAGCCATCGCGCTTGCCGCAGCGCTTGCCCGGCCGCAGCGGCGAGAACTCACCGCAACTCTCGTCACGCTTGGGATTGTGGTGGGTGCAGCGCTTGGCGGACTGGTGGCGGTGCCGTTCCTCAAGCGCTGGGGTTGGCAAGGACCGTTTGTGCTTGGTGCCATTCTGCCGGCGATCCTGATGGTGGCGCTGGTGGTGTGGCTGCCGGATACGAGGGTCAGAAGTCACCACAGCGGCACGCCCAAAGCACTGTTCGCGGAAGGCTTGGCGGTGCCGACCACATTGCTTTGGGTTATGACGTTTCTGTCGTTTATGCAGAGCTATTCGTTCACCTATTGGCTGCCGTTGCTGATGACAAGCTTTGGCTTTGACCGGGCGAGTGCAGCGCTTGGCAATACCTATATCGGTACCGGCGGCATCGCCGGGGTGCTGCTGATGATGCTGTTCGTGCAGTTCGTCGGCAGTGCGCGTTATCTGGCGCTGGCCTTTACGATCGGGGGCGGCTTTGTGCTGCTGATCGCCTATGGTGGGCTACCAAACAGCAATCTGCCATGGCTGCTGTTTCTCACCGGGGCCGGACTTGGCATTGGCGGCGTGGGGCAGGCGGCTATCGGTTCCATGCTGTATCCAGCGAGCATCCGCACCACCGGGGTCGGCTGGTCGTCCGCCATGGGGCGGATTGGATCGATTTTTGGCCCAGGCATCGCCGGTGGCTTCATGGGGCTGCAATGGGCGGCGCGTGACATCATAGCACTGGCCGCTGTTCCCGCGTTTCTGTCGGCGGCGACGGCGTTTGCAATTTTCCTGTTGATACGGCGCCGTGAGGCGATGGGGGGGGCGCATGTCTGAGATGGTGCATTTGTCACTCGGCGCACTGCAGGGTGTGCGCGAACAAGGCGTTGTGAAGTTCCGCGCGGTGCCTTTCGCCGCCCCGCCGGTGGGAGCTCTTCGCTTCGCACCCCCAGCGCCGCCGCTGCCATGGAATGGCGTGCTCGACGTGAGCCAGCCAGGCTCGATTGCGCCGCAGCCGCCCTCACGCCTGCGTATGGCGATGGGTGACTTTGAGGAGCGCGCACAGAGCGAGGATTGCCTGACGCTGGCCATCGCCACTCCAGCAGTGGACGCTGGGAAACGCTCCGTTCTGGTCTGGCTGCATGGTGGTGCGTTTCTCAGCGGTGCCGGATCGCTCGGTTGGTATGACGGCGGTGCGATGGCCGCATTCGGTGACGTGGTCGTGGGGGGTCAACTACCGGCTGGGACCGTTGGGCTTCTTGCATTACCCGGGGCTGGCCGATGGGATTATGGGCCTGCGCGACATCGTCGCCGCGTTGCGATTTGTGCGCGAGCATATTGCAGCATTTGGTGGCGACCCTGACAACATCACGCTGATGGGGCAATCAGCAGGTGGCAACGCCATCATGCGGCTGCTGATGATGGACGACACGGCGGGCCTGTTCCATCGCGCCATTGTGCAGAGCGGCCCGGTGCGCATTGCGCCGAGCCCGGCGGACGGCACCGCACGTGCGCGGCGGCTGATGGAATTGCTAGGCATCGATCCGGCGCATGCAGATGCCGCCGGGCAGTTGCGCTCTGCTCCCGCTGAAAAGCTGGTCACATTGCAGATGGCGGTGGCGCGTGAGCTTGCGCAATTTGCGCGCATCAATCCCGCCTTCCCGCCCGTTTCGGGCGATCCGGGTGACGAAGCCAGCATTTCTGACCGAATTGTCGCTGCCGCCACGATGCGCGGGATTGACGTGATGCTCGGCACCACGCGCGAAGAAATGCACGCCTTCTTCGTCGCCGACCCCTCGATGGCGCATCCGGACCCTGCGGCGGTGGCCGAACGGTTTGCGACGCTGGCGGGCTCCGAAGATGCGATCACCCGTTATCGCGCGCGCCGCCCAGGTGGTGATACGCGCGATCTGCTTGGCGATCTCGTCACGGATCATTTCTTTCTGTCGCCAACATTGGGCGTGGCCAGCCGTCTCGCAGCCGCAGGACGGCCTGCGTTTGTCTATCGATTTGATTGGGGTTCGTCGGTTGCTCCGTGGAAGGCGTGCCACTGTATCGAGTTGCCTTTCCTGTTCGGGACGCTGGGCGCATGGCATGCGCCGATGCTCGAAGGAATTGATCCGACGGAATATGCCGGGATTTCCAAGTCCATGATGGCGGCGTGGACGGCATTTGCCCGCACCGGCAATCCGTCATCACCGGATTTGCCTTGGCCTGCGTATGATACAAGCACACGACAGATTTTGCGCATCGGGCCTTTGACAGAAGTGGTCGGCAGCCCGGTCGCTGCCTGACGCTTCCGTCTGCACGCGCTATTTCGGCGGTCCACCGGGGATCATGCCCTTCTCGCGCATCAAGTCGGCATTTTCTGGCCGGGCGAGGTATTTGACCAGAGCCCGCGCCGCTGCCGCCTGCGTTGAGGATGTCAGCACGCCTGCTGAAAACCACGTGATCTTTTGCACCGAATCTGGAATGGGCCCCACCACCGTGGCCCCTGGGATGGGCAGCAACTCGCTGATCGTCTGAAACCCAATTTGCGCCTCGCCCCGCGCCACCACGCGCGCAACCGGCTCGGCTGGAATCATTCTGGATTTCGCCTTTACCTTGTCCTCGATCCCAAGTTTCTTAAGCATTTCGCCCTCGATGTAGACCCCGGATGCTGAGTCAGAATAAGCGATCGACTTTGCGGCCAGCATCACGTCACGCAGCTTTTCGGCCGTTGAAATATCCGGCACCGGCGCGCCCTGCTTCACCGCCATGCCGATCATGGCACCCGCCAGTGGTGTGGCGCTGTCGGCGATCACCTTGTCATCGGCCACATATTTGGCCAGCGCGTAACCGACCATGATCAGCACATCGATATTCTCGCCCCGAGCAATTCGCTGCGGCACGGCGTCGACGGTTGCCCCCATCGACGGCCCCCACATCGAGTTCAGCCGATAGCCTGTGTCTGCCTCAAATTTCGGTCCAAGCTCTTTGTATGTCTCGGAAAACCCACCGGATGAGACGACATTGATCGTTGTCTCCGCTCGTGCCGCCGAAGCGGCAAACATAACTGAGCCGGCAAGCAAGACAGTGCGACGTTTCATCCCTTTGGTTTCCTTGGTTGTGGCCTGACGGCTGCCCTGGCGGATGCCGAGTCTGTTCACAAAGCGCCGCCTCGGTAACAGCGGCCCTGATACGCCGAACCATCAGGCAGATCCTACAACAATGCAAATTTATGGCGTCGGATATGGAGGCGATTGCATGACAATCAGTGATAATTGACTGCTTTGATGCCATGCAATCTTGCGGTCTTGCTTGGGTGTAAGCGCCCCGATTTCGCGGCTTCTGATTCCCTTATGCGTACATCCCGGTCCTGGGAAGGTGCTCCGTCGACGTCTAATCGAACTGTTGGCACACAGCCGTCGAGGATTGGGACATGACCGCCATTCAAGGGCCTGTAATGCATCACGAGGCTGCCGCGCGGCACCATGAACAGGCGGCGCAGTTCCATCGAGAGGCCTCGCGGCACTACCAAATCGGCAAGAACTACGCCCACGCCGCCCATCAAGCGCTGACCGCACATGGTTACGGATTGCTGGCCCTGAAGGAGGGGAAGGCTGCAAGTGAGTGGTATCGGCCGCAGGATGGCAAGAAACTGCCCAATGTGTATCAGCCAGCCACAGATGCTGTTGCGCAAACCAATATCGACCAGCCTATCCCGCTTAGTGATGCGGCGCGGCATCTTGTGGCTGCTGATCATCACAATGCGGCACTACAACATCACACGCAGGCCAGAACGCATGCTGAGGCAGAGCACTATATTCGTGCCGCGCATGAGACCCGGAACGCGCTGGATCATGGCAGGCACGCATTGTTTCATGGCGACGAGGCGGCAATGAATCACACAGAGAATTGCGGCAGCCATCGCTCCGCCAATGTTGCGTGATGACCGATGGGCATCTGACGACAATCTGCCGATGCTTGTTTTATCGGTGATTTCCGGTTCTGTCGTCGCATGATCGCTCCCTGATAATGAAGCGCGGCGTTCTGGCGGTTGGCTCGTGGCATAGATTATCACCGAAAAATACCGGGCCGGATCGCAGCCATCACCGAAACCATGCGGCGTAAGGTCGGCAGTGCTGGCGAACTGCAATCCGTCGTCCCATTCGCACCCGGTCAGTGCCATCGTGTTCGGCTCTGACCAAGGGGTGGTTTGGCAGTTCAATGACATCATTGCTTGTTACGCCATCACGTTTCTGAAAGGCCAGTCCGGCAAGGTTCACGTCTGGGCGGTGGGGGAGCGCGCTCATGGGCGACTGGCAGATGCGGGTTTGCAGAAGCATTGATTGTTCAATCTGCCCGGCTCTGGCCATGAAATCACGCCGCTTGCCGGGCAGCTTCAAATTGAAAGTGAAGCAGAACGGGTCACGGCTAGCGCTGCTCCGCTCTGGGTGTTCCACAACCGTCCGGTTTCAGGGGCCGCCTACTAGCCTGTTGGCCAACGACTGATGCCACACGGCCAGCACGATAGCCGCTTCATGCGACAGTGCTGAGTGTTTCCCGAGGCTACCGTATTGTAACATTAAAATAATAGACAAGATTATCCCGTTAGGGTTCAAGAAATTAGGACAGTGAAAAAATGCCTTCTATGGTAACTGAGCCTCAGATCAATATCAATGAGAAGTTTATTCAACAGAACGTTGAAAGCCCTCATACCACATCCTTGTCGCTTGATGCGCAGGATGCGGACGGCAGCATTGTCTCGTTCCGGCCGGCGGAGGGGCTTGTTGGGCGCGCGATGCGGCGAGCTATCCAAACGGGCGAACGGCTGAACTTGGCCTACACCAAAATTCCCGGCAATCCGATGATCTATCCGACGGGAAGCTTTCCCTGGGAAGCGGTGCTGGAACAGGCGACGCCAGGCATTTTGGCCGAATTGAATGCGGTGCTTGAGCGTCAGGTTGAGTTGCCGAGCTTCAACCAGATCGTCAAGGATGTGGAACTGGTGGCGCAGCCGGAGCTGTGGAAGACGTTTTTTCTTTGCGGCTACGGTGCCAAGTCCGCACGCAACATCGCGGCCTGTCCGAAAACATGGGCGGCGGTGCAAGGCATTCCCGGTCTGAAAACCGCGATGTTTTCCATTATGGAGCCCGGCACGCATCTCGCCCCGCATCGCGGGCCGTATAACGGCGTGCTGCGGGTGCATCTTGGGCTGATCATTCCGCCGCCGCCATCGGATGTTGCCATAAGGGTGGGTGACGCGCTGTATCATTGGCAGGCTGGCAAGGTGGTTGTTTTTGATGACGCCTATGAGCACGAGGCCTGGAACCATAGCGATGACACGCGCGTTGTGCTGTTTCTCGATTTTGTGAAGCCGCTGCGCTTTCCGGCCTCGCTGGTGAATTGGCTGCTCCTGAATTTGGCGGCCTTCTCGTCGTACGTGCGGGAAGGGGCGGAGAATCAGACCGAGTGGGAGAGGCATTTCTACCAGAAGTAAAATTTCGCATCTGGCCGGACGCCGCGCAGGCAAGGTAGCATTCGCAGGGCCTCTGGTTGCCCGAGTGATGGGGTGGCGCGTTGCAAAACGGTATTTTGCAACCGGCTTTTCTGCCCGGCCTGTAGGGAGCGCGTTGAATGAGCTGGCTTGTCGGCACAGACATCGGGGGTACTTTTACGGACATTGTCGCTGTTCATTCCGGCACCGGGGACACCCGCACCGCCAAGGTGCCGTCAAGGCCTGACGCGCCGGTTGATGCCATGCTCGACGCCATTGCTGCCATTGGCCTGCAACCGGGCGATGTCACGCGTTTTGTTCATGGCACAACCCGCGTTACCAACGCCATTGTGCAGGATCGCCTGCCGCCTATTGCGCTGATTGCAACCGCGGGCTTCGAGGACGTGCTGGAGATTGGGCGTTATCGCAGGCGTGATCTATACAATCTCGACATTCCGCCGAAGGCCCCGCCTTTGGTGCCGCATGAGCGTTGCTACGGTCTGACGGAGCGACTGGATCACCACGGCCACGTGATGCTCGCACCGAGTGAGGCGGAGTTGGGCCGCATGGTGGCCTGGGTTGCGGCATCGGGTGTGACGAGCGTTGCAGTCAGTCTGCTGCATGCCTACGCCAATCCGGCGCACGAGCGCCTTATTGGAGAGCGGCTGCGGCGGATTGTGCCTTATGTCTCGCTCAGCCACGAGGTGAACCCTGAGGCGCGGGAGTATGAGCGTGCCTCGTCCACCACCATCAACGCCGCCGCCATGCCAATTGCGGCGGGGTATCTGTCGGAATTGGAGCAGCGTTTGCCGCTCGGACCTGGGCTGCAGGTGTTTCATTCGGCAGGCGGCATGGTCTCCACCGCGACGGCGAAAGAGCGGCCAATTGTGATGGCGATGTCTGGCCCGGCGGCAGGCGTTGCGGCATCCGTGCAGATTGCCCGCAGCCTGGGTCTGCCGCGCGTGCTGACGTTCGACATGGGCGGCACCACCACGGATGTGTGTCTGATTGTTGATGGTGATGCCGCAATGACCGACACGCGCATGACCGGGGACCGGCCGTTGCGCCAGCCGATGCTGGCCGTGCATTCGATCGGCGCGGGCGGTGGGTCGATTGTGCAGCAGGGTGCCGGTGGCCTCAGCGTCGGTCCGCAAAGTGCTGGCGTGGAGCCAGGGCCTGCCTGCTACGGGCGCGGCGGCATGCGCGCAACGATCACCGATGCCAATGCCATTCTGGGCTATCTGGATCCGGACGCCGTGCTGGGCGGCACTGTTGGAAAGGGCATCCGGGTGGACGTGGCGAAGGCGCACGCGGTGGTGGCCCCGATTGCGGCTGTGCTGGGCCTTGATGTTGTCGATACGGCGCTCGGGATCATCCAGGTTGCCAACGCGACGATGGCCCGTGCGCTGCGAAGGGTTACGGTGGAGCGCGGGGTGGATGGCCGGGACTGCGCGTTGCTGGCATTTGGCGGGGGCGGGCCAATGCATGCCGCCGGGCTTGCTGATATTTATGGACTGTCTGACATCGTCATTCCCGCCGCCTCCAGCGCGTTTTCGGCGCTCGGATGCCTGACCGCAGACCAGAGCTTTGTGCAGCAGCAGACGGTGCGGTTGCCGCTGGCGGGGCTTTGTCAGGCGACACTCAGTGCGCATATCGAGGCCTTGCGCACGACGACGACGGCACCGCTGTTGGCATCCGGCAGTGGCGTAGGCGCGATCCGCATCAGCTATGTTGCGATGATGCGCTATGAGGCGCAGAGCGACACCACGGCCGTGCCGTTCAACCTGCCGCTGGATGCTGCGGCGCTGCATGCGGACTTTCAGGCTCTTCACCTGCAACTGTTCGGATATGCAACCGGCGAGCCTTGCGTGATTGAGGGTTTGCGGGTTGAGGCGCGGGTGCCGTCCAGCACGTGCATAGTGATGACGGGAGGTGGCGAGGGGCACGCGCCACAGCTTCGGCGGTGCAGTTTCGCGGGTGCGCGGGATGTGGAAACCGCCATACTTTCCCGCGAGACGCTGGCTGGAATTGTGAACGGCCCGGCGATTATTGCCGATGCGTGGTCAACTGTTGTGGTGCCGCCGGGCTGGCAGGCAGTGGCTGAACCGGAGGGACATTTGCGCATGGTGAGGAGGCCTGCATGACCGTGATTCAAACGGCCGCCCTGCTTGACCCGTTCATCGTGGAAGTGATCCGCCACGGGCTGTCTGCTGCCGCTGAGGAAATGAGCCTTGTGCTGATGCGGTCCGCGCGTTCGCCGCTCCTGCGGGAGGCTGGAGATCTTTCTTCCACCATCACCGATGCGAGCGGCGGCTTGGTGGCGCAGGGGCGAGACATTCCCGTGCATCTCGGCGCCATGGCGTACACCATCCGCGAATTGCTGAAGGTCCATCCGCTGGAGCGGTTCGTGCCCGGCGATGCGCTGATCTACAATCTTGGCGCTCTCGGCGGAAATCATCTGAACGACGTGAAGGTGGTGCGCCCGGTTTTTGTTGATGGTGTCATTGTGGCCTTCACGCTCAGCCTGGCGCATTGGCCGGATGTGGGCGGGTCGTGGCCGGGAAGCTATCTGGCAACGGCGACCGATACCTTCCAGGAGGCGATCCGCATCCCACCAGTGCCGATTGCCTCGGCAGCGGGGGTGAATCAGGCCGTTCTGGAGATGATCAAGGTCAATGTCCGCGATCCGGTTTCGGCGGAGGGGGATCTGCTCGGCCAGATCGCCGCCACGGCCTGTGCGGAGCGGCGCATTCAGGATTTGTGCCGGGTTTATGGCACGGATATTTTTCTACGCACCATTGAGCGGCTGCATGATCTGTCAGAGGCGGAGATGCGCGAGGCAATTATTGGGCTGCCGGATGGCGTATTCGAGGGCGAGGACAGTCTGGACGGCGACGGCGCCGGCGCTGCGGGGCCGCGCATTCATGTGCGCATCACCATTGCGGGCGATGAGGCGATTTTCGACCTTTCGGGCTGCTGCGACCGGCTGCCGAATTTCTGCAACACCACGCCTTTCATTGCGGCCTCCGCCATCATCTATGCGGCGCGGCTACTGAGCGGGCGGGATATGCAGCAGAACGCAGGCGCACTTCGCCCGCTGACGATCATCACGCGGCCAGGTTCGGTGTGTGAGCCGGGCTGGGATGCACCGGTGGCGGCGGGAAATCACGAGACGTCGATGCGGATTGTGGATGCCGTTATCCGCTCGATGGAACACGTGGTGCCGCATCGGCTTGCGGCCGGTGGCCCCACCACTTCCGGCCTGCTCGCCTTTGCCGAGCCGATGCCGGGGGGCGGGTGGCGGCTGCTCTATGAAGTGCACGGCGGCGGCGAAGGGGCGCGGCATGACCGTGACGGCAGTCCGGCCACGCGCGTGCACATGACCAACACATCGAACACGCCGACCGAAATGCTGGAGGCGACGTATGCGTTGCGGGTGGAGCGGCAGGCGATACGGCGCGGCTCCGGCGGTAGCGGCCTGCATCGCGGCGGCGACGGGGTTGTGCGGGCGTATCGCGTGCTGGCACCGAAGATGCTGCTGACGACATGTGTCGAGCGGATGGTGGCTCCGCCGTATGGTCTACAGGGAGGCGATGTGGGCAAGACGTTCCAGATTGCGCTGGAACGGAACGGCCAAGTATCGGCGCTGCCCGGCAAGGCCAACCTTTTCCTATTCAAGGGTGATCTGGTGACGATCACGACCTGTGGCGGCGGCGGGTACGGCGTCGCAGGATAAGGCAGCAGCGGTCTCAAGGGCGAAAGAAGCGTCTGCTTTTACTGCGATGCTACCGGACGCCGCCCGCTGACCTGGGCACCGTCGCTGGGGGTGAGCGAGAGGAACAGCGGGAGGGAGCAAAGCGAGACGGTGCCCATTACGACGAAGGCGAACCTGAAGTCGTAAATCGAGAGCGGCAGCCCAGGGGCGGCGACGAGGTTAAGGGCCACAGCGCTGAGGCTGACGCCAAAGCCGTTGGTGAGTTGCTGGGCCACGCTGCCCAGGCTGACGCTGCGGCTGAGTTCGTCTGACGGTATTTCAGAGTAGCCAAGCCCGTTGATGCTGGTGAACTGCATGGTTCGCAGCACACCGAAGGCCATGACGTAGAAAACCATGAGCCAATCAGGCGTGTTGGCGTCAAAGACCGCAAATCCTGCGATAAAGAAGGCGGAGAGCAAGGCGTTCCAGGGGAGCAGACGGCTGAAGCCGAGCCAGCGCAACAACGCCGATGAGGCCGGTTTTACGGTGAAGGCACCGATGCCCAGCATCACCGTGATGAAGCCTGATTCGACCGGGCTGCGGTGAAAGCCGATTTGCAGGAGCAGCGGCAACATGAACGGCACGGCGTTCATCGCAGTTCTGCTGAAGCCACCAGCGATGTTGGCAACCCGGAAGGTGCGATGACGAAACAACGTGAGATCCAGAACCGGTGCTGCATGGCGGCGTGCGTAGACCACGTAGCCGATCAGGCAGCATGAAGCTGCGATGCCTGTGCCACAGACCATCCAGTCTGGCAGCACGCCGCGGCCGATGTTTTCGATGGTGAGCTGCATCATTGCCAGTGCCACACCGCAAATCAGGAAGCCCGGTATGTCAAAGCGCGCACGAACCGGTGGCGCTGTGTCTTGCACGTAGCGCCAGGTCATGGCGATGCCCAGCAGGCCCACGGGGGCGTTGATCAGAAAGATCCAGCGCCAGGATGCATAGGTGGTCAGCAACCCGCCCAGCAATGGGCCGATGGTGGGGCCTAGCAATGCCGGAATGCTCATATACGCCATGGCGACGACGAGATGCTGGCGAGAGAAGGTGCGCAGCAGGATCAAGCGCCCCACAGGCGTCATCAATGCGCCGCCGATGCCTTGCAGTGCCCGCATCGCCACCATCATGGTGAGGTTTGTGGCGAGGCCACAGGCCAGTGATCCCGCCATGAACACCATGATGGCGACACAGAACACTCGCCTGCTGCCAAACCTATCAGCTACCCATCCACTGATGGGAATGAATACGGCAAGGCTCAGCACATAGGCGGTGATGGCGAGGTTCAGGCTGACGGGGGAGGTGTGCAGGCTTTCGGCCATGGCCGGAATGGCGGTGGTGATCCCGGTTGAGTCGATGCCTTCCAGCAAAAAGCCGAACGCCACGATGAAGGGGATGACGCGCGTTCCGGGAGGCAACTGCACCGAGGGGGCGAAACCGCTTTGCCAAGCACGTCGCAATGTCTCGGTGGTGACACCCAATGTCTGATCTCCACACTCGTATGGCAGATGATGCAAGCGTCAGGCCGTGTATTGCAGCTGGATCGTAAGCGATGCATCACGCGCGATGATGGGGTGTGTGGGTAACGGCGAAGCCTGCTGCTCTTAGTTTGCCGCTTCTGCCATCGGCTTTGCGAAATCCAGCTTCGGGCGGACATCGCGCCACGCCGTCGCTTTTTCGTAGGCGTGGGCGGCGCGGAACAGCGTGGCCTCGGCGAAGGGCTTGGCGACCAGTTGCATCGCCACCGGCAATCCGCCTGCACCGTAGCCGGAGCAGATGGACATTGCGGGATAGCCGGACACGTTGAACGGCATGGTGAAGTTGGGCTGTTCCAGATTTTCCCATTGCGGAATGTCGTTGATCTGCGGCGCTTCTTTGGGCTGCGCGGCGGTTATGAGGATATCGACATTGGCCATGGCGAGTGCCAACTCGGTGCAAAGTTCGCGGCGCCGCATGGTGGCCTGCACGTAGTCTGTGCCGCTGATGAACAGGCTCATCAGCAGGCGGTTGCGCAGCCGTTCGCCGAATTTGTCGAGGCTGTGCTTCATCATTTCCGTGTAGGCGGCGGGGCGTTCCGTCATGGAGATGATCGAGCCACAGGCCGCCCAGTCTTGCAGTGGTGAGAGTGTGATCTCGCGGATCTCGGCTCCCAGCGCGCGGAAGGTGGCGATGGCGTCATCGATGCCCTTTTGAGTGCCGACGCTGACCTTGTTGTCGGTCTCGTGGAAGTGGTGGATGACGCCGATCTTCAGGCCTTTGGCCCCAAGCGGAAGTTCGGCGGTGTAGTCTGGCACTGCAACCTTGGCACAGGCGGGGTCGGCGGGGTCATATCCGGCGAGAACCTGCAGCATCATGGCGCAATCTTCGCTGGTCCATGCCATAGGGCCGATGTGATCGAGGCAGAACGCTGCCGGAGACACGCCAGCGCGGCTGACGCGGCCATAGGTGGGTTTGATGCCGGCGATGCCGCAGAGCGCTGCCGGGCCGCGGATGGAGCCGCCGGTGTCGGTGCCGAGACCGCCGAGGATCATGCCGGATGGGACGGCAGCGCCGGTGCCGCTGCTGGAGCCCGCGGTGAAATGGTCGGGGTTCCACGGATTGCGGGCGGGTGGCCAGGGTAGGTCGAAGGATGGGCCGCCATTGGCGAATTCATGGGTGGAGAGTTTGCCCATCAACACCGTGCCTGCTTCGGCGAGTTTGATGGCACAGGTGGCGTCTGCATCGGGCACATTGCCGATGAGCTGGGCGGAGTGGCAGGTGGTGAGAATGCCCTTGGTGTCGATGATGTCCTTCAGGCCGATAGGAATGCCGTCGAGTGGGCCGAGCGCTTTGCTTGCCATGATGCGCGCCTCGGCGGCCTTTGCATCGGCCATGGCGCGTTCTTCGGTGACGGTGATGAAGGCGTTCAGTGTGCCGTCGAGCGCTTTGATCTGAGCGAGGCATTGCTTGGTGAGTTCGACCGGCGAAACCGCTCTCTTGGCGAGCAGGGCCGAGGCCTCGGCGATGGTGGTGAAGGACGTGCTCATGCGACCACTCCTTCGCCGGGAATGAACAAATGGGCTGGCTCCGCCATGCGGGTGCGCGGGCGGGCGTTGCGGGCGACCATCGCGGCGACGTAATGATAGGTGCCCATGATCTCCTGCTTCTGCTCCGGCGTGAGAGTTAGCCCGGCGCGCTGGACCAGGAATTCGAATTGTTCCTCGGTGATGCCGTCAGCCATGATGGTCTCCTGCTCGAAAAGACGTTGCTGGGTCAGTTGGCGAAGGTGGGGCGGCGGGCGTGCCAGTCGGTGTCGCGCTGGTAGGCGTCGCCGATTTTGAAGGCGGTGGCTTCATCGAAGGGCTTGGTGGCGAGTTGCAGGCTGATTGGCAGACCGTTCGGATCGAAGCCGCAGGGCACGCTGAGGGCGGGCAGGCCGAGATAGTTGAACGGCCTGGTGTTGCCGGAAACGCCGCTTGCCACATCAACGGCTTTTGGATCGCCGGCATCGATGTCGGTGGCGGCGAGTGTGGGCAGGCAGATGCTGATGGTGGGGCTGGCGATGGCGTGCACGTGGCTGAACACGTCCTTGGCGAAGGTGGCCAGAATGGGCCCTCGGCGGCCGAGGGCCTCGACATAGGTGACGGCGGGGATGGCGAGGCTGGCGTAGAGGCGGGAGTTGATGTGAATGCCGTAATCGCCCGCGCGCTCGCGCATCCAGTTGGAGTGGATGGCTCCGCTTTCGCAACGCGACATCACGGCGGCGTAGGCCAGAATTTCCGGCATGAGTGGGAGTGTGAGCGGAACGATGGTGGCACCACGTCCGGCAAGTGCCGCCATTGATGCCTCGAACGCGGCGACGACCGGTGCATCCGCCGTTTCGAGGAAGTAGGCGGTTGGCACGCCGATTTTGATGCCGCGTAGGTCACCGTCCAGGCCCGCTTCATAGTCCGGCACGGGTACAGCGGCGCTGGTAGGGTCGTGCGGGTCTTGCCCAGCGATGACGGTGAGAATGCGGGCGCAGTCGCGCGCGGTGCGGGCGAGGGGACCTACATTGTCGGCGCTGAAGGAGAGCGGCATGACGCCGTAGCGGGAGATACGGGTTTGTGTCGGCTTGATGCCGCTGACCCCATTGGCGGCGGCTGGGAGGCGGATGGAGCCGCCTGTGTCTGAACCGAGTGCTGCGTAGGTGAAGCGTGCTGCCACGGCCGCCCCGGAGCCGCTGGAGGAGCCGCCGGTGATGTAGGGCAGTCGCCACGGGTTGTGGCAGTGGCCGAAATGCTGGTTGTGGCCGGTGCCGTTCATGGCGAATTCGGCCATGTTCAGCCCGGCGAAGGCGTAGGCCCCGGCATCGGCCATGCGGGAGATGACGGTTGCGGTGTAGTCAGGCCGGAAATCGCCACGGATTTTGGAGCCGCAGGAGGCGAGACGCCCGGCCTGATAATACATGTCTTTGTGTGCCAGGGGCAGGCCGTGGAGCGGGCCGGGCTTGGCACCGGCGGCGAGGGCGGCGTCGGCTGCTGCGGCAGAGGCGAAGGCTCCTTCGCGGTCGATCCAGGTGGTGGCGTTGACTGCCTTTTCATGCGCGTCGAGATTGGCAAGGCACGCGGTCAGCACCTCCCCGGCGCTGGCTTTTTTGGTGGCGATGGCCGCGG
>CAIJTR010000010.1 GCA_903823665.1 uncultured Rhodospirillales bacterium
CAGGCAATGTTGACATCTATCTGGGCGTGGATGCCGGCAACCAGACCATTCCAGGCGAGGACAACAACGGTTCGGCGGCGTTCATTGCCGGCACCAAGCTCACCTTCCTGGACGGCAATTTCACCCTGCTGGCGCTGACCCATTTTGGCCCGGAAAACGCGTCGAGATATGTGAAGGCAAACTTCACCGGGAACCTGAACGCCAACAACTACAACCGCGCCTACAACGACGTGTTGATCACCTATAAGGCCAACGAGAAGCTGACGTTCACGACCGAGGCGAACTACGTGGCCGAAGATCTGGGCGCGCAGCAGGGCAAGAAGATCAAGAGTGCTGAGGCATTTGGTCTGGCGCAATATGCCTCCTACGCGTTGACCGACACCTGGACGGCGAATATGCGTGCGGAAGTGTTCTCTGACACGCGCAGCTTCTTTGTGGCAGGCTACCCGACGGCCAAGGGGCCGATCGCGGCGGTGGAGGGGCTGCCCTACGCAGCGGTGACGGGCACCGGGCGCAACACCTATGGCGCGTTGACCGTAGGGGCGACGTACAAGCCGGAAATGCCGGAATTTGCCAAAAGCGTGGTGGCGCTGATCCGTCCTGAGGCGCGCATTGACAGCGTGATGAACGGCAACGCGCGTTACAATGGCGGCAAGGATCGCACACAATACACACTGTCCGCCGACCTCGTGCTGACCTATTGAGAGGGTCTGAGGCGTTACCTTCTCGTGGCCACGATGAAGGTAACGCCGCATCTCATGGCCTCGGTGCCTGTGGCGTCACGCGTGGTGATGCGCAGGCTGGCCACGCCGCGCGACGGGTTGCTGGCGGAGCGACGGGCTTCCATCCAGCAGGCCGTCACTCGATACGGTTGATCGGGGCGGACTGGGACGAAAAATCGTGCTTCGTGGAGTGAGCCACCTGCCACGATCTCCAAACCCTTGATTGTGCGCACTGTGAGGTTGATCGCGGCACCCTGGCTGTGCAGGCCTGAAGCACAGAGGGTTTCGAAATAGCTGCTGGCGGCACCTTCGTCTGTCAGGTGCCAGGGCTGTGGGTCGAATTGCTCGGCAAAGGCGATGATCTCCTCGCGAGTGAGAGAGAATTCACCACACGGGAATTCCTCGCCCAAAATGATGTCATCAAGTGTTCGCGGCGTGGCAGGATTTTGAGATGTCATGTGGCATCAAACCGTGCGGATTGGGACCGATCAAGTGGCGGCGGGTTTATTTCGCGTCAGATTGACGCGACCGCGACGGGGCGGGCAGGTATGGTGGCAACATCGCTCTTCAGAGGACTTGACCATGCGCCCGATCGTAAGGCTTGCATTCGCCGCTTGTTTGTCCGTAGTGGCGCTGCCCATCGGACCGCTGGTGACACCGGCGCAGGCGCAGGATGCGGCGGGTGACCGCAATTATGTGCTGTTTTTCCAGGAATGGTCTGCCCAGTTCGACAGTTCGGCGCGGGCGCTGATCGAGGCGGTGGCAAAGAATGCCAAGGCGCATCCGGACGCTGCGATCACTGTCACTGGCTATGCGGACCCGCTGGGCAGTGCGCGGGCGAATTCGCTCGTATCAGCCTTGCGTGCAGAGCTGGTGGTGGATGCTTTGGTGGACTCGGGCATTGATGCCAAGCGGATCACCCAGTCGGCCAAGGGTGGGACGGATTACGTGATGAGTGCTATTGAGAGCCGACGCGTGACGATTACCGTCGACGTGAAGTAGGCCCCATGCCAGAGGGCGTTTCCGCCAGCTTTGCCTTTGTCGGCGAGACTCCCGACCCGCGTGAGATGCTGCGCCGTGTGTTCGGCTATCCGGCGTTTCGCGGGTTGCAGGGCGAGGCGGTGGAGCATGTGACGAATGGCGGTGACGCGCTGGTGCTGATGCCCACGGGCGGCGGCAAATCAGTGTGCTACCAGATCCCGGCTTTGTGCAGGCCGGGGACGGCGGTGATCATCTCGCCTTTGATTGCCCTCATGGATGATCAGGTGGCGGCGCTGCGTCAGTTGGGTGTTGCGGCAGGGGCGCTGCATTCCGAGGTGGAACCGGAGGAGGCGCGGCGGATTGGCCGCGATCTCGATGCCGGTGTGCTGGACCTGATCTACGTCTCGCCGGAGCGGCTGCTCAGCCCCGGGACGATGGAGCGGCTGCAGCGGCTTGAGATCGCCCTGGTGGCGATTGATGAGGCGCATTGCGTGAGCCAATGGGGCCACGAGTTCCGGCCTGAGTTCCGGGCATTGGCGTGTTTGCGGCAGAGCTTTCCGGGCGTGCCGCGGGTGGCACTCACGGCGACGGCTGATCCGCGCACGCGCGAGGATATTCTGCACGCGCTGGACATGGACGATGCGCGGGTGTTCGCGGCCTCGTTCCATCGGCCCAATCTGCATATTGCGGCTGAGGCGAAGAACAGCGAGACGGCTCAGTTGCTGGAGTTGTTGGGCAAGCACAAGGGCGACACCGGCATCGTTTATTGCGGGAGCCGTGCGAAAACAGAGCGGATTGCGGCGTCGCTTGCGGCGAAGGGCTGGCCTGCGGTGGTGTTTCATGCCGGCATCGAGGCGAGCCAGAAGCGGGCGGCGCTGATGCGGTTCCGCTCCGGTGAGCCGATCATCATGGTGGCGACGATCGCGTTCGGCATGGGCATCGACCGGCCGGATGTGCGGTTTGTGGTGCATCTGGATATGCCGGACAGCCCGGAGGCATATTACCAGCAGATTGGCCGCGCCGGGCGCGACGGCGAGGTATCGGACACGTTGCTGCTGTACGGCGGCGAGGATATCGCCCGGGCGCGGCATTTTCTGCAGATGTCCGGTGCGCCCGAGACGCAGAAGCGGGCCATGCGGACGCGGCTGGAGGCGATGATCAGCCTGACGGAGACGGCGGATTGCCGGACGCGCAATCTGCTCGGCTGCTTTGGTGAAAGTCTGGCTGAAAAATGCGGTCATTGCGACAACTGCGTCTCGCCGGTGGGGATTTTTGACGGCACGGTGGAGGCGCAAAAGCTACTCTCGGCGATCTACCGCACCGGGCAGCGGTTCGGCGCGCTGCATGTGATCGGCGTGCTGATGGGCAAGACCAGCGACGCGATCATCAAGTTTGGCCACGACAAGCTCACACCGTTTGGCATAGGGGCGGAGCGGACGCGGGATTTCTGGCGTGGCGTGCTGCGGCAGTTGATCGCGCGCGGGGTGCTGGAAGTGGATATGGGCGAATATGCCACGGTGAGCCTGAATGCGGATCGCGCGCGGCCGATATTGCGCGGTGAGGAGCAGGTTTGGCTGCGGGACGACATTCTGCAGGCCAAGGCGGGCAAGCGGGTGGAGCGGTCCGGCAAGTCGGCCCCAGCCGAGGGCTTGGACGGCGAGGGTGCCAGCCTGTTCGACGCGCTGCGCATGTGGCGGTCTGGCGAGGCGAAGGCGCAGTCGGTGCCGCCTTATGTGATTTTCCACGATGCGGTGCTTCGCGAGATCGCCGCCATTCGTCCGGTAAGCGAGGACGAGCTGGGGCAGATCAAGGGCGTGGGCGCTTCAAAGCTGGCGCGTTACGGCGCGGGCGTGCTGGCTGTTGTTCGGGAGCGCGATTAAGCCTGTAAGGTTGCTCTGCGGCAGCCCCGCAGTTACAATCCCTCCACGGTGCGGGTGTAGCTCAATGGTAGAGCTCCAGCCTTCCAAGCTGGCTACGAGGGTTCGATTCCCTCCACCCGCTCCAAATCAGCTACTTTGCTTTTGTTTGCGTCGGCTCAATCGGCCAATCAGCATGCCCACCACGCGGGCGGCGTTGAGTGATTGGCCGATTTGACCGATCTGCCTGCGCGCCGCGAGCGCCACGTCCTGTGCTTCACGCTCGGTGATGCCTGGAGTGGACATGAGGGCTATGGAAGCCAGCAGCAATGCCAGGGCTGCATTGCCACCGGCCAAGCAGCCAGCTGCCCCCGCGGGCTCCAGGCGCGCCGCCAGCAGGGTGTAGAGTGCCGCCTCGCCTGCTCCTGCGGCCACCAACAGCAATGCGACCGCCACGGCCAGCAACGCAGCCTGAGTGAGCCTGCGCCGGAGGACGTGACGGAACCGCAGTTGCTCGGCTTGCAACATGATGGCGGCAAGCCGGATGGCGCGCATCGGATCAGCGCGTCAGGCGGGCGATGACGAAGCCAACTGCGGCGGCGGCCAGAACGGAGGCCACCGGGCGCTGACGGACGAAATCCACCGCCTGATCGGCTTCATCGCGCGCCATGTTCGAGGCGCGGTTCATAGCTTGGCGCGCCTGACCGGCGGCTTCACGCAGGGCTGGTTCGACGTGGTCGGTGGTCAATGCTTCAAGCTGCTCACGCAAGGCGCGGATTTCGGCCTGGGCGCTGCTGAGGGCAGAGTCGATGTTGGTGGTGCTCATGGGTGGCTCCTTGGGGTGACGTCAGCCAGCCGCATTGGCCGATTGAGATGGATATGGGGAGGCGATGGGCGAAATGCCATCGCAATCGCCATCTGCATGCGTCTTGCCCGTGCGGGGAGCTCAACCAGATTGCGCCCGAACGGTTCAATCTGGTCTGGCGTTGCTCTCATGGCTGGCGGCCGGACGGGGGCGGTTGCACCGACCAAATGTGGTCTTCAGGCCGGCGGGATGGGTGGCTGGCGCGCCACAAGCACCATGCAACTGTGTTGCTGATGTGTTGGTTTTCATAAGGTCAACACCGGTCAGATTGGTGTTGGAAAAAAATGCACCGGTGAAATCCGTCTTTGCGCTGACCGTCACTTTGGTCATGTCTGCATTGCCAAGATTGACCCCGACAAGGCGAGTGTCATCGAGGTGCGCACGACTGAAATCCGTGCCATCAGACGCATTGGCGTTGTCAAGAGTAGCACCCATGAGGATGGCATTGACGAGCTTGGCACCCGTCAAATTCGTGACCGGCCCGCTTCCATTGGAACGGCACATGGCAGCTTTTGGATTGATATCGTCCTCCGCTCCAGGCGCATCCTTTCCATCGGCGCGGCTGAGGTTTGCGGCTGTGAGATTGGCACCATTGAGGATGGCGCCGTCGGTGAGGATGGCTCCTCGAAGGTCGGCACCTGTGAGGTCGGCACCTGATAAATTAGCGCCACTGAGATTGGCACCACTGAACTTGGCACCCACCAAATTGCTTCCGCTCAGGTCAACATCGACAAGCCGGGCACCACGCAAATCCGCCAGCGGAAGGTTGGCCTTTTGGATATGCGCACCGGTTAGATCCACACCGCCGGGGCAGGCATCTCCTTGCCCAATCTTGGTGAGGGCCGCCTGGACGTCGGGACGAGGTGAGGCCCGATCTTCTATCGTGGCGTTGCGCACGAAGAGACACAAATCCTCTGAGGTGCGGCTTTGATCCTCGTTGGTCGCATCACTGATGCCATCTGCCGCGACGGCGTCGCCTGCTTGGCTTGCACCGCCCGCCTGCGCGTCTCCGGCCACAGCGTTGGCGGCAGACCCTGGCGAGCCGGTGTTGCCGTCTTGGCGGGTGCTTGAGCCTGGTGCCGCCCGATTGATTTTGTCCCCTGCACCATTGGCTTGACTGTTCATCGCGCCCGGCGATTGACGCATGGCCGAAGCCTCGGTCATTGGCTGTTCGCGGGATTGCTGGCCTGTTGAGCCGGCCATGCCAGCGGCCGACTTCGTTGCCATTGCCATTGTCGTGGCATTCGAAGTGTTGCCCGGTGGGCCCGCATTCGACGTCCCCGCCGCCATCATTGTCGCGCCACCCGACGTGTTACTGGGTGACCCCGCCTGCGACGTCCCGGCAGAACCAGGCTGGCCTTGCTGTGCGTTGCGCGACGCGGATGATGCAGCGTCGGATGTAGCGGGTGAGTTATTGGAACGGGCCTCTGACGGTCGATCAAAAGAGTGCGAAATGGCTGGGCCCAGTTCGATCGCCACACCAGCACCAATGACCATGGCAACTCTTCGCAATATCTTCCCAAGTGTTTTTCTAAAATGGGCTTCCACGGCGCGCTTGATTCTCTGGTCAGAGATATCCATCCGTTCGACCTGCCATTTTGGGGCAGCCCACCAAAGGCAAAAGCCGAACAGCGTAACCATCGCCAATTCTATCGCAGCCGTTAAAGACATCTTGTCTTGCCAATTGCCAGCACGGGATAATATCAACGCAGGGTCACTGATACATGTAAATTATTGGTGTCCCAGGGTTAGATAACTGCCGCTTTGACTGGACACCGGCGATATAAGTTTTGTTGCTTCGCCTCGTTCATTGATAATTTCGATATGTCAATTGTATGACCGATGGGTTGGCGCTTCTGTTCGTGGCAGATATTCGCCCGATAGGAGACGGCTGGCCGCCGCCCTCTGGCATTGGCACCGCATGATCCCTCTTGGCTTCGCGTCCTGGCGGCCCCACGACGGATAGTCTTTTGCTGGGATTTCACCTCAGCACTTGACTTCTGACGCAGCACATTCTTTCTACGGGTCCTTGGCTGCTCGCAGGCCAGCACGGCGCACGCCCTCCGGCAGGCAATGCCGGCTTCGGGCGGGCGGGATAGGGGTGTAGCTCAATTGGCTAGAGCGCCGGTCTCCAAAACCGGAGGTTGCGGGTTCGATTCCCTCCGCCCCTGCCAACTTCTACGGGCCATTTCTTTGCGAATCGCTGAATTCTGGAAGGCAACGAGACATCATGAGTGGCGTGACGTCCCCGATTAAATTCATCCGCGAAGTGCGGGGCGAGATGGGCAAGGTGTCCTGGCCCTCGCGCCGGGAGACGCTGGTGACCACCGGCCTCGTTCTCGCCATGGCAGCCATGGCCGCGCTGTTCTTTTTTGTCGCCGATCAGGTGATCGGCCTTGGCGTGCGTGCCTTGTTCGGCATTGGGTTTTAGGGATCACTGCCATGGCAAAGCGCTGGTACGTTGTGCATGTTTATTCGGGCTTCGAGAAGAAGATTGCCCAGCAGATCAAGGAGCAGGCCGCCCAAAAGGGTCTGGCTGATCAGTTCGAGGAAGTGCTGGTGCCGTCTGAGGACGTGGTGGAGCTTCGCCGCGGCCAGAAGATCAACGCCGAACGCAAATTCTTCCCAGGCTACGTGCTGGTGAAGATGGAGCTGACGGATGACGCCTGGCATTTGGTGAAGGACACGCCGAAGGTCACAGGCTTCCTGGGCACCAAGACGCGCCCGAGCCCGATCACCGAGGCTGAGGCCGACCGGATTATGAAGCAGGCCCAAGAGGGTGTGGAGCGTGCACGCCCGGCCATTCTTTTCGAAATCGGCGAGCAGGTGCGCGTGGCGGATGGTCCGTTCACCAGTTTCAACGGCATTGTGGAAGAAGTGGACGAGGAAAAGGGCCGCGTGAAGGTCAGCGTCTCGATCTTCGGCCGTTCGACGCCGGTGGAACTGGAATACGGACAGGTCGAGAAGGTCTGAGCTTTGGCCAATGGTTCGGCTGGGGTTTACGCTTGATCCCGACGACTGGCATGGCGTGCCAGCCGAACGGGTTTGGGCGACGCCTTTGGAGGAAGAAGGCGGTGCGACGCTTTATCGTGTTGAGAACACTCCATTTTATGTGAAAGGTGTGAATTTTCTCGACATCGTTGAAGCAGAAGAAATCAATGGCCGACTCGAGTTTGTACGAGTTGTTAAGACGAGCGGTCGAGCAACGTTTCGGATTATCGTTTATCCCGCGAATCGGATGGCGTTTCTGCGGGAATGGCAGCGATTGAAGGCATTGGGCTGTAGTTACGAATCATCCAAGGAACGAGCGTACGATTTCTACGCTGTCGATGTGCTTCCCGGAGCAGACTTAAAAGCGGTCCGTCAGATTCTGTCCGATGGCAAGAACGACAAAATTTGGCTTTATGACACGGGTCATTCGTCATCATAGCTTCGTGGGGTGGTGTCCGCTTTGGGACTGCGCCAATTTCCCGTCGATGATCGTGCAGTTCCAAAGCGAACTGCACCCTACGGATGTCGGATCTTAGAACGGGGCCAGGATGTCGATGACCTGCTGGCCCCATCTTGCGGTTTGCAGGTCGGTGAGCTGACCTTTGCCGCCATAGGCGATGCGGGCTTCGGCCATGCGGTCGTGGGAGACGGTGTTGTCGCTGGCGATGTCTTGCGGACGCACCACGCCGCCGACGAGCAGCTGCCGTAGCTCGCTGTTTACGCGCACCTCCTGCCTGGCGGCCACGACCAGATTGCCATTCGGCAGCACCTGCGTGATGACGCCGGCCAGACGAAGCGTGACCGTTTCGTTGCGCTTGATCTCGCCGGAGCCGTTGTTGCTGTTGGTGGAACTGGCCGAGATCAAATTGGCAGCCGTCGAGCCGGTGAGCAGCTTGGGGATGACAGTGGTCTCCATCCCAAAGAGATTGGGCAGGCCCATTGCCTCACTTCCGCTGCGGGTGGCCGTGGTGCCGTTTTTGATATCGGCGGTGTCGGTGATGTTGACGAGCACGGTGAGAATATCGCCCACCTGGGCGGCGCGCTGATCTTTGAAGAAGGCGCGGCTGCCGTTGCGCCACAACGCGCCCACCTGCGGATTGGCGGTTTGCGAGGCCGGCATTGGCATGGTCATGGGCCGGTAGGTGGCCTCCTTGGTGGGGTCGGAGGGCGGCGTCATTTCCGGCGGGCGGCCCACTTCGGAGAGCCTGCCGAGTGCGCCGCAGCCGCCGAGCAGCAGAGCCAGGCCGAGGGTGAGCGCCCTCATCGCGATGAAACCTGGGTGACGCCGGTGCGTGTGCCGGGGCGGGCGGGACGTATGGGCTGGCTGTCGGCCGCGACGCGGACCTGGCCGTTGCCGACGATCTCGCCTTCGAGTTCCGCGCGTGAGACTGGGTTGATGACCACGATGCGCTCACCCAATGCGCCCGCTTCGCCTGCGATGCCGGTTGCTTCCAGTGACAGGCCGGGTGATTGCAGCAGCATGAGGACGCGGCTGCCCTTCTGCACGACCAGCGGCCTGCCGATCTCGCTCACCAACAGCGGCTGGCCTGGCTGTGCGGTGTGGTGGACGGATTGGCCGATGACATCGGCGACGTCATGCAGAACGGCCCCGCGAACGACACTTGCTCGCATGCGGATGATTTGCACATCGTCGGTGCGGATGGGCTCTCCCGCCGCCAGACGGTGCGTCGGCATGACCACGTTGACCATCTCCTGCACCCGGCCGCTGAGCGACACGCGCAGCATGGCCTCGCCGGGGCTTGCGAGGGAAAGGGTGGCGCTGAACTGGCCGCTCGGTGAGTCGTAGTTGACCTGTTCGATTGCGAGCATGGGCTGGTTCTCGGCAGGCACCAGTGGCGGGCTGAAGCCGGTAAGTTCCAACTCGCTGTCTGCCGGTGCTCCGCTGCTGAGGAGTGCTGTGCGCAGAATCCCCATGATCTCGGCGCGGGCGACGAGGCGGCCGGGGCGGTCGATCACCACGCGTTCACTGCCGGACGAGGGCCGCCAGGCGATGCCAAATTGGCGCGCGATGGCGGCGGCTTGTGCTGATTCGATCACAATGCGCCCGCCCGGCCCAGGCCCGGCACCCAGCACGCGCGTGCTGTCGGCACCGGCATCGTCGAACAGATCGCCGATCCGCACTTTTGACTGTTGCAGCGTGGTGGTGCTGCGCAGGGTGGCGGCGAGCGGTTGCAGCGGCGTGGTGAACATCGTGGCCAGGCCGAGGGCAATCCGAAAATAGATGATGTGCATGATGTGCCTCAGCGCAGGTTGGTGAGGGTGGAGAGCATTTGGTCTGACGTGGTGATGACGCGGCTGTTCATTTCGTAAGCGCGCTGGGCGGTGATGAGATTGGTGATCTCGGACACGACGTTGACGTTCGAGGTTTCAACAAAGCCCTGCATGGTGGTACCGAAGCCGGGCGCACCGGGGTTGCCGGTGGTGGCGGTGCCAGAGGCGGAGGTGGCGAGAAACAAATTATCGCCCTGGGCGTCGAGCCCGGAATCGTTGGCGAACACGGCGAGCTGCAACTGACCGAGCTTGGCGGGGGCAGTGGTGCCGGACAGCGTTGCCTGCACCTCGCCGGATGGGTTGATGGTAACGGAGGTCGCATTGTTGGGAATGGTGATGCCCGGCTGAACCAAGTAGCCGTCAGCTGTCACGATCTCGCCGTTGGGGGACATGGAGAACGTGCCGTCTCGTGTGTAGGCCGTCTCGCCGGACGGCAGTGTCACCTGGAAATAGCCGTTGCCCTGCACCGCCATGTCGAGCGTGTTGGAGGTCTGTTGCAGGTTGCCCTGCTCGTTGATGCGGTAGATGGCAGCGGTTTTGACGCCGAGTCCGACCTGCGCACCGGATGGGACGATGGTGCCGGTGTCCGATGAGTTCGAGCCGACCCTTCGCAGGTTCTGGTAGATCAGATCCTGAAACTCCGCCCGCCTGCGTTTGAAGCCGGTGGTGGTGAGGTTGGCGATGTTGTTGGAGATCACCTCCACATTTGTCTGCTGGGCCTGCATGCCGGTGCCGGCGATATCGAGTGCGCGCATGGTTTGGGTGCTCCCTTAGCTGCGGCGCTGGGTGATTTTGTCGATGGCGGATTGCTGGCGATCGGCCTCGGCGCTGACGAATTGGCTGGTGAATTGGAATTCGCGCAAATCGGTCATCATGCGGGTGAGCTCTTGCGTGGGGGCTACGTTGCTGTCCTCAAGCGCGCCCTGCGTCATCTGTGGCGCGGCGACGGGCGTGGTGGCGGAATCGCTTGCCAGCAGCCGCCCACCCTCGGCCCGCATCTTGTTCGGATCATCCGGGGCCACGATGCCGATCTGGCCAATTTTGCCGTTTTGGCTGGAGATGGTGCCGTTGGCTGACACGGTGAGGATCGTGTCTGACGGGGTGAGCGTGAGCTTTTGGCCGGTGGTGTCGAGCAATGGCTGGCCGGTGGCATCGGTGATGGTGCCATCCGGTGCGCGCTCGAAATGGCCCGAGCGGCTGAGCCTTGGGCCACGCGGGGTGTTGATGGTGAAGAAGCCGTCACCGTTGATGGCCAGATCAAGCTGGTTGGCGGTATGGGTGAGCGTGCCTTCCTGCTTGTCGCGATAAGTGGCGCGGTCTTGGGTGTAGCTGAGCACACGCCCGCCCGGCGGCAGGCTGGAGGAGCCGGTGCTGGTGGGCTCTCGCATCAGCCAGTCACTGAACAACATGCGCTCCGTGCGAAAGCCGGGTGTTCCGGCGTTGGAGAGGTTGTTGGCCGAGACGTCCATTGCCCGGCTTTGGGCCACGAGGCGGGAGAGCGCGATGGTGGTGGTGTTTTCCATGGATCAACTCCGGTTGCGATGACGCTTGCGGCAGACATCGCAACCGCCGTGCCAGCCGTGTCATTGGCTGAAAACCGCGGATTTGTGGTGCCTCGCGGCCCTGACCCGGCAGCTTCTGCCGGGCCAAGCGGGTTCCACCCGGCAGTTCAAGCCGGGCTCGCTTGCAACGTTTTCTTAACCGGTTGGTGCGACATTGTGGCTGTCCGGCATGCATCGCCGCTTCAGGAGATTTGTCCGCGTGAGCAAGCCAGCCCCCGGTGCCGACGCGCCCACGGAGGATGCGCTGCCCAAGAAAGGGGGGCGCAAGAAGTTGATCCTGCTCGCCATTCCCCTGCTGCTGCTGGGCATTGGGGCGGGGCTCTGGTTCGGTGGCATTCTGCCCCCGCTGCTGGGCATGGGCCCGAAGGATGAGAAAGCGGACGCACATGCCAAGCCCGGCGAACTCAAGCCGGAGGTGGAGGCAAAAGCGAAAGTGCCCGTGTTTGTCGATATCCCTGAGCTCGTGGCCAATCTCAATGTGGGCCAGAAGCGCAGCAGCTTCATCAAGCTCAAGGCGAAGCTGGAATTGGCGAAGGCCGAGGATCAGCCGGTGGTGGCAGCCGCCATGCCGCGTCTGCAGGACATGTTCACCACCTATCTGCGTGAGATGCGACCGGAGGAGATGCGTGGTTCTGGCGGCACATACCGGCTGCGGGAGGAGTTGATTGCGCGTGCCAATATCGCCGTGGCCCCGGCCCGCATTGTTGATGTGTTGTTCGGCGAGATGCTCATCCAATGAGTGAGACAACGGCTGAGCCGGAAATGTCCGATGATGAACTCGCCGCATCTTGGGGTGCGGAGGTTGAGGGCGAAGCCAGCGCGGCAGCAGAGGATGGCGAGGACGCAGCCCCGGTGCAGCCCGCCCGCATTCTCAATCAGGCTGAGATCGACAGCCTCATGGGGTTTGATGAAGGCCCAGGTACTGGCGATAACCGCTCCGGCATGCAGCGCATCATCAGCTCTGGCCTGGTGTCCTATGAGCGTTTGCCGATGCTTGAGATTGTGTTCGACCGTCTGGTGCGCATCATGTCCACTTCGTTGCGCAACTTCACGTCGGACAATGTTGAAGTTGGAATCGACAACATTCTGTCATTGCGCTTTGGCGACTATCTGAATTCCATCCCGCTGCCCGCCATGCTCGCCGTGTTCAAGGCGGAGGAGTGGGACAATTATGGGCTGATGGTCGTCGACTCGGCGATGATCTACTCGATCGTTGATGTGCTGCTCGGCGGGCGGCGCGGCACGGCTGCCATGCGGATTGAGGGCCGGCCCTACACCACCATTGAACGCACGCTGGTGGAGCGGCTGATCCATGTGGTGCTGGCCGATCTCACCACGAGTTTTGACCCGCTATGCCCGGTGACATTCCGGTTCGAGAGGCTTGAGGTGAACCCGCGCTTTGCCACCATCAGCAGACTTTCGAACGCCGCCGTTTTGGCGCGTCTGCATGTGGATATGGAGGACCGTGGCGGCAGGCTGGAATTGATGATGCCGTATGCCACCCTGGAGCCGGTCCGCGAGTTGCTGTTGCAGCAATTCATGGGTGAAAAATTCGGCCGGGATTCGATCTGGGAAACCCATCTCGCGGAGGAGCTTTGGAACACCGACGTTGATCTGGACGTGGTGCTCGATGAGCAGGTGATGCGGCTCTCTGACGTGATGGAGTTGCGGCTCGGCAGCCGCATCGTTCTTAACACAGTGCCGAACGCCTTGGTGTCTCTGCGCTGCGGCACGGCGGTGCTGTTTGAGGGCAAGATTGGCCGGCGCAAGAACCGTGTTGCGGTGCGTATCGATACCGAAATGGCTCGGCCGGTTAGCGGAGCTGGCTAGCATGGAATGGATGCTGGAACTTGCCCTCACTGTGCTGCTGGCGGCAACCTTGTTTCATGCCTTGCGGTTGGAACGCGCTCTTGGCGTGTTGAAGCGCGACCGTGCGGCGCTGGAGGATTTGGTCGCCGCGTTCAACAGCAGCACGCAGATGGCTGAGCAGGGCATTGAGCGGCTGCGTGGCTCGGCGGATGGGGCGGGCAAACAAATCTCCCGGCAGATCGAGCGTGCATCCAGCCTGCGGGAGGATCTGCAATTCCTCAGTGAGCGCGGAGATGTGCTGGCAGACCGGCTGGAAGGCGCCATCCGGCAGGCGCGTGCGGTGCTGCCCGATCCGCATGTTGAGCCAATGATGGAGCCACCGCCGCCTCCCATGGTGCGGATGCGCGAGCTTCAGCCAGTTGTTTCGTCAGTTTTTTCACCAGATGAGCCGGAGCCGAGGCTGCGCAGCCAGGCCGAGCGCGATCTGCTCAAGGCACTCAGGATGGCACGCTGATATGGCCGGATCACGACCCTCTCATCACCCCTCACTGCACATTCCGCTGCCCCGGCTGTTGCCGACGACCATCTTGGTGATGGCCTTGCTTTTGGCCGTGAAGTCCGCCGGTCTCGTCATGGCTGCGACGCCTTCGACACCCGCGGAAGCCAAACCCGAGCCGGGCAAAACTGCACCGGCCAAGCCGGCATCCGCCAAACCTGAAGCCGGCAAGGCCGAGCCGGCCAAGCCCGACATGGGCAAACCCGAAGCGGCGAAGCCCGAAACTGGCCAGGCGGCAAACGTCGTTGCGGCCCCGGCACAACAGTCACCGGCCGAGCCGCCAATCAGCGAGAGCGAGCGAGCCCTGCTCACCGATTTGCGGCAGCGTCGCGTGGCGCTTGATGCGCGAGAGCGGCAGCTTGCCACCCGTGAGGCGACACTGGCCGCGGTTGAGAAACGTCTGACAGGACGCATTGATGAACTTGGTGTCCTGCAAAAGCGGCTGGAGGCGTTGGAACGTCAGCGCGCGGAACATGACGACGCGAATTGGAAGGGTCTCGTCAAGGTCTATGAGGCCATGAAGCCACGCGATGCCGCGGGCATCCTCAGCGACATGGACGTGCCGGTTCTGATGCCGGTGCTGGACCGCATGAAGGAGACCAAGGTGTCAGCAATTCTAGCCGCCATGCCGCAGGAGCGCGCGCGCCAGATCACCGCCGAGCTTGCCCAGCTGCGCGCTCGTGCCAATGCCGTTGACCCGCCACCGCCCAACGCCGCCCAGCCGCTGCGCAATGGCTGAACCGCGCCGCCTGCAATCCACCCCATACAAACCAAACGGAGGTGACTATGACCATTGATAAGTCGATGAATATTCTGATCGTGGATGACTACAAAACCATGCTTCGCATCATCCGCAATTTGCTCAAGCAGATTGAGTTCAACAATGTTGAGGAGGCGTCGGACGGGACCGAGGCGCTCGCCAAACTGCGCAGCGGCCAGTTCGGGCTGGTGATCAGCGACTGGAACATGGCACCGATGACCGGTCTGCAATTGCTGCAGGAGGTTCGCGCCGATGCAAGGCTGAAGGCCACGCCGTTCATCATGATCACCGCCGAAAGCAAGACGGAGAACGTGGTGGCGGCGAAGCAGGCCGGTGTCTCCAACTACATCGTAAAGCCCTTCAACGCCGAGACGCTGAAGGAGAAGATTGAAAAGGTGCTGGCCCATGCGTGATGCACCCTCAAGCGAGATGCAGCGTCAGGCCCTGCATCGCAACCGGCTGGCCGAGCGGATGGCCACGACCCCTATGCCTGATAATGCGGCGGTGGAGAGTGTGGTGCGTGCCGTGTTCAGCACCATGCATGGTGATCTGACCAGTCAGGAAACGTCGCTGCTGGCGGAGGTTGAGGAATTGGCGCGCACCATTGCGCAGGCAAAATCGGAAATCGCGGCACTGCAGGTGGGTGACATTACCAACAGCCACATTCCCTCCGCCACTGATGAGCTGGATGCCATTGTGGCACACACCGCGGCGGCGACGAATGCCATTCTCGAAGTTTGCGAAACGCTGGACAAGGTTGCGGCAACCCTGAGTGGTGAGGCATCGCAGCATCTTGGTGATGCCACCACGCAAATCTACGAGGCGTGTAGCTTTCAGGACATCACCGGTCAGCGCATCAGCAAGGTGGTGCTCACGCTGAAATCGATTGATGACAAGGTGGCGCACATCCTCAAAACCTTCCGTGTGGAGCCGAATGAGATGACTGCGACCGAGATTGCCTCCCTCCCCTCTGCGATCGAGAGTGAGGCAGATTTGTTGAATGGGCCGCAGTTGCCGATGGCGGCGATGGGCCAATCCGAGATCGACCGGCTGCTGGCGAGTTTCGAGTGAATTTTTGGCGTTTTGCGTTCGTGCTGGGCTGGATCGTCTGCGCCGTGTCACCGGTGTGGGCGGCCGACGCGCCTGTGGAGATACGTTTCGGCGTTCACGAGCATTTTGGCCGACTGGTGTTTGACAAGGCCGGGGGTGGCGCGCTTTCAGCCGAGCATCACGATGATAGTATTGTCGTGCGGCTCGGTGCCACTGCCCGGTTCTCACCCGACGCGCTGCCACGCAACGTGCGCGCTGTGCGCCAGCAGGAAGGCACGGTCATTGTCGACGTGCTGCCCGGTGCGCTGATCCGGCGAATGGTGGTCAATGATCATTTGGTGATCGACGTTGTTGATCCGCCACGCGTCCCAGCCGCTGCAACGGCTTCGCCACCGCCGCCAAGGCGCAAGGCTGAGGCGAAGCGTGAACTGAAGCTGGATCCGAAGGTGGCTGCCCCCACGAGCCCGGCTGCGCCTGCGCTGCCATCGACAGCCCCGCCGCCCGCAGCGCCGCCACCCGCAGCGCCGCCGCCCACGACGACAGTGGCCGTGCCGGCTGCCGGCGTGGTGCCGGAGCCGCAAGCTTCAGCATTGCCGGCCGCCATGCCACCGCCGTCTCCTGCACAGCCGCAAGCCACACCGCCCGTCCCAGCCCCCGTTGTTGACGCACTGGCAGCGAGCGCGCATCCGGCGGTTGAAGCGCGACCTGGGCATGTGCTGTCGCTACCGTTCTCGCTGCAGACCGGTGCGGCTGCGTTTCGCCGTGGCGGAGAGGCGATTATCGTGTTCGATGAGCGCAAGCCGGTTGATCTGCATCGGCTGCAGGATGATGCCGTGTTCGGGGCAGCGCAGGTGCAGTTGCTGCCACAGGCCACCATGCTGCGCGTGCCGTTGCCGGGGCCTGCCGAGTTGCGGCTGCAACGTGAAGCCGGAGCCTGGGTGATCACCGCCATTGGGGGCGATGCCGCGCCGCCAGCGCTGAAGCCCATTGTTCCAGTTTCTGCCTCAGGGTTTGTACAGTTGGACGCGGCCCAGCCAGGCCTTGTCGTTTCGGTACCAGATCCGTTGGGCGGTGGCATTCTCATTATAGGCACTCAGCGAGAGCCGGGCCAGGGCGTTGTTCTCGGCCGCCGCGCGCCGGATTTCTCGCTGCTGGCGAGCTGGCAGGGCGTGGTGATTGAGCCGATGTCTGACGTGGTGGTGCTCCGCCCGGTCGCCTCGGGATTTCGGTTGGGTGCAGAGGGCGACGGGGCCGAGTTGGTGACGGGGGAGCCGCTGGCCGAGGTGGCGGCGGCGGCAGAGGCCAGCCAGATGAGCCGCAATTTCGATCTGCCGCAGCAGCCGATTGCGAGCCTGATCCGGCGGATGCAGGGTGCCGTTGTCGCCGCCGCGTCGACACCGCCGCAAAGCCGGGCAGCGCCCCGCCTGGCCGCTGCCGAGGCCATGATCGCACTGGGCCTTGGGGTTGAAGCGCGTGCGGTGCTGAGCCAAGCGGTGCTGGCGGATGCGCGCACGCAGGATGATCCTGCCGTGGCCAGCATGCAGGCGGTGGCGTCTGTGCTTGCTGGGCATCCTGAAGACGCGACCGGGCTGGAGGACGCGCGGCTCGCTGGATCGGACGAGATCAATTTCTGGCGCGGCGTGCGCACGGCGATGACGCATGAGGGCTCGCCAGAGGCCGCGCAGATTTTTGCCAACACCGCCCCGTTGCTGCTGGCCTATCCGTCAGAGTTGCAACGCCGGTTGCTGCCGCTGGTCGTCGAGACTTTGATACAGGGCGGCCAAACTGAGGCAGCGGCGAAGCTGCTGGATCAACGACGTGCCGAGCCCGGGCTTGATTTGGCGCGTGCCATGGCTCAGCGGGCGCGTGGCGGTGACCCGGCTGAGGCTTTGGCGGGTTTCGATACGCTGTCGCAGTCGCCTGACCGGTTGCTCCGCGCTCGGGCCACCAGGGCTGCGACCGAGCTGCGCCTGGCCACTGGTCAAATCACGGCAGCCGATGCGGCCGCGACGCTGGGGCGCATGCTTTATTCGTGGCGTGGTGATGAACGCGAGCTTGAGCTGCGGATGCGTGTGGCGGAGTTGCTGGCGCAGTCTGAGCAATGGCGCCCGGCGTTGCAGTTGCTGCGCGAGACGGAGGCTGCGTGGAGGGATCAGCGCGCGCCTGTTCATGCACGTTTGCAGGCGACGCTTGCGCAGGCCTTGCAGCCCACAGCCCAGGCTCGGTTGAAGCCGTTTGATATGGTTGCGCTTGCTGAGGAGAACGCCGATCTCATGCCTGATGGTGAGGCGGGGCAAGGCCTTGCGCAGCGTGTTTCTGATCAGCTTCTCGCACTTGATTTGCCTGACCGCGCCAGTGCGTTTCTGGAGAAAATGGTGGCAAGCGCGCCTGCTGGCCTCGCGCGTTCAACGTTTGGTGCAAAGCTTGCCGGCCTTCGTTTGCAGCAAGGCAATCCGGCCGGTGCGCTTGATGCATTGACGGCGACGATCAACTCCAGCCTGCCCGCGCCGCTGCTTGAGGAGAGGACGCTGATTTTTGCCAAGGCGGTGGCAGGTCAGGGTGACTATGCGAGTGCGCGCAGTGCGCTGCTGCAACTCGACACCGCTCAGGGTGACGCAACAACGGCAGACCTCGCCGAATCGGCGGGGCAATGGCCGGACGCGGTGACAGCACTGCGCAGGATGGTTGACGGCGGGGTGCCGCCAGGAACGGCGCCGCTTGGTGATGCACCCGCGCAGTTGGTGTTGCGGCTTGCCACCGCAGCGTCACAGGCGGGCGATCAGCGCCAGTTGGCTCAAATCCGCGCTGAGCAACAGGCGCGTATCAAGCCGGGCAAGACGGCGGATTTGCTCAATTTGCTCACCACGCAGCCGGTCCGTGGAGTGGCAGATTTGCCTCGGGCGTCGCGGGAATTGGCGCTCGCCCGGGCAGCTCCGGGTGCGTTGCCACCGCTCGCATCTAAGTGAAAGAAGTCCGGGACAAACGGCGGCTCGCCGGGGGTGCATGACTGGGATCGTGTCATGCAAAAAATGACCCTCGCGGGGTCGTTTTTGGCTTGCGTTCCCCCCCTCTTTTCTTCATCTTCCGCCGCCTTGGCCCCAGGGGGCCCACCTATCCTGGGTGGTGCCCAACAGGCTATCTGCTGGTTGGAAGGGTAAGTGCCATGAACGCACTCTCGCCACTGGGGATGGTCTCGGATTTCCCGAGCGATAACCAGGTTTCTGTTGCTCCCGTCGCTGACGATATGACGGAGCAAAAGGATTATTTCGTCGAGCGGGACGGAATGAAGTTTGCCGGCACGCATCTGCTGGTCGATCTGTGGGGGGCCACCAATCTTGGCGACCCGGCACACATCGATGCCGCATTGCGTGAGGCTGCCATCATTGCTGGGGCAACGATTTTGCACAGCCATTTCCACCATTTCTCACCGAATGGCGGGGTTTCTGGTGTTTTGGTGCTGGCAGAGAGCCACATCTCCATCCACACGTGGCCGGAGAAGGATTTCGCTGCCATCGACCTGTTCATGTGCGGCGTGTGCGATCCGAACAAGTCGATCCCGGTATTGCAGGCGGCCTTCCAGCCGTCGCGCATTGTGTTGGACGAGCAGCGTCGCGGCCGCGTTTACTAACGCGGCGACTTCGCTAAAAGACACATGCGGGCCGGACGGCAACGTCCGGCCCGTTTTTGTGCGCCCTCTTTAATGCCTGAATGCCTGGGAGATGCGGCCATGGCCACTGATAGCTGGATCAACGAAACCCTTTATTCGGCCTGGGGCCAGCGCTTTCTGGTCAAGCGCGAGCTTGCCCGGGTGCAGAGCGATTTCCAGGATATCGTGATCTTCGAAAGCTACACGCACGGGCGTGTCATGCTGCTCGACGGTGTGGTGCAGATCACCGAGGGCGATGAATTCGTCTATCAGGAGATGCTGACGCACGTGCCGCTGCTGGCGCATGGCAATGCGACGCGCGTGTTGATCATCGGCGCGGGCGATGGCGGCGTGCTGCGCCGGGTGCTGCAGCATAAAAATGTGGCGCGCGCGGTGATGGTGGAGATCGACGGCGAGGTGATCCGCCTGGCCAAGGAATTCCTGCCCGACATCTCAGGCGATGCTTGGACGGACCCACGCGCGGACGTGATTGTGGGTGACGGCATCGAGTATGTGCGCAGTGCCGCCGATGGAAGTTTTGATGCCATTATCGTGGACAGCACGGACCCGATTGGCGTGGGCGAGGTGCTGTTCACTGACGAGTTCTACCAGAACTGCGCCCGCATTCTGAGCGCCGGTGGGCTGATTGTGAACCAGTGCGGCGTGCCGTTCATGCAGCACGACGAGCTGGCGGAAACTTCGGTGCGTCGCGCCAAGTTCTTCCCGCATGTGGGGGCCTATGTGGCGGCGGTGCCGACCTATGTTGGCGGCTTCATGACGCTTGGGTTTGCGGCCAAGCAGGCTGGGCTGGATGCGGTTTCGGTGGAGACGATCCGGGAGCGCGCGCATATGGCTGGGCTCGACGGCCTGCCGCAGTATTGGACGCCGGATATTCATGCC
>CAIJTR010000011.1 GCA_903823665.1 uncultured Rhodospirillales bacterium
CCGACCAAATCACCTCCGGCACCTACCTGCTGTACGACGGCGCCTGCGGCACAGGCGGAATGCTGACGGTGGCCGAGGAAACGCTGAACGAACTGGCCGCACAGCACGGCAAGCAGGTCGGCCTTGGCGATGGCGTAGGTCTCGCCGTTGATCTCCTGCCCGAACAGGTGCGTGGAGACCTGCTTGCCGTGCTGTGCGGCCAGTTCGTTCAGCGTTTCCTCGGCCACCGTCAGCATTCCGCCTGTGCCGCAGGCGCCGTCGTACAGCAGGTAGGTGCCGGAGGTGATTTGGTCGGCGATGGGTACGAAGATCAGCTTCGCCATCAGCTTGACGGCGTCACGCGGCGTCCAGTGTTCGCCGGCTTCCTCGTTGTTCGCCTCATTGAAGCGACGCACGAGTTCTTCGAAGATCGTTCCCATGGCATGGTTGTCGAGGCCCGGATGCTTCACCGAACCGTCGCCGTTCAGCACCGGCTTGGGGCCGAGATTGATCGAGCTATCGAGGAATTTCTCGATCAGCGTGCCCAGAACGTCGGCCTTGGACAGCTTTGGGATCTGATTGCGGAACTCGAAATTGTCGAGAATCTCCTGCACGTTCGGCGAGAAGCCATCGAGATATGCTTCGAAGTCGGCCTTCAGTTGGGCCTGCGACGCGCGGTTGCGGAGATCGCGCATGTTGAAGCGCGACGTGTTGTAAAACGCCTGTCCGGCCGCCTGGCGAAGAGCGGCGTCCTGGTTGGTTATGCTCGCCTTGTCGAGGTTGTCCTTCATCGACAGAACGGCGGATTTTGTGGGTTCGAGCACCGAGTCGAGGCGGCGCAGAACTATCATCGGCAGGATCACGTCGCGATATTTGCCGCGCACATAGAGATCGCGCAGCTCGTCATCGGCGATGCCCCAGATGAAGTTCGTGATCCAGTTGAGATCTCCGTTGCTCATGCCCGTTCCGTTCCCCCGCGGTTGCCAGTGCATCCGGTGGAGGCGCCGTCGGATTGGTGTCCCGCTGTCGTCGCGGTGCCGCTCAGCCGTTCGTATTCCTCCACGGAGATCACGATGACCACGCCGCGCCCATGCTTCTCGATCCGCACTGGCTCCGCGCGCGCGGTGTCGATCATAAGCCCAAAGGCGTTCTTCGCCTCGCGTGCCGACATGGTTTTCATGGCCGAATCCCGTGGCGATCCAAGCGTCCATTTAGGACGAAATGGCTCTTTTCGCCAAGCGATGCTTTTGGGTGCGGCTTCTGGCGGGGCTTGGGGGTCTGGCGGGGTTTCGGCGGTGATTTGCGGATTTGGAGATGAGGGCTAGCCTGCCTTATTCACCGGCATAGCAGCGATTCGCTGGCAAGTGTCGCGTAAAGCGCTGATTTTGTTTAAGGATTGGGTGTCGCTGCCAATACTTTCACACAATTACGCCGAGCCACACCCGCCATGTTCGACGATACGACCCAGCCGTTCTGCTTTCCAGCCGTGGGCCGCAAGAAAGTCACTGCCGCCTTTGACGGCGGGCGCATGACCTCTGACGGTGGCGTCATGCTGCTGGCCGCCGCCGAGCGCTGCCTGGGGGTCGCTGGGCGGCTTGCGGGGTTGATCGCGGACCCGCGCAATCCTTTGTTCGTCACGCACAGCGTGGCCGACATCCTGCGCGCGCGCATCCTGGCCATCGCCTGCGGTTACGAGGACGCCGATGACCTGGACAAGCTCCGAACCGATCCCGGCTTCAAGCTGGCCTGCGGGCGCCTGCCCGACACCGGCCGCGACCTCTGCTCCCAGCCGACCATGTCGCGTTGGGAGAACGCGCCAGACCTGCGCTGCGTGATCGCCCTGTCCTACGCCATGATCGACTTGTATTGCGCCAGCTACGATCGGCCGCCCAAGGCCGTCACGCTGGATATCGACGACACCGTCGACGTCGTTCATGGGCATCAGCAACTCGCCCTGTTCAACGCCCATTACGACGAGCGCTGCTTCCTGCCGATCCACGTTTACGAAACGGCAACGTCGCGTCCGGTGGCGATGCTGCTGCGGCCCGGCAAGACGCCGTCCGGGCCGGAGGTGCGAGGCCACGTCCGCCGCCTGGTCCGCCGCATCCGCACGCACTGGCCCGACACGAAGCTGACCATCCGCGGTGACGGACACTACGCCCGCCCCGAGTTGATGGCGTGGTGCGAGGCCAACGCGGTGCAGTACATCTTCGGCCTGCCCGGCAACGCGGTACTCAGCCGACTGGTCGAGACAAACGCCGACGACGTATGCGTCCGCCGCGCGGAGGCCCAGGCTCCGGTGCTGCGCCGCTATGCAGAAGCCCGCTACGGCGCCAGATCCTGGAAATGCGAGCGGCGCGTGGCGGCCAGGATTGAGGCCAGCACCCAGGGCCTGGACATCCGCTTTGTGGTGACAAGCATCGCGTCCGGCAGCGCCGAATGGCTCTACGACACGCTGTATTGCGCGCGCGGGCAGGCTGAGAATCTGATCAAGCTGCACAAAAGCCAACTCGCCTCGGACCGCACAAGCTGCCGTTCGCCACTGGCCAACCAGGTTCGCCTCGTGCTGCACACGGCGGCCTACTGGCTGATGCTCACGGTCCGTGACGCCATCCCAAGGCAGCGGGCCCTTGCTACCGCCGAGTTTGCCACCTTGCGCGTGCGGCTTCTGAAGATCGCGGCCCGCGTCACCGAGACCGCCACACGGGTCCGCATCGCCTTCGCAGCCGCCTGTCCCGAAGCCGCGCTGTTCAGAGGGATCGCTCGAAGCCTGCAGCCTGCCGGGCCCTGAAGCATGGGGCCAAGCCCCGGAACAAGCCCGATCCCACAAACCTTCAACGCCTGCCAATCATGCACTGAGAGACGGCGAAAGCCGCGGCGGACGACTGCGCATACAGTTACGAGGTCGCAACAACCTTCGATGCGGTGAATAAGACGGGCTAGATTAAAGGAAACTTGCGTTTCCCCGAAAGGCTTTGTCTGCACACTGGTTGTGAACAAGCGTCCGCGTGGAACCCCGGCATGGCTTGGAAAATCAATCTCTTGTGGCGCCGATCGGCGTCGGGACCCCACGCCGACTCACAGGTGTGTGCTTGGGCGTCGAAAGGAACTTCTCCCCCTTTTGTTGAAACTTGCAAAACCTTGAGCTGCGCCAAACGGCTTTTCTTGGTAAACTGCCCGAGTCACATGTATGACGGACGAAGGCGCTTTGCTGCCGGTAAACCGGTAAACCGTCGTCTCGAATGTCTGCTTCAGGGCGTGTAAAATTGGGCCGTGACCGGCGGAGTTGGGTCGAACTTGGACGAACAGGCGGCTCGACGTCGCGTCCAAAAGCGGAAGAGTGTTTGATTACGCTCTCAACTCTTAAGCCATGACTGGGACGGCAACGTGACTCCCTTGTCCGTGAAAGTTTGCTGGTGACGGGATTAACGAGCCCCTAGACACTTGAGCCACCCAGCTGGCGCGCCGCGTCTGCTTTCTACGCGTTCTCATTAGACTTGATAGACAAGGAGCTAGTTGCTGCCCAATGAGCTACGACGCCGCGCTGAACGATAGTGCCATAACCCGGCCCGAGCAGGACCGATACGGCTTCGACCCTTTTGCCCGCGCCCTGGCTCGCGGCGTCGCCGGCATGGCCGCTCCGGAGGGCATGGTGCTCGCGTTAGCAGGGCCCTGGGGCAGCGGCAAGAGCGGCGTGGTCAACCTCGTCATGCACCACCTGCAACCCGAGATTGACGCGGAACGGCTCCATCTGGTTCGGTTCAGCCCCTGGTGGTTCGACGGCAGGGAGGCCTTGGCGCGGGGGTTCTTCGAGTCGCTTCAGGCAGCACTGGGCGATACTCTGCGGAATAAGGCAAAGAAGGTTGCGACCGAAGCCGTAAACGCGATCTACCAGCGCGTGAAGCCGGTTAAACCGTTCCTGGCCATCGGCGGAAACGTCGCCGCAGGGGTGCCGGCCGGAACCGCCACGGCCGCCGTGATCGACCTGGCCCTCGACAAGCTGAACACGAAGCGGCCGGTTGAGCGTGAATATGATCGCCTGGCAAAGGTTCTGCGCGATCAGCCCAGGCGGTTCCTGGTCTTAATCGACGATATCGACCGCCTGGACGCGGAGGACGCGACGCTAGTGTTCCGCCTAGTCAAGTCGGTCGGGCGCCTGCCGAACGTCATCTACATGCTCGCTTTCGACCGCTTCGTAGCCGAGCAGCACCTAGGCCAACGGTTCGGCGAGGCCGCGTCCCGCTACCTGGATAAGATCGTCCAAGTTTCCTACGAGCTACCAATTCCTGCTCGTCCCTTGCTACTCCAGGCCTTGCTGGCGGAACTGGACGGCGTGCTGTCGCTGCCGCAAGGCGCTGGCAGGACCCGGTTCGGCAACCTGCTGCACGACTGCGTGTCACCTTGGCTCACCACCCCGCGCGACGTGGTCCGGCTGGCGAATGCTGTGCGCGTTGGCTGGCCCGCGGTCGCCGGCGACGCTGAGGCTGCCGACTTCCTGGCGATGGAAGCGATCAAACTGGCCCACCCGGACACCTACCACGCCGTGCAGGCAAACCCGCAGG
>CAIJTR010000012.1 GCA_903823665.1 uncultured Rhodospirillales bacterium
CAGCCGGAACTGCCTGATCAGCCGGACGATCCGACGCAGCCGGATCAGCCGGATCAGCCGGACGATCCAACGCAGCCGGATCAGCCGGATCAGCCGGACGATCCGACGCAGCCGGATCAGCCAAATGATCCGACGCAACCGGCAGACCCAGCGCCAGCGACGCCTGACAGCGGTGCCGTTCTCAGCAGTGAGCTCAAGGAATCCGTCAAGCTCGTCAATGTGAAGGTTCCCCTTCTCGACGGCTGCCTCACCGTGGAGTTCGAGACGGTGCTTGAGATCGTGGGCAGCATTGACGCGGGCGCGAGTGGCACTTCGTCAACGGCCACCGGCAACCCCGTGGGCTACGACACCGGCACCTTCGCATCCAAAATATCCGATAGCTGGAACACCACCGATGGCTTCAAGATCCTGGGCTTCAATACCTGCTTCACCGAGGTCAAGACCGAGGGCAGCCTGAAGGCGGGCACCAAGGGCGCGCAGATGTCATTTACCGCCTATGGTAAGTTCGGCTGCGGCGTGGAGATCAGCTTCGCCCTCAACGTGTTCACGGTCGATGACGAGGGCAAAGTTGCAGGCCCCAGCGTGAAGGTTGCCGCCGACATCCCACCGTTTCCGTTCGACTGCGCCAGCATCGATTTCGGCGCCGGGGTGAAGCTCAATCAAGTGCGCGTGCATCCGGTCGTATCGGTTGAGATTGAGCCCGACTATGAGAAGATCGCCGTCAAATTCGGCAAAGAGGCGGGCAAACGTGCCATTGGTGAGAAGGTTGGCGAAACTATTGTCACGACCATCTCGGTGGACGGCGCAATTGTCGCTGGCTTCCTTTTGGCTGGCGTCTCGACCATCGGTGCCGCGATACTCACGGTCTCCGAGGGAGATGAGATTGCCGAGACGCATGGGCAGTGCGTCGCTCTGGCCACGAAGATGTCGCAAGGCTTTGCAATTGGCGCCGCCGGTGGTGCTCCCCCCTCGGACAAGGCGCTGATGGCCGGCTATACCGTCGGTATTCGCAACTACAACAACGCGCTCGATAAGGTGAAGGCCGATAATCCGCAAGCTTCGGATGACGACATCAAAGCTGCAATCGCAAAGCAGGTTCCAGGCATGCTCGCAGGCGCGCAAGCACAGATCGTGAGCCTGGCCAAAGAGACCGTTTGGGTCGCGTATGCATCCAGTCATCAGGACGGTCTGCTGCATAGCTATGAGCAGGACCGTTGGATGGCTTGGTCCAATATTTATGACGATGACCCGAGGGGCAATCCGCTCTATGCGAAGTTCCGCAATGAGCACACGCTGGGCACGTTGGGCATGTAGCGGATCAAGCCGAGGTTGCACTCGGCTTCAGATCCGAGACTGGCAGGATCAGCGTGAGTGAATATACGCATAATTATTCATCATGATTTTTATATGAGTATTTATAACTAGTACTGGCTTCAATAAAATTGAAGCTTTATTTTTGACACGCACGTCCATTGCTGCGCTTATTGCAGTAACGCACTCAGCACGAGTGCCGTCTTCGTTTCTTCCATCACGTCGAATGTCGCGGCTGGAGCTGGTGCTTTTGACTTAGGTCAAGGCGCTGATGCCGTCGGCTGGGCGATTGTTGGTCGACATCTGCATCGCCTCGTGAAGGAGAGTGAATATGCGCATCCATCCGTATCATTTGTTGTCGGTTCTGGCCGGGCTGGCGTTGCCTATTTCAGCGTGGGGGCAGGATGCGGATGCGGGGCACAAGGTGTTCACCTCGCAATGCAGTGCGTGTCATTCGGTGCAGGCCGGGCGCACCATTCTGGGGCCGAGCCTGGCTGGGATTGTGGGGCGCACCGCGGGGCAGGAGCCGGGATTTCATTACTCGGCCGCCAATAAGGCGTCAGGCCTGGTGTGGGATCAGGCCACGCTGGAGCGGTATTTGACCAAGCCGCAATCGGTCGTGCCGCACACCACCATGACCTATCAGGGTGAGGCGGACGCCACCAAACGGGCGGATCTGATCGCCTATCTCGCAACACTGCATTGAGGAGGGCGGTTTCGATGTTCACATATTGGCGCTCGGCTTTTTGCGCGATGGTGTTGCTGCTGCTGCCTCAGGCGGCCCGCGCCGTGCCGAGCTTTGCTTTGCAGACCGGACAGCCCTGTGCGTCGTGCCATGTGGGTGCGTTTGGGCCGCAGCTGACGGCGTTTGGCCGCAACTTCAAGATCAGCGGCTACACCCAGACCGGCGGTGAGGGCTGGCAGGCGGCCATTCCGGTTTCGGTGATGTTGCTTGGCTCCTACAGCAACACCGACAAGGGCCAGGGCGCTCCGGCGTCTGAGCATTACGGGGCGAACGGCAATTTCGCGATGGATCAGATTGCGGTGTTCCTGGGCGGGCGGGTGACGGAGAACCTCGGTGGGCTGGTGCAGGGCAGCTTCAGCGGCATCACCAGCAATCTCTATCTCGACAACAGCGACATTCGCGCGAGTGTGCCGTTTGATGTGGGCAGCACCTCGTTGCGGGTGGGGCTGGATGTGAACAACGGCCCAACCGTGCAGGACCCGTTTGGGGCCTCGTTTGCCTGGGGGTATCCGTATGTCGGCTCCTCCCTGGTCCCAAAGCCCGCGCAGCAGCCTTTGCTGGCGGGTGCGTTGATCGGCAATTCGGTCGGGGCGACGGTTTATGGCTGGTACGATCAGTCACTTTACGTGGAGGCTGGGCTTTACAACACCTATGGGCCGCGTCTGCTGGGGGCGGCGGGCACAGGCTACGGACCAGGCTCGACCGCCAATCCGGCCCCGTATGCGCGGGTGGCGTATGAGTGGAATTGGGGCGTGCAATCGGCTTATCTCGGCGGGATGTTCCTGTCGTCGAACTTCAACCCGGCGACAAGCCAGTTCGTGGCCTCCGGGGCGAACGGGCATAACAGCTACACCGATTATGCGCTGGATGGCGGGTGGCAGTGGCTGGGTGACGGCACGCATGTATTCTCTGCCCTCGCGGTGGCCACGCATGAGGATCAGAAGCTGACCGGGCTGTATAACGTGGGCGGTTCAAGCCGGGTGAACAGTTCTCTCAATCAGATCCGCGCCGATGTGAGCTATTACTATCAGCAGACATATGGGGCGACGCTGGGCTGGCAGAAGACGTGGGGGCCGGTGAATGCGTTGCTCAACCCGGCCAATGCGCTGAGCGGGAGTGCGAATGGCAAGCCGAACAGCAACGCGTTCAGCATCGAGGCGGATTGGGTGCCGTTTGGAAAGTCCGATTCTTACGCGAGCCCGTGGGCGAACTTGAAGCTGGGTGCGAGCTACACACTCTACACCCAGTTCAATGGGGCCGCGAAGAACTATGACGGCGGCGGACGTAACGCGAGCGACAACAACACGCTTTATGTGTTCGCCTGGATGCTGTTCTAAAGTATCCCGGCTCCTTGCAATCCGCCGAAGACGCCGAAGGTGGTGGTGATGGCTGAGACGGCGATCACCACCCAGAGATAGACGCCCTTCAGACGCTGCGCTTCCGGCAGGGCGCGGACGGCGAGGGCGATGAGGAAGCCGAGCACGATGGGCAGCATGAGCGCGTTCATGATCTGCACGTCGATGTTCAGATCGACGAGGTTGGGCCAGACCGTGACGAGCACGCCACCGGCAATGACGGCTGTGGTGTAGATGCCGTAGAACCAGCCCGCTTCGGAGGGCTTGTGCTCCAACGAGCGGCGGAAGCCGGCCACCTCCCCCACGCCCCAGGCCAGGGCGAGGGAGCAGACGATGGCGGCGACCATGGCGGCCCCCAGAATGCCAACGCCGAAGACGAGCTTGCCGGTGACGTCGCCCAGGAAGGGCGTGAGCGCCTGGCTCATTTCGCCCACGGTGCTGAGGTTGGCGTCACTGGACTTCGCCCCGATCGTGGCGGCGGTGGCGATGAGCACGGCGGCCATGACGAGCTGTGTCATCACGGAGCCGAAAGCCGTGTCGATCTTGGCGGCGGTGTAGTGTTCCGGCCCGAGGCCTTTGTCGGCGATGGCGGATTGCTGGTAGAAAATCATCCACGGCATAATGACGGCGCCGATGTTGGCGGCAGCGAGGTAGAGATAGTCCTTGTTGGCGTAAGGGATGTTGAGGCTGCCCTGGACGAGATCATGCAGGTTGGGGCTTGCCATGTAGGCGACGCCGAAGAAGGCGAGTTCGAACAGGCCCAGGATGATCGCCACCCGCTCCACCCTTCGGTATGAGCCGGTGAGCACCACGAGAATGAGGGCGGCGCAGGCGAGGCCGACGGAGAAGGCGCGCGGGATGCCGTAGAGTTCGCCCACACCGGCCACGCCCGACATTTCCGTCAGCAATGCGCCGACGGTGGCGATGGCGAG
>CAIJTR010000013.1 GCA_903823665.1 uncultured Rhodospirillales bacterium
CCTGGAACACGATTCGCCCGCCAAGCAGTGGATCGACGCAGGCCTCACCGCGAAGGACGTTGTGGCCACCGTGAAGGCCGCTTTGGGGGGCGCTGCATGAAACGCCGATACATCGTGGCGATGCTGCTCACGCTCGCAGCTTCACCGACCCTGGCGCAGTCGGCACCGTCGCCAACGCAGCCCATCGCGGTACTAAATGATGGTTTGCATAAAATTATGCTGGCAGGGAAAGCCACCCCGTTTGACACCCGCATGGCCGGTTTCACGCCGGTGGTGCTTTCAGTGTTTGATCTGCCGCTGATTCTGCAGAATTCCGTGGGGCCGGGGCATTGGACGGATATTCCACCAGCGGACCGGGCAACTTTGCTGGAAGTATTCACCCAGTTCACCGTGGCGAGCTATGTTGCCAATTTCGACAGCTTCTCCGGTGAGACCTTCGCGCTCGCCCCTGATGTGCGCCATGTCGGCCGCGATGTGGTGGTACAGACGCGGATCGTGGGCACGGCGGGCGAGATGACGCGGCTGGATTACGTGATGCGCGAGGTCGATGGCGGCTGGCATGTGGTCGATATTCTGCTTGATGGGTCGATCAGCCGGATTGCTGTGACGCGCTCAGATTTCCGCTCTCTGCTGGCCGATGGCGGCGCACAAAAGTTGATCGCAAGCTTGCGGGAAAAGGTGGCGAGCCTCAAGGCAGGAGCCACTCAGTAACATGGATCTGCCAAGCCCGCAGATGGCGCTTGCAGGTCTGACGACCCTACTGGCCGTGGCCGGTATGGGACAGGCCGTGGCCGGATGGCGCTCAGTAAGGCGGTTTGCTGCTGACCCTGGCCTTGGAGTGGGCGAGCAGCCGCCGGTGACGCTGCTCAAACCGCTGCGTGGGGACGAGCCGCTGCTGGAAGCGGCATTGACCAGCGTTTGCGCGCAGGAATACCCGGCGTTTCAGATCGTGTTCGGCGTGCAGCACCCGGCAGATGCCGCAATTGGCGTTGTGCGCAGGCTGCAGGAGCGGTTCCCGCAGGTTGATATCGAGCTGGTGATCAACCCCACCCAACATGGGCCGAACCGCAAAATCGGCAATCTGATCAACATGTTCCCTGCAGCCAAGCACGATTTGCTGGTGATCGCGGACAGCGACCTACATTGCGCGCCGGATTATATCAGCCGAGTGGTGGCCGAATTTGCCGCCCCTGGGGTGGGTCTGGTGACCACGCTTTATGCCGGGCTCGCAGCCAATCGCTCGATTGCCGGGGCGTTTGGGGCGACGGCGATCAACCACGGCTTTCTGCCCGGTGCGCTGATGTCGCGCGATCTCGGGCGGCAGGATTGCCTGGGAGCGACGATGGCTTTGCGCCGCGAGACGCTGGCGGCGATTGGTGGCCTACACGCCTTGGTCGATCATCTGGCCGATGACAACGTGCTGGGGCGGCTGGTGCGCAGCCTCTGCCTAAGCATCCGGCTCGCTGCGACGGTGCCCGCAACCACAGTGCCAGAGAGCAATTTCCAGGCGTTGTGGAGGCATGAACTGCGCTGGTCACGCACCATCCTGTCGCTTGTGCCGGTGGAGTTCGCACTATCCTCCATCCAGTTCCCGCTGTTCTGGGCGGCGTGTGCCTGGGTGATCAGCGGGGCGACCTGGGCGAGCGTGCTTTTCGCCGCAAGCTGGGCCATTCGGGCCGCCTGCGTCCGCGGGATCGACTGCAATCTGGGTTTGGTGAAACAAGCGCGTGCCACCGCAGGTAGCGCATGGCTGCTGCCCGCCCGCGATTTTCTCTCAATTTTTACCATTCTGGCGAGTTATATGAGCGACAGAGTGGAATGGCGCGGGGAAATGATGCATACCCGTGCCACGGAATTGCCTGAATCCGATGCGACCAGTGATCCAATCCGCACGACAGCACCCCAAGGGACCCTGACAACATGATGAAGACGCTGTTTTTGCAGCCGCCCTCTTTTGACGGCTTCGATGGCGGTGCCGGGTCGCGCTACCAGGCCAAACGCGAGATCAAAAGCTTCTGGTTCCCAACATGGCTGGCGCAGCCGGCGGCACTGATTCCTGGCTCGACGCTGATCGACGCGCCGCCGTCGCGCACCAGCCTGGAGACGGTGATCGAAGCCGCCAAGCAGCACGAGCTGTGCATCATCCACACCTCGACCCCAAGCTTTGGGTCGGACGTGAAGGTGGCCGCAGCCCTGAAGGCCGCGAACCCCACGCTGAAGATCGGCATGGTTGGCGCCAAAGTGGCCGTTGAGGCGCAGAAGAGCCTTGAGCAGGGCCTGCCGATTGATTTCGTGGCCCGCAATGAATTCGACTTCACGATCAAGGACGTGGCGGAGGGGCTGGATTGGGCCACCATTGACGGCATTTCCTACCGCGCCGCCGATGGCTCGATCGTCCATAATAAGGACCGCGAGATCATTGAGGACATGGACACGCTGCCGTTCGTCAGCGACGTCTATACCCGCGATCTGAAGATCGAGGATTATTTCATCGGCTATTTGATGCACCCGTATGTGTCGATCTACACCGGCCGTGGCTGCAAGAGCCGTTGCACGTTCTGCCTGTGGCCGCAGACGGTTGGTGGGCATAAGTATCGCGTGCGTTCGGCGCAGAACGTGGCGGCTGAGGTCGCCAAGATCATGCAGACGCATCCGCAGGTGAAGGAAATCTTCTTCGACGACGATACGTTTACCGATAATTTACCCCGTGCGGAGGAAATTGCCCGTGAGTTGGGCAAGCTGGGGGTAACGTGGTCGTGCAATGCCAAGGCGAACGTGCCGCGCAAGACGCTGGAGATTCTGCGGGCGAACGGTCTGCGGCTGCTGCTCGTGGGCTATGAAAGCGGCAACCAACAGATCCTTCACAACATCAAGAAGGGCCTGCTGATCGAGACCGCCAAGAAGTTCACCAAGGATTGCCATGAGCTCGGCATCAAAATCCATGGTACGTTCATTCTCGGCCTGCCCGGTGAGACGCGCGAGACGATCCAGGAGACGATTGAATACGCCAAGGAGATCAACCCGCACACAATGCAGGTATCGCTGGCGGCACCGTATCCTGGCACGTTCTTGTATAAACAGGCGGTGGAGAATGGCTGGCTTGACGCTGAGCACGCCGAACTGATTGACGAGCATGGCGTGCAGATTGCCCCGCTGCACTATCCGCATCTGTCGCACACGGAAATTTTCGAGAGCGTGGAGGTGTTTTACAAGAAGTTCTATTTCCGCGCGCCGAAGATCGCTGCCATCGTCGGCGAGATGATCCGCAGCCCGCAGATGATGAAGCGTCGTCTGCGTGAGGGTGTGGAGTTCTTCCAATTCTTGCGTGAACGTCACAACGAGGCGGCGTAATTGCTGCAAATGCTGTCACCCCACGAAAGGCGGCAGGTCATTTTCACGGCCGATGATTTCGGCCTGTCGGAAGCCGTCAACGAGGGGATTGAGCGGGCGTATCGGGAGGGCATGTTGTCCTCCGCGAGCCTGATGGTGGGTGGTGCTGCGGTTGAAGACGCGGTGCGGCGCGCCAAGACGATGCCGGGGTTGCGTATAGGGCTGCACGTGGTGGTGATTGAGGGGCCTTCGGTTCTTCCGCATGCCAAAATTCCGGCTTTGGTGGATGAGAGCGGTTTCTTCCCGTCCGACGGTATGCGTCTGGGCTTCCGTTATTTCTTTTTGCCCGAGGTGCGTCGTCAGTTGCGGGCGGAGATTGCGGCACAGTTCCGCGCCTTTGCTGAAACCGGGCTGCGGCTGGACCATGCAGATGCGCACAAGCACATGCATCTGCACCCGACCATTGGTCGCATGATCATTGATGCTGGGTTCTCCTATGGTCTGCCTGCCATTCGCATTCCGTGCGAGCCGGTGGACGTGATGGCGAAATGTGGCGTGGCACCCGGGCTGGGCGCGCGGGCCATGCAGATGTGGTCACGCGTGCTGCGCCGCCAGGCTGAGCATGTGGGCTTGATCGTCAACGATCAGGTGTTTGGTCTGGCCTGGAGTGGCGCCATGACCGAGGACCGGCTGATCGAGCTTTCCACCAAGCTGCCAGACGGGGTGACGGAGCTTTATTTTCATCCGGCCGCGCGCCCGTGCGGTGAGGTGACCCGGCTGATGCCGGAATATCACCACGTGGCGGAGCTGGAGGCGCTGTGCAGCCCGCGTGTGCGTGAGGCATTTGCGACGTTCGAGCGGGTGGCCTATGGCGATCTGTGACCCTCGCTGAGACTCTTTCGCTGATCGAATGGCGTCGCCGTGTGGCCGATCTGTATTCGGACATTCGGCGTGAGCCAGATCCGCTGACGGCGTGGAAGCTGTGGTGCAACACGCGCAATCAGCTGTTTGGACAGCACGCGCAGTCACCGCTTTCGGCAGCGCAGAAGCAGCATTTTTCGGCGATACCGGTGTTTGCATATGATCCGGCGCTGCGTTTCCTGGTGCGGCTGTCCGAGACGTCCGGCGCTGTGCTGCATTTGCCGGCGGGGGCCGATGGGGCGGTTGCGGCATCCCCGTTTGCGCGCACGAATGGTCTCGCGGCGACGCTGGGCGCTGAGCTGACCCTTTATTGGATTGGCGGCTACGGAGGCGGTGTGTTTCTGCCGTTCAAGGACGCAACGTCCGGGTATGAGACGTTTGGCGGCGGGCGCTATTTGCTCGACGGCGTGAAGTCCGCCGATCTTGGGATGACGCCGGACGGGCGGATGATCCTCGATTTCAACTTCAGCTATGCGCCCTCCTGCGCGCATTCGCCGGATTATATCTGCCCGCTGGCCCCGCCTGAGAACAGCCTGCCGGGTGCTGTGCGGGGCGGCGAGCGGAGCTGAGCGGCGGGGTTAGCGAGGCGTGAGGAAGATGATGAGGTGCATCTCGTCCATCCCGCGCTCGATCGATTCGACCTCCCAGTCCGGACAGTTGGCGGCGAACCAGGACGGGCTGATCGTGGCCTCGCCGTAGATTTCCTCGCCTGTGGCGGAGGTGACGTCGAGCGAGAGATAGGCGGAGCCGGTTTCGTGGTGGCTGCGCACCAGGGCATCACGCTGTTCGGGCGTGATGTGGCCGAGCTGTGACCACAGTTCGACCGGGCGCACGGTGAGTGCGAGCAGGCCATGGCGGCTGAGCTTGCGGCGCAGCGTTGCCATCAGCACGCGGGCGACCGGCATGGGTGTGTGGGTGAAGACACCGTGGGAAATGATCAGGTCGTACGGCGCGTCACCGACATCGAGGTCACGGGCGATGTAGTCGGAGCGGACGATGCGGCCGAGCAGGCCATCGGCGCGGCATTGCGCGACGGATTGGTCCATCGCATCGACGGCGCAGATGTTCTGCGGATCGGTGTGATACATCATCATCCGCGTGAGCCTGCCCCACCCGCAGCCGAAATCCAGGATGCGGCGATGGTCGAGCGAGCGGCCCGTGATGTGGCGGAAGCGGGCGTCGATGATGCGGCAGAGATCGACGGCGTCGGCGCACAAAGCGGGGCCGCTTTTGCCGTTCCAGCGCAGTTGCACCTCGTCACTCGCCATGCGCGGCAGAACGTCGCTGATGCGGGGCAGGTCGTCGCGCGGCAGCGACCATAGCAGCTCGGCAAAATCGGGCAGTGGCAGGCGGCGGAGATGATGCAGCGCGTCAGCGGCGTGACCGCGAAGGGCGGCCGTCTCAGCAGCGGCAATGATGGCCGCAGCGTCGTGCTTGATCGGCGGGATGACGCGCGCCACCGGAGCCTGAACGGGGGCCTCGGCATGAGCAGGCGCGTCGGCCTCGGCCCGGATGGTGGCGAGTTCGGCGGCACTCACCTCACGCCATTGACCTTCGATGGCGGCATGGGCGGCGGCGAAATCTGGGGCGGCCTCATTGACCGGGAACAGCCAGAACCGATAGCGCGGGTCGTCCAGCGGCAGCAGATCGACGCTGGGGAACTGGCGCGGGTTGAACAGGCCGTTCACTGGCAGATGGATGGTCTGCGCCTCAGACAGCCAAGCGGCCAGCCAGGAGAAGGTGCTGACGGCGACCACGATGTTGGCGGCACGGCGGATGGTTTCGAAGTCCCGCAGCGGGCCTTGGCTCTCGTGGAACTTCGCGTCCGGGAAGGCGGCGCGCAGGGCTTCGGTGTAAGCGTTCGGTTCGAGCTGGCCCATGAACACCGGGATGAGGCCGGTCTGTTCGATCAGCTGGCGGTAAAAGCTGAACGGGATGAGCACGTAGGGGCCGATGGTGCCGGCCACCACGTCACCGGTGCGGATGTTGATGAGCAGGTGCTGCGCATTATAGGCGGTGATGTCCGGCTCGTGGCTTGCGAACACCGAGGTATAGGCCTCGCGCGGCAGGAAGTTCGCCATGCGCTGGCCGTAGCCGCGATGGACAATCTTGGTGACGGTCTTGCCGGACAGCAGCGCCGCCACGCCGGCCACGTCCACGCGCTGCTCGTCCACCAGGGCAAGATCAGCCCAGGTGCCGCTGTCGGGCGGGGCGATGATGCCCCATTCGGAGATATCGAGCCCGCTGATGGCGCAGTTGGGGGCGGCTTCCTGCACGGCGCGGGCGACCATGTGCTGGATCATCCGGTTCGCCAGATTGCCCATGGGGCGGGTGACGAAATGCGGCTGGGTGAATACGGGGGCGCGTTCGGTGGGCAAGGGCGAGGTGCCGAGCAGGGTGAGGCTCCACACCGAGGCGGCGAGTTCGCGGAGGTCATCGCCGCTGCCGATGCTGGCGGGCGAGACGGCGTCGGGATGCTCGATGATGATCTCAACGCGCGGCTGCCGGGCCATCGCCTCGGGCGGGATCGGGCAGGCGATTTGCCAGACGCGGCGCATGGCGGTTTCAAACACGGCCACACCGTTGACGAGGATGCGGATGCGCTGGGCGTCGATTTTGCCGGGCACCAGATACGGCCCGATGGTCGCGCGCAATTCGAACGCACCATCATGGCGCGGTGGCGGGGGGAGCACGAGGCGGCTGACCGGGCCTGTCATCCAGGTGCCGCCAGCCTCGGCCTCGCCCCAGCCCTCCCGCGTGGCGCGGCCCACGGCGAGCTTGTCGCGGAAACTGACCTCGATCTCGATCAACGCTGCTCTCCTGCCCGGAAGCGGTTCAGAAACACGCGCGGAACCGCTCTGGCACGCGCCACAGGGCGTTCGGCCAGATGTCGAGCGAAAGCCGGAACGGATCGTGCTCCCGGCCCGCCTGCGAGGCGAGCACCTGTTGCAGAAACTCGGCGACCGGTGCCGAGGTGGTGTCGAGGTCGCGCTCATCCGGGGTCAGGTTGCTGAAGCCGCTGAATTGCTGAACCATTTCGTCATCCGTCACGCGCTGATGCATGCCGGCATCGGCGAACTGCCACGCCATGGAGCGCGTTTTGGCGAGGCGGCGCAGGCCGGTGTCGAGATCGAACCAGCGCAGGTGGAACAGATAAAGCTGGTCGAACATCACCTCGCTGTCGGCGGAGTGAAAGCCATGCGCCCATTTCACCGGACGGCGGATCAGCACCGCCTTGCACATGGAGGAGGAGCTGAACACCCAGGAGCGCTGGGACAGCACCGGGCGGGCGGCGTCATACGGCATTTCATGGCCGAGCCGATGGATGACGTTCATGCCGATGGCGTGCAGCACCGGCTGTTTGTTGGCGGCGCAGAAATGCCGAAGGTCGGGATAATAGCGCGGGTCGGCGACCAGCATCTCATCCACATCGACGTAGATGACGCTGTCGAAATATTCGAGCAGGTCGGCCCCAAGACCGGAGATGAAACGGGCACGGCGGGGATCATCCTGCGGGCTGCGGGGAATGCGGATGACGTTTACATCGCCGAGGTTCTTGGTGCTGCCATCGGTGGAGCCGTGATCGACGACGAACAGGTTGCTGATGCCGACCTGCCGGCCATAATGCGCGATCCAGATCGGCAGGAAATCCGCCTCGTTGTAGACCATGGTGACCACGGCGATGCGCGCGGCCGCTGCTGCCTCGTGGTCGGCGGCCGCTTCCGCCAAGGGGCGGGATCTGCGGGCAAATCCCGCGTTGAAGCCCGGCACGGGTGTCGCCTGCATTTGGTCGAATCGTCGATCTTGCACTCGTCCCACCCTTTGATTCGCCGCGCCGTCTTATCTCAGCCACGCAGCCAAAGCCACACACGCGCCCTCAAGGCCATATTCCGGGCAAAGCAGCGTCAACGCAGCATTGTCTCCGGCGTTTGGCTTTGAATCACGGTTCGCACAGATTCGAAAACCAGCAGCGCCACGCCATCACGGATGAATTGCTCGCAAACCTGCATGCCGATGGAGCCCAGCACGGTGCGAGACGCGAAATTGTCCTCACGTGCCACGGCGACGATGCGGGAGAGGCCAGCGCGATCATGGCCGAACCGCAAGGCTGCCCCTGCGGCCTCACTGGCAAAGCCCTGACCGCGCACAAGCGGAGAGAGTGCGAATCGCAGACCAACACCACGCCCGTCCGGACGTGTCTGCAGGCCCACGATCCCCACGAAACTGCCATTTTGCACCACGCGGATCGCCCAGATGCCGAAGCCTTGCTCGGACCATGCCCGGATTTCCTCGGCCAGTTCGTCCGCCACAAGGTTGGGCGTGCGCACGCCGCCGAGCATGACGGCATAGGCCCGCGGGTCGGTCTTCAGCGCCACCAGATCGGCGAGATCGGCCCATCCGACCGGGCGCAGCACAAGCCGCCCGGTCTGGATCTGCAGCGACGGGTTCACCGACGGATCGTAAGCCCGTTCAGCGCTGGAGCGGGCGATACTTGATGCGGTGCGGCTCAGTTGCCGCAGCGCCGAGGCGTCGTCGTTTGTCTGCCTCGTAGTCTTGGAAGTTGCCCTCGAACCATTCCACGTGGCTGTCGCCCTCAAAGGCGAGGATATGCGTGGCCAGACGGTCTAGGAACCAGCGGTCATGGCTGATGATGACAGCACAGCCGGCAAATTCCTCCAGCGCGTCTTCCAGTGCGCGCAGGGTATCGACGTCGAGGTCGTTGGTCGGCTCGTCGAGCAGGATGACGTTGGCTTCAGATTTCAGCATTTTGGCCAGATGCACGCGGTTGCGCTCACCACCGGAGAGGATGCCGACACGCTTTTGCTGGTCGGAGCCTTTGAAGTTGAATGCACCCACATAGGCACGGCTCGCGACAGTGCGCTTGCCGAGATGGATGACATCGGTGCCGCCGGAGATTTCCTCCCACACGGTTTTTTCAGGGTCGAGGCTGTCACGGCTCTGGTCGACATAGCCGAGATGGACGGTTTCACCGACGGTGAGCGTGCCGCCATCCGGCGTTTCCTGACCCACAATCATGCGGAACAGGGTGGATTTGCCGGCCCCGTTCGGGCCGATGACGCCCACGATGCCGCCGGGTGGGAGCTTGAAGTTCAGATCGTCGATCAGCAGGCGGTTGCCGAAGCTTTTGCGCAGCTGGTCCGCCACGATGACGGTGCCGCCGAGGCGTGGGCCGGGCGGGATGACGATTTCGGCGACGCCCATTTGCTGCTCGTTCGATTTTTGCAGCATCTCGTCATATTTTTGAATGCGCGCCTTGGATTTGCTCTGCCGCGCCTTCGGGCTGGACTTGATCCACTCCGATTCCGCTGCCAATGCCCGCATCCGTGAGGTTTCCTCCTTCTCCTCCTGCTGCAGCCGCTTGCGCTTCTGGTCGAGCCAGGAGGAGTAGTTGCCCTCGAACGGATAGCCGCGGCCGCGTTCGAGTTCGAGGATCCAGTTCGTCACGTTCTCCAGGAAGTAGCGGTCATGGGTGACGACGATGACGCAGCCGGTGAAGTCACGCAGGGTTTTTTCGAGCCAGGCGACTGACTCGGCATCGAGGTGGTTGGTCGGCTCGTCGAGCAGCAGCAGGTCGGGCTTTTCGAGCAGCAGGCGGCAAAGGGCGACGCGACGCCGCTCACCACCGGAGAGCTTGTCGATGCGGCTGTCCGGCGGCGGGCAGCGCAGGGCGTCGAGCGCGATTTCGATGCGGCGGTCGAGTTCCCAGCCGTCCTGGCTGTCGATGATCTCCTGCAGTTCGGCCTGCTCGGCGAGGAGATTGTTCATCTCGTCATCCGTCATGGGCTCGGCGAACAGGTTGGAGATTTCGTTGAAGCGGGTGATGGCGGCCTTCAGCGGGCCGAAGGCAAGCTCGACGTTCTCGGCCACTGTGAGGTCAGGGTCGAGATGCGGCTCCTGCTCCAGATAGCCGACGCGCACGCCCTCGGCGGCCCACGCCTCGCCGCCGAATTCAGTCTCGCGCCCGGCCATGATCTTGAGCAGCGTGGACTTGCCCGCGCCGTTGACGCCGAGCAGGCCGATTTTGACCCCGGGCAGGAAGGACAGCGTGATGCCCTTGAACACCTCGCGGCCGCCTGGGAAGGCTTTGGTGACGTCCTTCATGACGTAGACGTATTGATAGGCGGCCATGATCGGGGCTCCGTGCGAATTCGGTTGCGTGTTTTAGGGGCGGGGCGGGTGCGGCGCAATCAGGGGGTGTGCGACGCGGGCCAGTGCTTTACACCCCAGCCGCCACCTCATAAGGCAACGGCACATTCTGCGGGTCATTCATGATCGCGGTCAGATAACTCCGGGCCGTGGAATCAATCTCCCGCCGCCCTTCCTCCCAGTTGCGGATGTTCTCCACACTCAGCCCATATCGCAGCGAGAACTGCTCGCGCGTCATGCCCAGGCTGGTGCGCAGGGCTCGAAGTTTCGCCGTGTCAGCAGGCTCCAGCCTGCATGCCGCCAAACCTGAAGCGATGATGTCAGCTTGCAGTGCATCCATACTCTCAACGAAAGGCAAGTTGCAGACATTATGTCCCGATTCCAGCACGTCTTCGATAGTGCGCTTGGCCTTGAGCATCGATATCCCGCGCTTATGCAAGGCGAAGATCGCGTCTATCGTTTTAATTCCTCGTAGTGATTCAGGCCGTTCGATACGCAGAGTGACGGCAAGACCGGATTGGTTTTGGTTGACGACCCGGGTTGGCCCCAGTCGTTCGAAGCGAGCCTTCAATGATGAGTTCATCCAGATCCATCTCCGCCATCAACATCTGTGCCAGCAATCGTAAATTGCGTGCCCCCACCGCGTTGCTCAGTGCACCTTGCATGTGCGCATGTCGAACGATCACCAATGTTCCTATGCCCTGTGGCTCGCCCATCAGTTGAAGAATTCCGGCCGGCGTGAAAACCGAGAGCGTCATCACCGGGCTATCGGTTAAGTCACCGGTGAGTTCGAATCGGACATTTGCTAGGGTCCACCGATCATCAATTTGGTTCATTGGACCATTATTTTCAAGTCCAGTGTGGTGCGCCCCGTTTTCCTTCAAGGCGTCTGCGCCCGGCAGGACTTGAACCCGCAACCAAGCCGTTATGAGCGGCCCGCTCTAACCAGTTGAGCTACAGGCGCACACGCCCTTATGAGATGGCATGTTGCCCCCCCACTTCGCAACTCCCGCCCCTGCCGCTATACCGCAGCCGCAATATTCAACCCATGCGGAGAAACCACGAATGGACATCACCAAGCTGCCCACCGGCAAAGCGCCGCCGTCTGACATCAACGTGGTGATCGAGATCCCGCAGGGCTCGGCGGTGAAGTATGAGCTGGACAAGGACAGCGGTGCCATCATGGTCGATCGCTTCCTGTTCACGCCGATGGCCTACCCGGCGGCCTATGGCTTCATTCCCGGCACGCTGGCCGATGACGGTGATCCGGTCGATGCCATGGTGCTGACGCCGACCGGCGTGGTGCCGGGCTCGGTGATCCGCGCGCGCCCGATCGGCGTGCTGCTGATGAGCGATGAGGCTGGCCAGGACGAGAAGCTGCTCTGCGTGCCGCACGACAAGATCAGCACCTTGTTCACCAACGTGCACAAGGTGGAGGATCTGCCCGAGATCACCCGCCAGCAGATCGAGCATTTCTTCACCCGCTACAAGGACCTCGAAAAGGGCAAGTGGGTGAAGGTTGAGGGCTGGGGCGACAAGGCCCGCGCCGAGCAGCTGATCATGGAAGGCATTGCGGCGGCCGCCAAAGCGGGCTGACGCGGGGCGCATGCACCCGGTGGCACCTGCTGCGCGCTTTCGCGAGATTGACGCGTTTCGCGGGATCGCCGCCCTTTGGGTGGTGTTGTTCCATTACGGCTGGCGTTTCACAACGCCGCCGTTTCCGGGCCATTCGCCGGTTGGCTGGGGCTTGGATGTTGAACGCTGGATCGCCGGCAATCTGCCTGATTTTGGGCTGTTGCCGGTGTTCTGGTTTTTTATGATCAGCGGATTTGTGATCATCTGGACGCTGGAGCGCAGTGCGACGTGGCGCGACTTCGTGCTGTCGCGCGCGGCCCGGCTGTTTCCGGTTTACTGGGCGGCAGTGACGCTGAGTTTTGCCACCGGGCTGCTGGCGGTGGACGCTTGGGATGACGTCAGTCTGCGGCAGTTCCTCGTCAATCTCACGATGCTGCAGGAGATTGTCGGCGTTCGGATGGTGGACGGGGCGTATTGGAGCCTGACGGTGGAGCTGCTGTTCTACGTGGGTATGCTCGCGCTGTTTGCTCTTGGCTGGTTGAAGCATTTGCGACTGGTGTGCCTGGTTTGGGTGCTGGGCTGCATTGCCACCAGCGTTCTGCCTTTGATCGGGTTTGAGATGCCGTGGCGGGTGCAGACGTATCTGCTGTTGCGCTATGGGCATTTTCTGATTGCGGGGATGATGTTTTATCAGCTGTGGCGTGGGCAGACGGGGGCGACGCCTTTCGCGCTGCTCGCGTTGTGTGTTGTTTCGATTGCCTGTGCCTATTCCGCCGGTGATGCGCTGATATGCTGCGGATTTTTAGTGCTGTTTGGGCTGGCGATCAGCGGCAGGCTCGGGTTTCTGGCGACGGCACCGCTGTTGTGGCTCGGCTCGGTTTCCTACGCGCTTTATGTGAGCCATCAGATGATTGGGTATCATTTGATGGCGTGGATGCAGGGGATCGGCTGGCCGCGTGAGGTTCAGATTGTGCTGGCGCTCGGCGCAATGCTGGCGATGGCGGACGTGCTGACGCGGGTGATCGAGCGTCCGGCACGACGGGCCATTCTCAGGCGGGCTTAGCCACGCGGAACCAGCCGGAGGCGAGCATGTCGTTCGCCACGGCCTCGGTGATGGCGGCTTGATCCTCCACGACGGCGATGACGCGGCGGAAATAGGCGATATCGCCCCGGCCGCGTGACAGAAACAGGCCGGCGAGGGCTGATCCGGCGGCGGAGCGTGGCACACAGCAGACGCAGCCGGTGACGTGGGCGGATGGCCCGGTTTCGCTGAGGCGCACGACGATGCGGCCTTCGGGGGCGGGCTGCTCGCCCTCGATCAACAATGCGTCGTCTGGCCCGGCATCCGCCACTGCGCCGAACACGATGGGCACGCGGGCATCGATGAACATGAGAACCCCCTGGACATAAGGATATGTTTATACGATATAGGAAGCATGGAACAGCTGTTAAATGGTCTGCGGGCCTGTGCCGAGCCGACGCGCTTGCGCATTTTGGCGCTGGTGGCGCGCGGCACGTTCTGTGTGATGGAGTTTACCGAAATTCTTGGCCAGTCGCAGCCTCGGCTGTCGCGGCATCTGCGCCTGCTCGGGGAGGCCGGGTTGCTGGAGCGGACGCGCGAGGGGGCGAATGTGTGGTTCGCCCTGCCGCCCGCCGAAAGTGATGCCGGATCGCTGGCGCGCGCCGTGCTGGCGCGGTTGCCGGAGGAGGATCAGGTGCTGGCGGCGGACCGGCGGCAGGCGGCGCGGGTGCTGGCGGAGCGGGCGCGCATTGCCACTGAGAGCTTTCAGAAGCGCGGCGCGGAATGGGACGAGATGAGCGCGCTGGAATTGCCGGTCGCAGACGTTGAGATTGCGTTGCTTGATCTGCTGCCGAAGGAACTCGGGCGTCTGCTCGATATCGGCACCGGCACTGGGCAGATGTTGGCGCTGCTGGCGCCTCGTATTTCCGCCGGTGTGGGCGTGGATGCCAGCCGGGCGATGCTGGCGTTGGCCCGCGCGCGGCTTTCGGGACCCGGTATGACGCATTGCGCGGTGCGGTTGGGCGATATGTATCGCCTGCCAATGGCGGATGGGTCGTTCGATCAGGTGGTGTTGCAGATGGTGCTGCATTACGCCGAGGACCCCGCGGCGGCATTGGCCGAGGCGGTGCGGGTGTTGCGGCCGGGTGGGTTGCTGGTGGTGATTGATCTGGCCTCGCACGACAACGCCGAGTGCATGAACCGGCTGGCGCATCGCTGGCCTGGATTTTCTGACGACGAGATGGCGGGGCTTTTCGGCCCGTCGATGAACACGCCCAAGCCCGTCTCTGTGGCCGGCCCGCTGGAGGTGCGCCTTTGGTGCGCTGAGCGGATTGGTGCCACGGCTGAACTCAAGACCTTGGAGGTCGCACGATGACACGTCCGCATTTGCTTGAAGCGCTTCGCCACAAGGTGCTGCTGTGTGATGGCGGCATGGGCAGCCGTGTGCAGGCGCTGACGCTGGACATTGAGCGCGACTATTGGAATCAGGAAAACTGCACGGAGATTCTCAATCTCTCGCGGCCCGATCTCGTGCGCGAAATCCATCGCGGCTATTTCGCGGCCGGAGCGGATATGGTGGAGACCAACACGTTTGGCGGCTCGCCGGTGACGCTGGGTGAGTTCGATCTTTACGAACGTGCTTACGAGATCAACAAGATTGCCGCCGAGCTGGCGCGCGAGGCGGCTGAGAGCTTTGCCGATGGGCGGCATCGCTACGTTATCGGATCGGTCGGGCCGGGCACCAAGCTGCCGACGCTGGGCAATATTGCCTATGATCCGCTGGAAGCCGGGCTTGCTGAGCAATGCCGTGGGCTGATTGCCGGTGGTGTGGACGCGATTTTGATTGAGACGTGTCAGGACACGTTGCAGATCAAGGCGGCTGTGAATGGTGCCAAAATTGCGCGGCGGGCGGCTGGCACGGACACGCCGATTTTCGTGCAGGTGACGGTGGAGACGACGGGCACGCTGCTGGTGGGCCCTGACATTGCGGCGGCGGCGACGGTTATTCAGGCGCTGGACGTGCCGCTGATGGGGCTGAATTGTGCCACCGGGCCACAGGAAATGGCCGAACATGTGCGCTGGCTGGCGGGCAATTGGCCTGGGCTGATCAGCATTCAGCCAAATGCGGGCCTGCCGGAGCTGGTGGACGGCAAGACGCATTATCCGCTGGGTGCCGATGATATGGCGACGTGGGTGGAGCGGTTTGTGGCCGAGGACGGCGTGAATTTGATCGGCGGTTGCTGCGGCACCTCGATTGAGCACATTGCAGCTTTGGACAGCATGTTGCGCAGGCGTGGTGAGTTCCGCCCTGCCCCGGTTTCGCGCAATGTGGTTTGGATGCCGTCGGTGGCGAGCCTGTATCAGCAGGTGCCGTTGCGGCAGGAGAATTCGTATTTCTCCATCGGCGAACGCTGCAACGCCAACGGTTCGAAGAAGTGGCGTGAGCTGCAGGAGAAAGCCGATTGGGACGGCTGTGTTGCGATGGGCCGCGAGCAGATTGCCGAGGGCTCGAACAGCCTTGATATCTGCACCGCGTTCGTGGGGCGCGACGAGGTGTTCGAGATGAACGAGGTGATCACGCGGTTCACGTCGTCCGTCAATTCGCCGCTGGTGATCGACAGCACCGAGACGATTGTTCTTGAGCATGCCTTGAAGCTTCATGGCGGCAAGCCGATCATCAACTCGATCAATTTCGAGGATGGCGAGCAGGCGGCGGCCGACCGGATGATTTTGGCGAAGAAGTTTGGGGCTGCGGTCATCGCCCTTACGATTGATGAAGAGGGCATGGCGAAGACGGCTGAATCGAAGCTTGCCGTGGCCACCCGGCTTGTGGAATTCGCGTGTGATAAGCACGGGCTTCAGCAATCAGACCTGCTGATTGATCCGCTGACATTCACCATTGCCACCGGCAATGAGGATGATCGCAAGCTGGGGCAATGGACGCTTGAGGGGATCAAGATGATCCGTGACAAGTTCCCGGATATTCAGATTATTCTGGGGCTGTCGAACATCTCCTTCGGCTTGAACCCGGCGGCGCGCGCAGTGCTGAACAGCGTGTTTCTGGATCATGCGGTGAAGGCGGGGATGAGCGGTGCGATTGTGCACGTGTCGAAAATTCGCCCACTGCATCTGATTGCAGCCGATGAAGTGCAGGTCTGCGAGGATTTGATTTTTGATCGCAGGCGCGAGGGTTATGATCCGCTGCAGAAGCTGCTGGAAGTGTTCGCGGACCGGAAGCTTGTCGATGCCGTCAAGAAGTCTCGTGCGGAGACGGTGGAAGGGCGGCTGAAGGATCGCATTGTCGATGGCGACCGCAAGGGGCTTGCTGATGAATTGGACGAGGCACTGAAGGCGCATCCGCCGCTTGATATCATCAACAATATTCTGCTCGACGGCATGAAGGTGGTGGGCGAGTTGTTTGGCGCGGGCAAAATGCAGCTGCCATTCGTGCTGCAATCCGCCGAGACGATGAAGGCTGCCGTGGCGCATCTGGAGCCGTTGATGGAGCGGGTGGAGGGCCAGGAGAAAGGCACCATCGTGCTCGCCACGGTAAAGGGCGATGTTCATGATATTGGCAAGAACCTTGTCGATATCATTCTGACCAACAACGGCTACCGCGTGGTCAATCTCGGCATCAAGGTGGGCCTGACTGACATGGTGGCGGCGGTGCGTGAGCATAAGGCGCACGCGATTGGCATGAGCGGGCTGCTGGTGAAATCCACCGTGGTGATGCGCGAGAACCTTGAGGAAATGTCCAGGCAGGGGCTGGATGTTCCGGTTCTGCTCGGCGGTGCGGCGCTGACACGCAACTATGTTGAGGATGATTGCGTGCGCGCCTATGCGTGCGGCCGGGTGGCGTATGCGCGCGATGCGTTCGATGGGCTGCATTTGATGGATCGTGTCACCAGCAACGGGTTTGACGATTATCTGGCGGCTTTGCAGGCCAAGCGCGTGGGCAAGAACCGCAACACGCAGCGCACGCTGGGCCAGGCCGATGCGAAAGCGTATCGCCCAGTGGATGTGGCGGAGGTGCAGGCGCGCCGCCGGTCACTGACGCGCGATGAGCCGGTGATCACGCCGCCATTCTGGGGTGCGCGCGTGGTGGAGGCTTCGGCAAAGTCCGTCGTGCCCTTCGTCAACGAACGCAGCCTGTATCAGTTCCAATGGGGCTTTAGGAAGCAGGGCCGCAGCCTGGATGAGTTCCTGGGCTGGGCGCGGCAGGAATTGCGGCCGGTGATGCGGCGGATGCTGGGCATCTGTGAGGAGCAGGACATTCTGAAGCCGCAGGCGGTGTATGGCTATTGGAAAGCCGCTGGTCAGGGCAATGATCTTGTGATTTTTGCGGAGGATGGCACAACGGAACTGACCCGCTTCTCGCTGCCACGCCAGCCCAAGGCGGATGGCGAGTGCATCGCTGATTTCTTCCGCGACATCGATGATGCCGAGCGCGATGTGATCGGGCTGCAGGTGGTGACCGTGGGCCAGAAGGCCAGCGACACCGCGCGTGAGTGGTTCGATGACAATCGCTACCAGGATTATCTGTATCTGCACGGATTGTCGGTGGAGATGGCCGAGGCGATGGCGGAGGTGACGCATAAGCGCATTCGCGCTGAGCTGGGCTTTGCCGGTGAGGATGACCGCGACATTGAGAAGATGCTGGGGCAGTCCTATCGTGGCAGCCGGTATTCGTTTGGTTATCCGGCCTGCCCGAAGCTGGAGGATCAGGCGGCGATCTTGTCCTTGCTGGGGGCGGAGCGGATCGGCGTCGATCTGTCGGACGAGTTCCAGCTGCATCCGGAGCAATCGACCAGCGCCATCGTGGTGTTGAACAGCCGGGCGAAATACTTCTCGGTGTAGCCGCAGGGCGGGGCCGTGCTAGAAGGCCCGCGAATGGCGCTGTCCTCGTGGCAGAAACTGAGCGGGGAATGCATGCGGCCGATTTTGGCGGGGCTTTTGTGCATCGGGCTTGCGGCGTGCGGCGGCCAAAGCGGGAGGCTGGCGTTGGTGAGCTGTGGGCTCGGGCCTGCGATTTCGCTTCCCGTTGAGGTGAACCGGCAGGCGGCGATTGTGACGGTGACGATCAACCAGCGCCGGGCGCGGCTGCTGCTGGACACTGGGGCCAATGTTTCGGTGATCAACCGCAATGCGGCCAGTGTGCTCGGCCTGACTGTGGTGCCGGACACGAAGTCGGTGTTTCAGGCGGTGGGCGGCAAGGCGAGCAGCGAGCGCGCGACGGTGCAGAACCTTACCATCGGTGGTGTTGCGCTGACGGATCTGTCCGTTGGCGTGAACAAGGAGACGATTGAGGACGGCGTGCTCGGCCTGGATGTGTTACAGCAATTCGATGCCGATATCGATCTGCCGCACGGACGGATCACGCTGCATCAGGGCGGTTTGTGCGAGGGTGCGGCGCCGCCCATTCCGGGCAATGTTCTGGAGATTCCGGCCAAGCGCGCGATTGTGCATGGCGTGGGCGTGGCGCAGGTGACGGAGCCGTATCTGATGGTGCCGGTTTCGCTCGATGGTGCGGTGACGCTTGGTATGTTCGACACCGGGGCGCTGGCCGGCTCACTCGTCTCCACCACGTTCGCGGCCAAGGCGGGGGTGAGTGATGCGCAATTGGCAGGTGATCAGGTGCTCGTCGCGCGCGGGTTTGGCACCGCTGTGCCGCTGCGCCGGCATCGCTTTGGGCGGCTGCTGGTCGGGCGGGAGCGGTTCGACATGCCGACGCTGCTGGTGGGGCGGGATACGCCGCAGGTGTTTCCGGTGATCCTCGGGATCGACTATTTCCGCACCCATCGGGTGTGGTTCAGCTTTTCCACCAATCGCGTGTTTGTGCTGCCGGATCATGATGAGCCGGCGTTGGCGGGTGAGGCGGGCTGATGATGGGGCGCGCGGAGAACATGGCGGCCGGCAGCATCCTGGTGGGGCTGGTGGTGCTGGCGATGAAGACGGCGGCCTGGTGGGTGACCGGCAGTGCGGGGCTGTTTTCGGATGCGGCCGAGACGGTGGTGAATGTGGCCGCTGCTGGGGTGGCATTGCTGGCATTGCGGCTGGCGGCCCAGCCGGCGGACATCAATCATCCGTACGGGCATGACAAGGCAGAGTTTTTCGCAGCCGTGATTGAGGGCGCGCTGATTGTGCTGGCGGCGGTGCTGATCATTGAGCAGGCGTGGTTGAGTTTCACCCATCCGGCCCCGTTGGAACAATTGTCGCTGGGACTGGGGCTGAATGCCAGCTCCAGCGTGATCAATGTGGTGTGGGCGCGGCTGTTGCTTCGCCGCGGTCGCGCGTTGCGGTCGCCGTCATTGATGGCGGACGGCAAGCATTTGATGGCCGATGTGGTGACCTCCGCTGGCGTGCTGTTGGGTGTGGCGCTGGTGATGACCACGGGACTTGTTTGGCTTGATCCGGCGGTGGCGGTGGTGGCTGCGATTTATGTTCTGGTGTCTGGCATTGCCGTTATTCGAAGCTCGGTTGGGGGGTTGATGGATGAGGCACCCGCCGCAGATATCGTGGGCCGTATTCGCACCATTGTGGGTGAGCAGGCGGCAGGGGCGATCGAGGCGCATGATCTGCGGATGCGCCATGCCGGGAAGCTGACGTTTCTGGAGTTTCATCTGGTGGTGCCGGGGGCGATGGCGGTGCAGGACGCGCATGATATCTGCGACCGGATTGAGGCGGCGTTGAAGACGGAGATGGAAGGGTTGATGATCACCATCCATGTGGAGCCCGAGGGCAAGGCCAAGCATCAGGGCGTTCTGGTTTTATAGGAGTGGGCTTTGATTCGAATTGACCGGGTGATCACGCGCGGCGGCGACAAGGGCGAGACATCGCTGGGCGATGGCACACGTCTGCGCAAGGATGCGCTGCGGGTGGAGGCGTATGGCACGGTGGATGAGGCCAACGCCGCCATCGGCATTCTGCGCCTTCATTGTGATGCGGAGGCCGATGCCATGCTGGCGCGTATTCAGAACGATCTGTTCGATGTGGGCGCGGATTTGTGCGTGCCGGGCGAGGGCGGCGAGCGGCTGCGCATGACGGACACGCCGAGCCTTCGGCTGGAGGCGGAGGTGGCCGGGATGAACGCGGCAATGCCGCCGTTGACCAGCTTCGTGCTGCCGGGCGGGACGCCGGCGGCGGCGCAGGCGCATTTGGCACGGACGATTGCGCGGCGGGCGGAACGGCGGGTGGTGACGTTGATGCAGTCCGAGACGGTCAATCCATCCGTGCTGCGGTATTTGAACCGGCTGTCGGATCATTTGTTCGTGCTGGGTCGGAAGTTGAACGACAACGCGGCGCGGGATGTGTTGTGGGTGCCGGGGGCCAATCGGTAGGGATCAGTGCCGCAGCACCGCCAGCATCAGTTCCACGAAGATCAGCAGCAAAATGGCTGCTTCCATCATTTGGGAGCGGCTGGAGGAGGCTTCATCATACAGGGCCGTATAGGTGTCGCGGATGATGGCGAGTTTACGTTGCACGGCGCGGCTGACGGTGGGGACGCGATAGAGGTCCAGTGCGGCGGCGTAGATGCGTGCGAGGTAGACGTCCTCGGTGACCTGCAAGGCGTTATCGACCTTTTCGGTCAGCTCCGTCACTTCGGCGACCAGCGTGTAGAGCTTGCGGGCGAGTTCGGCGTAGCGGCGGGCGGCAAGCAGGTTCCAGGTCGAACGGGTGGCTTCGACGAGGTCGTACATGCGCGGCAATTCGTCGTCGAGCAGCTCGTCGTAATAGCGCATTTGGAGAAGTTGGGCGTTGGCGACTTCCAGCACGTCCGCCACGTCTGAATCGCCGCGCGGTTCGTAGATGAAGGCGCGGTCCCAGGTGAGGACGACGAGATCATCGACGTAGTAGGAGAACCGCTGGCGCAGCAGGTCGGTGCGGGCCCCGTCGGAGAGCACGCGGGTCTCGCCGGACAAAAGCGGCACCAGATCCACACGTTGCAGGATTTCGGCGGCAGTGAAGCGTTCGTCAAAGGCAGAGACGACGCCGATGAGGTAGTCCTCCCACACCGAGGAGGGCGTGGGGCGGACGAGGGCTCCGGCGATGACGAGGCGGAGATCGGCCAGCATTTTCTCCCACATGCGGGTGCCGGAGGCTTGGCCCACGGCGGCGTCGATGGTGTTGAGCAGATCGACGTAATCCGGCCAGGCGAGGTTGGGCGTGGGAATGCGCATGGCGAGGGAAACGGTGCCGAAATCGTAGAGGCGTGCTGTGACGACGGCTTCGACGGGTGGCCAGCCCGGCGGCAAATGGTCGAGCGGGATGGTGACCGGGTCTAGCATAATGGTCAGCGGCTCGACGCCGAACGCCATCGCTTTTGGGGGTGTGGCGGTGAGGCGGGCGCGGCTGGTGCGGCCGGTGGCGTGGGCGGCCCAGAGTGCCTCCGCCCTCACGATGTCGATGCCGTAAGCGACGTCGAACAGGCGCAGGGCGAGAATGTGGCCGGTGGTGACGTGAAGATCGGTCATGGCAGATTTGTCATTGTTGGCGCTCCAGCCAGCCGAGGATGCCGCGTGCTGCGGCGTGGCCGGTGCTCAGGCAGGCTTGTAGCAGATAGCCGCCGGTTGGGGCCTCCCAATCGAGCATTTCACCTGCGGCAAATACTCCTGGGCGAGATTTGAGCATGAAGTGTTCGTCAAGTGCTGCGAGACGCAGGCCGCCGGCGGTGGAGATGGCGCGGTCGAGGCCGGCTGGGGCGTCGAGGCGGAGTGGGAGCGCTTTGATGAGGGTGGCGAGATCGGCGTGGGCACCTTGATGCAGCGCCTCCTGCACGAGGCCGATGGCGACGGGAGAGATGCCGGCGCGGGCGCGAAGGAAGTTCGAAAGTGATTGACTGCCGCGTGCGGTGGGGAGGCGGGATTGAAGTGCTTCGAGGGAGAGATCGGGGCGCAGGTCGATTTCGATGGTGGCGGAGCCGTGGGCTGCGATGTCATCGCGGATGGGGGCGGAGAGTGCGTAGATGACGCCGCCTTCGATGCCACGGGCGGTGATCATGGCCTCACCGGGCACGATGCGGTCGGCATGGCGGATGGCGATGCGTTTGAGCGGTTGTCCAGCGTGGCGGGTGCGGAACATGTCCGACCATGCGACGGTGAAGCCCATGTTGGCGGGGGCGAAGGGGGCGAGTTCGGCGGGGGCGAAATACTGGTTCCATGCGCCGTTTGAGCCGAGGCGGGGCCAGGATGCGCCACCGAGGGCGAGGAGTGTGGCGGCGGGCGTTTCGGTGTGGCCGCCTTCGAAGACGAGTGCGCCCTGCTCGTTCCAGCCTTGCCAGTTCTGGCGGATGCGGAATTGCACGCCGATGCCGGTGAGCCTTGCCAGCCACGCGCGGAGCATGGGCGAGGATTTCATGGCGCGGGGGAACACGCGGCCGGAGGTTCCGGTGAACACTTCCTGCCCAAGACCCTCAGCCCAGGCGATGAGGGCGGTGGGCGGGAAGGCCTCGATGGCGGCGCGGAGGGCGGGTTGCGCCTCGCCGTAACGCTCCATGAAGCCCGGCATGGCTTCGGAATGGGTGAGGTTCAGCCCGCCGCGCCCGGCCATGAGCAGTTTGCGCCCGACCGACGGCATTCTGTCGAAGATTGTAACGAGGGCGGTGGGGGCCAGTATTTCGGCGGCGGCGAGGCCAGCGGGGCCTGCGCCGATGATGGCGATGTTTTGTTTTGCGCGTGACATGCCCGCTTCATGCCAGTTCTGCGTCGCGCGGTCCGTTCTTTTCTTGCATCGCGGCCAAATGCCTATATAAGCCGCGCCTTCCCTGCCAGCGGCTCAGGCTGCCGCTGGCTATGCTCACGCACCAATTGTGGTGCGGCTTCCAGACCCGGACGCGGAGCTGAACAACCCAGAGGGAGCTAACATGCCTCTATATGAGACCGTGCTGATTGCACGCAATGACGTGACTCAGCAGCAGGTGGAGTCGATCGTCGACGCGCTTGTCGCCCAAATGGACCTCGATGCAGGCTTTGAGCCCGCACCGCTGGCTCCCGCAGTCGCTGCCCCTGCCGAAGGTGAAGAAAGTGCTCCCGCCGCTGTTGAGGGCCCTGCCCGCGACACCGTGGTGAAGAAGCGCGAATATTGGGGCCTGCGCGGCCTTGCTTATCGCATCAAGAAGAACCGCAAGGGGCATTACATGCTGCTCGGTCTGGATGCGAAGCCAGCCTCGATGGCCGAAATGGAGCGTCAGCTTTCGCTGAACGAGGACATTTTGCGCTACATGACCATTCGCGTGGACGCGATTGATGCCGAGGCTCCGTCGGCCATTCTGGCCCGCAAGTCTGACGACCGTGAGCGCAGCTTCCGTGGGCCGAAGCCCGCTGGCAGGTTCGAGAGCGGCCGCAAGCGCGGGTTTGATGACCGTGAAGAGTTCCGCGCCCGTGATGACGGCCCGCGCGAAGGTGGTTTTGGCGGCTTCGATGCCGGCATTGAGGAGTAAGAACGATGTCCGATAGCGCAGATGCCAATCTCAACCCGGCTGCCCGCCGCTCCGCCGTGGGCGCTCGCCGGCCGTTCTATCGCCGCCGCAAGTCCTGCCCGTTCTCGGGTGCGAATGCCCCGGTGATCGACTACAAGGACGTGCGCCTGCTCAGCCGCTTCCTGTCCGAGCGCGGCAAGATCGTGCCGAGCCGGATCACGGCGGTCTCCGCCAAGAAGCAGCGCGAACTGGCCCAGGCCATCAAGCGCGCCCGCTTCCTGGCCCTCCTGCCCTACATTGTGAACTGAGGAGCGGACCCATGGCCGCCGTAGAATTGATCCTGCTCCAACGCGTTGAGAAGCTTGGGCAGATGGGCGATGTGGTGAAGGTGAAGCCGGGTTATGCCCGTAACTTCCTGCTGCCGCAGAAGAAGGCTATCCGCGCCAACAAGGGCAACCTTGCCACGTTCGAAGCGCAGCGTGCGCAACTCGAAGCGCAGAACATCAAGCGCCGCGAGGAGGCCGAGCGTGTGGCCGAGCGGATGCAGGGCCTGGCCGTTGTCATCATCCGTCAGGCGGGTGAGTCGGGCAGCCTGTATGGGTCGGTGTCGTCGCGTGACATTGCCGATATGTGCATCGAGGCGGGGCTGACCATCAACCGCTCGCAGGTTGTTCTGGATTCGCCGATCAAGACGCTGGGTCTGACCACGGTGCGCATCGTGCTGCATCCAGAAGTTGACATGCCGGTGGTGGTCAACGTGGCACGTTCCGCCGAGGAGGCCGAGAAGCAGGGCCGTGGCGAGCGCGTGGTGGGTGAAGCCGAGGAAGCGATTGAGCTTGAGTCGGATCTGGCGTTCTTCGATCCGAACTCGGTTCCGCGGGACGACGACGACGCGTAAGTAGACGAAAACCCGTCATTGCGAGCCCCTGCTGAGGGGCGTGGCAATCCAGAGCAACGCCTTGGGATTCTGGATTGCCACGTCGCCAAGCGGCTCCTCGCAATGACGATCAGTTCACGAGGCCCGCAGCGCAGAGCAATTTGCTCGACGCTGCGGGCCTTGTTTTTTTGCGCTGCAATCGCGATCCATTAACTTGGCAGCGGGCGATGATCCCATTGACCGGAGGAGTGGATATGCGCGCGGTCATGGACGCCATTCTGAAGCGCTTTGTGGTGATCGGCATTTTTCGCGTGCGGTGGCCGGATGGGACGGTGTCGGTCTACCAGGGCGCGCAGGCGGGGCCTGACATTACGCTGGCGGTGCGGGACTGGGGCGTGGTGTGGCGCGTGATCACCAATCCGGCGCTGGCGGTGGGCGAGGCGTATATGGATGGTGGGCTGCAGCCGGTGGGTTGCACGATCTACGCCGTGCTGGAACTGCTGCTGCGCAACATTGCCTCGAAAGACTCATCGCAGCCTATTTTGGCGCTGCAGCTTTGGCGGGACCGGGTGTTGCGCCGGGTGCGGCAATGGAACCCGATTTGGCGCTCGGTGCGCAACGTGGCGCATCACTATGACATCGATGGCCGGGTGTATGGGCTGTTTCTGGACGCGGACCGGCAATATTCCTGCGCGTATTTCCCCACCGGGCGCGAGAGCCTGGACGAGGCGCAGTTGGCGAAGAAGCGGCATATCGCCAAGAAGCTGCTGCTCGACCGGCCCGGGCTGCATGTGCTGGACATTGGCAGCGGCTGGGGCGGGATGGCGATGTATCTGGCACGGGAGCATGGCGCGCGGGTGACGGGGATTACGCTGTCCGCCGAGCAATATGCGGCCTCAACGGCGCGGGCGGCGGCGGAGGGGCTCGCCGACCGGGTGGAGTTCCGCATGCTGGATTATCGCGGGCTGGACGAGACATTCGACCGGATTGTTTCCGTCGGCATGTTCGAGCATGTGGGGCTTGGGCACTACGATGATTTCTTTGCGCATGTGAAGCGCTGCCTGGCACCGGATGGTGTGGCGTTGCTGCACAGCATTGGGCGCGGTCAGGGGCCGGGCAGCACGGCGCGATGGTTCACGAAGTATATTTTTCCCGGTGGGTATGCGCCCGCATTGTCCGAGGTGCTGCCTGCGGTGGAGCGCTCGGGGCTGGTGGCCTGCGACATCGAGATTTGGCGGCTGCATTATGCGCAGACGCTGCGGATGTGGCGGGCGCGGTTTGCCGATCATCGCGATGCTATTTTGGCGCTGCATGATGAGCGGTTTTGCCGGATGTTTGAGTTTTATCTGGCAGGCAGCGAGCTGGCGTTCCGGTTCAAGGGGCAGATGGTGTTTCAGCTGCAACTGGCGCGCGATCAGCTCGCGGTGCCGTTGTCGCGGGATTACATGGCGACGGCGGATGAGCCCGCGTACTCTGGTGTTGCGGTTGAAAATGTTACATGAGCGTTGGGATGCGGCAGTTAAAGCAACCGGATGTTTGGCGTAGGCGTGGCCTGATGGCCGTGGCGGCGCTGGTGTTATTGGCTGGTTGTTCGCCCTCGGGCCCTGAGGAGGCGGAGGCGTTGCAGCAGATCAGCGACCGCATTCGCGCAGGGTTTTCCGTGGGTGAGAAGCAGCTAACCAATCTGGTCTACAAAAGCGGCATCGATCAGGGGTCTGGCCGGTTCGTGGTGCTGGTGGACTACGATCTGATCTCGACCGTGCCGGACACCGGCGTGTTCAGCACGCAGGAGCGAGCTGGGCAGAGCACGCATGTGAGCGAGGAACGCCATGTGTTCGTGAAGTCCGGCGGGGATTGGCGGCTGGAGTAGGGTGTGACCATTTTGCCACCGTCATTGCGAGGAGCGCTTGCGACGTGGCAATCCAAAGTCACAGCTCGTTGCTCTGGATTGCCACGCCCCCAAGCTGGGGCTCGCAATGACGGTCTTTGATTAAAGGGATTTGTAGACATCCACATACGCCTCCGCCATGCGCCCGGCGGTCCAGCGTTGTTCGAAGCGGGTGCGGATGGCGGGGCGGCTGAGTTCTGGCAGGCGGGCGATGGCCGCCACTGCTGCGTCTTCGTTCTCCACGATGAAGCCGGTGCGGCCGTCTTCGATCACTTCCGGCACGGAGCCCATGGGCGTTGCGATGACGGGGCAGCCGCAGGCCATGGCTTCGATCATCACGAGGCCGAAGGGTTCGGGCCAGGTGATGGGGAACAGCAGCGCGCGGGCACCGGACAGGAAGGCGGGTTTTTCGGCGTCGTTGATTTCGCCGATGAATTCCACGTCGCCTGACGCCAGCAGTGGGGCCATGACGCGGTCGTAGTAGTCCTGATCCTCGGCCCCGATTTTGGCGGCGACCTTGAGCGTGAGGCCGCAGCGTTTGGCGATGCGGATGGCGGCTTCGATGCCCTTCTCGCGGGAGATGCGGCCGAGGAAGGCGAGGTAGTGGCCGGGTTCGCCCACC
>CAIJTR010000014.1 GCA_903823665.1 uncultured Rhodospirillales bacterium
CCGCAGGCGCAGTGCCAATTTGAGGTTCTCCATCCCCCGCAGCACCGGCGGCGCCTCCGCACTCGCCCGCGCCCGCCCGGCCTCGTCGATCCGCGCCATCAGCGCCGCCACTGCCGTGCGGTTCGCCTCCAGGAACAGACGCCCCTCCTCGGTGATGCTGTGCAGCTTGCGGGCCCCGGCACTCGCCTCGGTCGTGATATGCCCGATCTCCTCAAGCAACGTGAGCGTCGGATACACCACCCCCGGACTCGGGCTGTAGGCGCCGCCCACCCGCTCCTCGATCGCTTTGATGATCTCATAGCCATGCCGCGGCTTCTCCGCGATCAGCGCCAGGATCACCATCCGCAGATCGCCGTGCTCGAAAAACCGTCCAAGCCGCCCGCCGCGGCCATGCCGCCCAGGCCCGCGATGCGCGCCGTCGCCATGCCGGTCATGATCGTCATGGCCATGGCGCCGATCGTCGCAGCGCCCGTGATGGTGTCCGTGATGCCGCCCGCGATGGCGGCCGTGGTCGTCTGTGTTGAAACGCATGGTCTGTCTTCTCCGTTCGTGTTTCGTTAGAACGAAAATACAGATATAACGGAGTTCACCCTCCGACAAGCTAAATCGACATATCGAAACACGATTACGAAAGGGCCCCATCAGCCCCGGAGAGGCCGGTCTGGGGCAATGCCGCTACGGCACTGCACCAGAACCGCCGCAATGGCGCAGACAGAGAAGTCCCGCTCAGGCGTCCGCCAGCTCCGCCGGAAACCGGAACTTCACGTCCTCCGCCACGCCGTCCAAGGTCGTCACCTCAACCGGCCCGAACGCCCGCAGCCCGTCGATCACGCCCTGCACCAACAGCTCCGGCGCGGACGCCCCGGCCGTCAGCCCCACAGAACCGATGCCCACAAACCATTCGGCCTTCAGATGGCTCGCGTCATCGATCAGATACGCCGGCTTGCCCAGCTCCTCGCCGATCTCGCGCAGACGGTTGGAGTTGGAGCTGTTCTTGGACCCAACCACCAAGATCAGGTCCGCCGCCTCCGCCAGATCGCGCACGGCCTGCTGCCGGTTCTGCGTCGCATAGCAGATATCGCGCACATCCGGCCCCTGGATGGTCGGGAACTTCGCCTTCAACGCTGCGATGATCCCGCGCGTGTCATCCACCGACAAAGTGGTCTGAGTGATGTAGGCGAGCTTCTCCGGCGTCTCGGGCTCAAGCGCCGCCACATCCTCCACCGTCTGCACCAGGTGAACTTTGCCCGGCATCTGGCCGATCGTGCCCTCAACCTCGGCATGGCCGGCATGCCCCACCAGCACGAGTTCGCGCCCCGCGGCGGCGTAACGCCGGCCCTCGTTGTGCACCTTCGTCACCAACGGGCAGGTCGCGTCGATCACCGGCAGCCCACGCTCGCGCGCCACCTCCTCCACGCGCTTCGCCACGCCATGCGCGGAGAAAACAGTCATCGCGCCGGGCGGAATCTCGTCCAGCTCATCGACGAAAACAGCCCCACGGGTGCGCAGATCCTCAACCACATGGCGGTTGTGCACGATCTCGTGGCGCACATAGATCGGCGGGCCATACTTCTTGAGCGCCCGCTCAACGATCTCGATCGCGCGCTCGACACCGGCACAGAAGCCGCGCGGCTGGGCCAGGACAACCTTCATCATCTTCCATTCTCCATGGCCCCGCCTCATACCTGTCAGGCGGATGTCAGAAATTCATGTTACGGCGTGTATCAGCGGTCGGCCGGGTTGCGAGCGGTGGCGTCCCCGCGTATGGCACGGCGAACGTCGGGAGAGTAGCCTCCCCAATCAGGTTCCTGTCCACAGGATCGTAGAAGGCATCTTCGTCCCATCCCGACCGCCGACCCGCTTTTGCGTTACTTCACCCATGTGACACCCGGACCATGAACGCCCCGATCGTCCCCACCACCCGCCCGACAACCCCGCTGCTGGACCGTGTCCACGTGCCGCAGGACCTGCGCAACTTCTCCACCGAGCAGCTCATCCAGCTCGCCGATGAGCTGCGCTGTGAGACCATCGACGCCGTCTCCACCACCGGTGGCCATCTCGGCGCCTCGTTGGGCGTGGTCGAGCTCACGGTGGCCCTCCATGCCGTGTTCGACACGCCGCATGACCGGCTGATCTGGGATGTCGGCCACCAGACCTACCCCCACAAGATCCTGTGCGGCCGCCGCGCGCGCATCCGCTCCATCCGCCAGGGCGCAGGCCTCGCCGGCTTCACCCGCCGGGCGGAGAGCGAATACGACCCGTTCGGCGCCGGCCATTCCTCCACCTCCATCTCCGCCGGCCTCGGCATGGCCGTCGCCTCCGCCATGCAGGACACGCCCCGCAACGTCGTCGCCGTCATCGGCGACGGCGCGATCTCCGCCGGCATGGCCTATGAGGCGATGAACAACGCCGGCGCCCTCAAATCCCGCCTCGTCGTCGTCCTCAACGACAACGACATGTCGATCGCGCCGCCGGTCGGCGCCATGTCCGCCTATCTCTCGCGCATTCTCTCCTCGCAGAGCTTTCTGTCCTTGCGTGACATCGCCATCAAAATGGCCAAGAAGTTCCCCAAGGGCATCGAGCGCACCGCGCGCCGCGCCGAGGAATACGCCCGCGGCCTCGTCACCGGCGGCACGCTGTTCGAGGAGCTGGGCTTTTATTACGTGGGCCCAATCGACGGCCACAACCTCGAACACCTGCTCCCGGTGCTGCGCAACGTGCGCGAGGCGGACGATCACGGCCCGATCCTGCTCCACGTCATCACCCAGAAAGGCCGCGGCTACGCGCCGGCCGAGGCCTCGGCCGACAAGCTCCACGCCGTCTCCAAGTTCAACGTGCTGACCGGCGAGCAGGTCAAGGCGCCCCCGGGCCCGCCCACCTACACCAAGGTGTTCGCCGAAGCCCTGAAGCTCGAAGCCGCCGCCAACCCCCGCGTCGTGGCGATCACCGCCGCCATGCCCTCCGGCACCGGCCTGGACAGCTTCGGCCGCGCCTACCCCGACCGCACCTTCGATGTCGGCATCGCCGAACAGCACGCCGTCACCTTCGCCGCCGGCATGGCGAGCGAGGGCATGGTGCCGTGGTGTGCGATCTATTCGACGTTCCTGCAGCGCGCGTATGACCAGGTGGTGCATGACGTGGCGATCCAGTCGCTGCCGGTGCGCTTCGCGATCGACCGCGCGGGCCCTGTGGGGGCGGACGGTGCGACCCATGCCGGCAGCTTCGATCTCGCCTATCTCGGCTGCCTGCCCGGCATCGTGATCATGGCGCCGAGTGACGAGGCGGAGCTGATGCACGCTGTCCGCACCATCGGCGCGATCGACGACCGGCCGAGCGCCGTGCGCTACCCGCGCGGCGAGGGCACCGGCGTCACCCTGCCCGCGCGCGGCGACATCCTGCCGATCGGCAAGGGCCGCATCGTGCGCGAGGGGACCGCCCAGGGGGACAAGGTTGCGATCCTCGCCCTCGGCCCCCGCCTCGCCTCCTGCCTCACCGCCGCCGACGCGCTGGCCGCCACCGGCATCAGCGTGACGGTGGCCGACGCCCGCTTCGCCAAACCGCTCGACACCGACCTGATCGACAGCCTGGCGCGCACCCACAAGGTGCTGGTGACGATCGAGGACGGCACGGTGGGCGGCTTCGGCTCGGCCGTGCTGCAGCACCTCGCCTGGTCAGGCCTGCTGGACGGCACCCTGCGCGTGCGCCCGATGGTCCTGCCCGACCGCTTCCTCGAACACGACGCGCCGGCGAAGCAATGGGTCGATGCCGGGCTCACCGCTGGGGATATCGAGCGGACGGTGCGCGAAGCCTTGGGAGAACCCCGATGATTTCACGCCGGGCCCTGGCCCTGGGTTTGTTGTCGCTCTCAGCCGCCGGCGCGGCGCGGGCCGAAACCTCGCCGTCAGCGCCGATCCTGGCCCTCAACACCGGGCTCCAGATCGTCATGCATCTCGGCCACGCCCGCCCGTTCGACGATCGCATGCGCGCCCTGACGCCAGTGGTGCAGGCCACCTTCAATCTCCCACTGATCCTGCAGAACTCGGTCAGCCCCGCGAAATGGTCCACCATCGCGCCCGCCCAGCAGGCCGAACTGCTCGACGTCTTCACCCAGTTCACCGTCGCCAGCTACGTCGCCAATTTTGACGCCTTCAACGGTGAGCGCTTCGAAATCACGCCCGAACGGCGCCATGTCGGCAAAGATGTCATCGTCCCCACCCGCATCGTGCCCACCACCGGTGACGCAACGCGGCTCGACTACGTGATGCGCGAGTTCGGCGGCACCTGGCAGGTGGTGGACATCCTGCTCAACGGCTCCATCAGCCGCGTCGCCGTCACACGTTCGGATTTCCGCTCCATGCTCACCAACATGGACGCAACCTCCCTGATCGGCAGCCTGCGTGACAAGGTGGCCGCCTTCGCCGCCGACGCCACGAACTGAAAACGTGATCGCCCAGCCCCTGAACGCCGCCGCGATGCTCCCCGCACTACTGGCGTTGGCAGGCATCGGCCAGGCCATCGCCGGCTGGCGCGCCGTCCGCCAATTCGCCCGCGAGACCCCAAAGCCGGCGCTGCACCCGAACCGGTCACCCTGCTCAAGCCGCTCCATGGCGACGAGCCGCTCCTCGAACAGGCGCTCAACAGCGTGTTCGAACAGGATTACGAGCCCTACCAGATCGTCTTCGGCGTGCAGGACGAAAACGACCCCGCCATCGCCGTCGTCAACCGCCTCCGCGCCCGCCATCCCACGCGCGACGTCGCCCTGGTCATTGACCCGACACCGCACGGCCAGAACCGCAAGATCGCCAACCTCATCAACATGCTGCCCAGCGCCCGCCACACCCTGCTGGTGATCGCCGACAGCGACCTGCATTGCGCGCCGGACTACCTCACCCGCGTCGTCGCAGCCTTCGGCGTCCCCGGCACCGGCCTCGTCACCACCCTCTACGCCGGCCTCGCCGCCAACCGAACCCTCGCCGCCCGCCTCGGCGCCAGCGCCATCAACCACGGCTTCCTCCCCGGCGCCCTCATGTCCCGCGCCATGGGACGGCAGGACTGCCTCGGCGCCACCATGGCGCTGCGCAGCGACACCCTCACCCAGATCGGCGGCCTCCATGCCCTGGTCGATCACCTCGCCGACGACAACGTCCTGGGCCAACTCGTTCGCGCCCGCGGCCTCAAAGTGACGATGGCGACCACGATTCCCGCCACCACAGTGCCCGAAACCAATCTCAACGCCCTGTTCCGCCACGAGCTGCGCTGGTCCCGCACCATCCTCTCCCTCGTCCCCGTGGCCTTCGCCGCCTCCTCCATCCAGTTCCCGCTCGCCTGGGCGCTCGCAGCCCTGGCCCTCGCCCCATCGCCCTGGACGCTCGCCCTCTTCGCGGCCGCCTGGGCCGCCCGTGCCGCAACCGGAGCCGACATCGATCGCGCCCTTGGCCTCGTGTCACAAAACCGCGCCACCCCGGTCCCCAAATGGCTCCTCCCGCTGCGTGACGCCCTCTCGCTCGCCGTCATCCTGGCCAGCTATGCAAGCGACAAAGTGGAATGGCGCGGCCAGATGATGCATACCCGCCCAAACGCCCCATCTACGCTCGAATCTGAACGCAGTACCGCATCCCAAGGGACAGTCTTGTCATGATGAAGACCCTCTTTCTCCAGCCGCCCTCTTTCGACGGCTTCGACGGCGGCGCCGGCTCGCGCTACCAGGCGCGCCGCGAGATCAAGAGCTTCTGGTTCCCCACCTGGCTCGCCCAGCCCGCGGCCCTCGTCCCCAACTCCACCCTCATCGACGCCCCGCCCGCCCGCATCGGCATGGACGTCGTCCTCAAGGCCGCCGCCGAGCACGAGCTCTGCATCATCCACACCTCCACGCCGTCCTTCGCGTCGGACGTGAAGGTCGCCGCCGCCATGAAAGAGGCCAACCCGAACCTCAAGATCGGCATGGTCGGCGCCAAGGTCGCCGTGCAATCCGAGGAAAGCCTCCAGCAGGGCCTGCCCATCGACTTCGTCGCCCGCAACGAGTTCGACTTCACCATCCTCGAAGTCGCCGAAGGCCGCGACTGGTCCACCATCGACGGCATCTCCTACCGCAACGCCTCCGGCCTCCTCGTCCACAACAAGGACCGCGAGGTCCTCGAGGACATGGACAGCCTGCCCTTCGTGAGTGACGTCTACACGAAGCATCTCCGCATCGAGGACTACTTCATCGGCTACCTGAAGCACCCCTACGTCTCGATCTACACGGGCCGCGGCTGCAAAAGCCGCTGCACCTTCTGCCTCTGGCCGCAGACCGTGGGCGGCCACAAATACCGCGTCCGCTCGCCCAAGAACGTCGCCGCCGAAGTGGCGAAGATCATGAAAAATCACCCCCAGGTGAAAGAGATCTTCTTCGACGACGACACCTTCACCGACAACCTGCCCCGTGCCGAGGAAATCGCCATCGAGCTCGGCAAGCTCGGCGTCACCTGGTCCTGCAACGCCAAGGCCAACGTGCCGCGCAAAACCCTCGAAGTCCTCAAGGCCAACGGCCTGCGCCTGCTCCTCGTCGGCTACGAGAGCGGCAACCAGCAGATCCTGCACAACATCAAAAAAGGCCTGCTGATCGAAACCGCCAAGAAGTTCACCAAGGACTGCCACGAGCTCGGCATCAAGATCCACGGCACCTTCATCCTGGGCCTCCCGGGCGAAACCCAGGAAACCATCCAGCAGACCATCGAATACGCCAAGGAAATCAACCCGC
>CAIJTR010000015.1 GCA_903823665.1 uncultured Rhodospirillales bacterium
CATCTGGTCGAAAGTTCGTGCTCTAGAAACATATGACTCTAGAGCAACTTAGCGCCGACCAGATTGCACCGGAACGGTTCAATCTGGTCGGGCGTTGCTCTAGGGCTCGGTCACCCAATCCAGCGTCTTATGCTCGATGAAAACCGAGCGGTACTGGGCACTCACTTGTGGCGCAAACAGCCCCAGGCCCACAATCCCCGCCTGCGCCGCCAGCAGGACCAACGCGACCGCCAGGATCACAAAATGGCGCATCAATAGGTCGAGCTCGCGGCGATGAACCAGAACACCAGCACCACGCCGTGCAGCAATCCGGCCCCGCCAAACAACCCCGCCAGCACAAGCGGGCTGCGCACCATCATCAGCAGATCAAACAGCGCGAACAGAAAGAACGGGCTTGTCGCCACAAAGCGCGGCAGGGAGTGCAACCCGGTGGACATCGGCAGCAAAATGCTCGCCGCACACAGCCAAGCCTCGGCAAACCGCCGCCGCCACGCCATCCAAACCGAAGCAGCAAGCCCCAGCAGCGCCCACGCTACGTCATAGCTCTCGCTCGGCAGTCCCTTCGGCATCAGCACATTGTGCCAGTCCCACGCGCCCAACCCACGAGCCGCCATCGCCCATGGCCCGAGCCATTCGCGATACCACAGCACCTGCACATGATTGAACGCCATCGCGTCACCAATGCTGAGATATTGCGCCAGCATGTAGGCAGACAGCCCCAACGGTGCGATCGCCACCGGCAGCAGCGTCTCGCCCAGCAATGCCACCCAATCCGCCCGCCCGCGACCACGCCACAAATGCCACGCCCGGTCGGCGATGATCAGCACCACCATCAGCACCCCGGTTGGCCGCGTCGCGCACATCAGCGCGCACATAACCGCCGCCCACAGCACCCGCCGCCGCGCCAACATCAACACCGCCGCCACCGTAAGCAGCGCGAACAGCGATTCTGAATAGGGTGCCGAGAAGATGTAGCCAAACGGGAACAGCACCGCCAACAACACCCACAGCACCGCGTCCGGCCCCGACACATCCTTTAAAGTCCGCGTTTGCCGCAAATACACCGCACCCAGCAGCACAAAGCCCACAAACAGCAGGTTAGACAACACAATGCCAAGGAAATACGGCCCAAACGGGGCTACCGACATCATCCCGCGCAGTAAAAGCGGATACAGCGGAAAAAACGCAAAGTTCGGGATCGAGCCGTAATTGGCAAACAGACTGTCTGAGCCATAGCCGTCCCGCGCCAGACGAACATACCAGTCGCAATCATACTGGCACATCGCAACGGTCAGCCCGCCGAACGGAATCGCCATAAGCTTGTAAAGCGCCAGCCGCATCAGCAGCGCCACAATGGTCAGCGCTGGCAGATAAACCCGGTTCAACATGCCCGCGACCTACAAGATGGAGACAGAATAGGCAAACCCGCGTGCCCGCATTGCACGAAAACACTTCCGCCTGCATGAAGACGCTGTCACGTTAGCGCTACCCAATTGCCTAAAAAGGCGTGAATGGGTTGCCTCGGGGAGGAGGTCGAACAGCGATGCGTGACAGGCAATCCATGACGATGCTTCAGCCATGAACCTGATAACCGCCATCTTTGGCTTTTTCATGAACTTGCCGGAATTGCCGATGCGCTGGCTGCAGGGCAAGCTCGCCGGTGGCAGATTGGGCTGGGTGTTCGTCGGCCCCAACCTCGCCGTGTTCGGCCTGTTCACCTTCCTGCCCATTGTGATCGACATCTATTATTCGATCACCGGCGGCACCGAACTGCTCCCGCTGGACCGCCCACTCGTGGGCCTCGAAAATTTCGGCTCGCTGCTCAGCTGCACCAACCATCTCGACCCCGACAGCTGCACGCGCGACCTGTTCTGGCACGGCATCTACAACACGCTGAAATTCGTGGCCTTTCAGGTCGGCCTGATGGTCGTCTTCAGCATGCTCACCGCCATCGTGCTGAACCGTAAAATCGCCGGCCGTGGCTTCTTCCGCGCCGCCTTCTTCTACCCGGTGCTGCTCTCCCCGGTCGTTGTCGCCCTCATCTGGAAATGGATTTTGCAGCGCGAGGGCGTGCTGAACGCGGGCTTCATGGCCGTGGGCGCCAACCCGGTGAACTGGCTGCTCGATGCCAACTGGGCATTTTTCTGGAGCGTGTTCGTCTCCATCTGGGCGCATATGGGCTTCTACACCCTCATCCTGCTCTCCGGCCTGCAGGCCATCCCGTCCGAAATCAACGAAGCCTCGCAGATGGATGCCACGCCCCCCTTGCGCCATTTCCGCCGTATTACGCTGCCGCTGCTAATGCCGAGCCTGCTCGTCGTCCTCGTGCTCGGCCTCATCCGCGCTGTGCAGATGTTTGACGAGGTCTATGTGCTCACCGGCGGCGGCCCCGGCACCGCCACCACCTTCATCGTGCAATACATCTACAAAACCGGCTTTGCCGATCAGGTGCGCCAATACGGCCTCGCCGCCGCCGCCTCGCTCCTGCTGGCCTCCGTCCTGCTCGTGCTCACCCTACTCCAGCTGAAGGGGATGCGGAAAAATGGTTAAGCTCCTCACCGCCACACGCGGCAAAAATGGCTGGGACTGGACCGATTGGGCCGCCCATATCTACCTCGTGCTCGGCGTCGTCGTCATGTTCGGCCCCGTGCTCTGGCTCGGCATGAGTTCGCTGAAAAGCGAGACCGGCATTCAAACCTTCCCGCCCACCCTGCTTCCCTACGAGCCCAGCACCATCGCAATCCCCGGTCGCGGCGACCTCAAAGCCTTCACCATCACCGCCGGCGAATTTGCGGGCAAGGAAATGGGCGAACTGCGCAGGCTTGGCCTACAGGCGCAGATGATCGACCCAGCGACGCCAGACACCGTCCGCCGCATCCCGGTGGGAGACCGCACCCCCATCATGCGCGTGCGTGCCGCGTGGGAGAACTTCACCGGCCTGTTCACGCAATTCCCCTTCGCCCGCTATCTCTGGAACAGCGTGTTCATCACCGTCATCGCCACCATTCTGACGCTGCTGGTGAATTCGATGTCCGCCTTCGCGCTGAGCAAATACAAATTCACCGGCAGGGATACCGCCTTCCTCATCATGCTCGCCACGCTCATGATCCCGCCCACCATCGTGCTGGTGCCGAACTACCTCATCGCCAGCCAACTCGGCCTCACCAACTCCGCCTGGGGCGTGATCTGGCCCGCCGTCGCCACCCCCACCGGCGTGTTCATGCTGCGCCAATACATGCTCACCCTGCCAGACGAGCTGATCGAAGCCGCCCGCATGGACAATGCGTCGGAGTGGCGGATTTACTGGCGCATTGTGCTGCCACTCTCCTCCCCGGCACTGGCCGTGCTCGCCATCTTCTCGGTGATGTGGCGCTGGAACGAGTTCCTCTGGCCCATGGTCGTGCTCAGCCGCTCCGAAAGCTTCACGCTCCCCCTCGCGCTGAACTCCTTCCAGGGCGAGCTCACCACGCAATGGAACTACCTGCTGGCGATGACGGTCGTCACCCTCCTGCCGGTCTCGCTGATCTTCCTTGTTCTGCAAAAACACATCACCCAGGGCATTGCCTCGGCGGGAGTGAAATAGATGGGCGGTCTCGCACTGCGCGGCGTCACCAAAACCTTTGGCGACACCAAAGTCATCCACGGCGTCGATTTTGAAATCAAGGACGGCAGCTTCACCGTCTTCGTCGGCCCCTCCGGCTGCGGCAAATCCACCCTGCTGCGGATGATCTGCGGGCTGGAAAGTGTCAGCGACGGCACCATCAGCATTGACGATCAAGTGGTGAACGACGTCCCCGCCGCCCGCCGCGGCCTCGCCATGGTGTTCCAATCCTACGCGCTCTATCCGCATATGTCGGTTTATCAAAACATGGCGTTCGGGCTGGAGAACCTGAACACGCCGCGCGTCGAGATCGACAACCGCGTGCGCGAAGCCGCCCGCATGCTCAAGCTCGACACCTATCTCAACCGCAAACCAACAGCACTGTCCGGCGGCCAGCGCCAACGCGTCGCCATCGGCCGCGCCATCGTGCGGGAGCCGAAGGTGTTCCTGTTTGACGAGCCGCTTTCCAACCTCGACGCCGAACTGCGCGTCGGCATGCGCGCCGAACTCACCGGCCTGCATCGCCGCCTGAAAACCACCATAATCTACGTCACACATGATCAGGTGGAGGCAATGACCATGGCCGACACCATTGTGGTGCTCCGCGCCGGCAGGGTCGAGCAAGTCGGCCACCCGCTCGAACTCTACAACAACCCCGGCAACGTCTTCGTGGCCGGCTTCATCGGCTCGCCGCGCATGAACCTGCTGCCAGCCACGATCGCCTCCGTCGATGGCGGCATGGTCACGGTCGCGCTGCCCGGCTTCGGAACCTTCGCCACCACAACCCAGGCTGCCGGACACGCAGCGGGCGAGAGTATTACCATCGGAATCCGCCCCGAACATCTGCACGCGCAGGATGCCGCAGGCCCCGGCACCCTCTCCGGCAAAGTCTCCGGCATCGAGCAACTCGGCGGCCTGTCCTACATCCGCGTCGAAGCGCCGGACATCACAGTCCAGCTCAGCGGCCAAACCCGCCTCGCCTTTGGGGAGGCCGTGAACATCCACCTGCCGCCCGCCAACATCCACGTCTTCGATGCCAACGGCATCGCCCTGCCCCGGAGCTAATTCGCCATGAAGCCGATCAGATCAGCCACCCTGCGCACCCTCACCGCGCGGGGGGTGACGCTTGATTGCGGTGGTGACATCACCTGCCACGTCTCCCTCCTGCAGCCCGACCTCGCCCGCGTGCTGTTCCTGCACGGCGACACGCCCACGCAGAAACACACTTGGTCCGTCCTCGGTCACGGCACCACCGACGTGCCGTGGGAAGGCCGTGACCGTCTCGACGAAAGCAGCTGGCCCGCCGGCATCCACACGACGCTGCACAGCGAAACGCAGATCACGATTGCCACATCGGCACTTCATCTGACCATCGAACTCAGCCCCCTCGTCTTCACCTGGGCGCTGCCAAACGGCACCATCTTCGCGCAGGACCGCCCCAGCCACGCCGTCAGCTTCGGCCGCACCGGAATGCGCCACGCCTTCGTCCGCCATGAGGCCGACCGCTACCACGGCCTCGGCGACAAAACCGGCCCCATCGACCTGCACGGCCGCCGCCTGCGCACCACCATGCTCGACAGCCTGGGCTACGACGCCGAGCGCGGTGACCCGCTCTACAAGCACTGGCCGTTCCTCATCGTGCAAGACGGCCCAAGCGGCGTCGCCCACGGCGTGTTCTACGACAACCTCGCTGATGCCGCCTTCGATCTCGGCTGCGAGCACGACAACTATTTCGGCCCCTATCGCAGCTACGAAGCCGCCGGTGGCGACCTCGACTACTACATCTTCCCCGGCCCCTCAGTCCCCGACGTCACCCGCAAATTCCTGGCCCTCACGGGCAAGCCCGCCCTCCCGCCTCGCTGGACCCTCGGCTTCGCCCAAACCGCCATGGCGATTGCCGACAGCGCCACCGCGCAGTCCCGCATGGAGCAATTCATCGAGACATGCTCACGCGAGAACATCCCCGTCAGCGCCTTTCATTTCGGCTCCGGCTACACCTCCATCGGCCCGAAGCGTTACGTCTTCACCTGGAACCGCTCGAAATACCCCGAACCCGAGGCACTGCTCGCCAAGTTTCACGCCGCCAACATCCACCTCGTCGCCAACCTCAAACCCTGCCTGCTCGATGACCATCCGCGCTACAACGAACCCAAGGGCGCCTTCATCTCAGACGCCAAAGGTGAAGCCGTGCTCAGCCAATTCTGGGACGGCGAAGGCGCGTTCCTCGACTTCACCCACCCGCGCGCCATCGCATGGTGGCAGGCGGGCGTGACAACGGACGTTCTCGGCACCGGCTTCGATTCCGCCTGGAACGATAACAACGAATACGGTTTCGCGGATGATGACGCGCTGTGCCACGGCTTCGGCGAGGCCATCCCGCTCGACCTCGCCCGCCCCATCCAGCCCATGCTGATGACCCGCGCCTCCGTCGAAGCCACCCGCGCCCACGCCCCCGGCCAGCGCCCATTCACCGTGACCCGCGCGGGTATGCCCGGCATTCAGCGCTACGCCCAGAGCTGGACCGGTGACAACGACACCAGCTGGCACTGCCTCGCCTGGAACATGCGCATGGGCCTGACCATGAGCCTGTCCGGCATCGCCAACACCGGCCACGACATCGGCGGCTTCTCCGGCCCAGTGCCCGAGCCCGAACTCCTCATCCGCTGGACGCAAGCCGCCTCCATCCACCCCCGCATGATCATGAACTCGTGGAAGCCCGGTGAGATCTACACCTCCCCCTGGCTCCACCCATCCGCCATCCCCGCCATCCGCGCCGCCATCCAGCTGCGCTACCGCCTCATGCCGCTGATGTATTCGCTCATGCATCGTTCGTCCTCGGACGGCACACCCCCGATGCTGCCCAAATCGGCGATCTTCCCGAACAATCCGGCCAGCTACGCCGACAGCCCGGACATCATGCTTGGCGACCACCTCCTGGCCGCCCCGGTGGTCGAAGACGGCGCGCGGTCGCGCGAGGTGTACCTGCCCGCTGGCCCGGAATGCTGGTTCGATTTCTGGTCCGGCGAGCAACTTTCCGCACACACCACCACCACGCTGGCCGCCCCGCTCGACCGCCTGCCGCTCGCGGTGGCGGCCGGCGGCATCCTGCCGATGACCGAGAGCCTCGATTTCTCCAAGCTGCATGACGAACCCAGCCGCTGCCTGCGCGTCTATCCAGGCCCGCACACCGGCCACAGCCGTTTCGAGATGATCGAGGATGACGGCATCACCGAAGCAGGCCCGATGACTCGCGTGACCATCGACCTGCACTGGACGCCTGAGAGCGTGACCGTCACCGCCTCCGCCGACGGCCATTACAAGCTCCCCTTCGACAGCATCGGCGTCTCGCTGCCAGCAGGCGACACGCGCCCGCTCAACGTCTCCGGCCTCTTACAAGCAAGGCCCTATACTTCGTAGGGTGCTGTCGCGCTTGGGCGACGCACCAAACCATGTCGGAAAATAGGTGCGACGCCCAAGCACGACGCCCCCTACGCAGGCCCACACCATGTCCGAACCCGACTGGCTCCGCCTCAACCGCGCCAACTGGGATGAGCGCGTTGCCGCACACTTAGCCCCAGAGTCCGACTACAACACCGCCGGCCTGCACTCCGGGCACTACGAACTGCACGGCATCGAGGAAGCCGAACTCGGGCCGGTGGCACAACTCCGCCTCCTCCACCTGCAATGCCATTTCGGCATCGACACCTTAGCCCTCGCCCAACGCGGAGCCAACGTCACCGGGCTCGATTTCTCCGGTGAAGCAATCGCCGCCGCCCGCACACTCGCAGCCGAGACCGGCATCAAAGCCGAATTTGTCCAATCCGATGTCTACGCCGGCCGCGAGGTGCTGCAGGGGCATTTCGACCGCATCTACACCACCTGGGGCACCATCGTCTGGCTGCCGGACATCCCTAGCTGGGCGCAAACCGTCGCAAGCCTGCTGGCCCCAGGCGGCGTGTTCTACTTCGCCGACATGCACCCAGCCGCGATGGTGTTTGACGACGAGACTGCAACGAGCGACAAACCCGGCTGGTTCGCGCCCTATTTCGGCAACAAAGCCATCGTGATCGACAACGTCCGCGACTACGCCAACCCAACGACGACGCTGAAAAACACGCGCACGCACGAATTCATCCACCCTCTCGCAACCGTCGTGCAGTCCCTGCTCGACGCCGGCCTGCGCCTCGACATGCTCCACGAACACCCCACCCTCGCCTGGAAGCAATTCGCCCGCATGGTCGAAACCGACGGCCGCCTCTATCGTTTCCCCGACCAACCCTGGCTGCCGCTGTCATATTCGTTGAAAGCAAGCAAACCATGACCATTCAATCCGCCCTCATCGTCGGCACCGGCCCCGGCCTCAGCGCGTCGCTCGCCCGCAAGCTCGCTGCCTCTGGCGCGCGCGTGGCCGTGGCCGCTCGCGACACCGACAAGCTTGCTGCGTTGTGCGCCGAAACCGGGGCACACGCCTTCGCCTGTGACGCGACGGATGCCACAGCGGTCGCCAAACTGTTCGCCGACACCGAAGCCACCATCGGCAGCCCCGATCTCGTCATCTACAACGCCTCTGCCCGCGTGCCGGGTGCTATCACCGAAATTGACCATGATGCCGTCGCCCGCGCGCTTGCCATCTCAGCCTTCGCAGGCTTCCTCGTCGGGCAGCAAGCCGCCATCCGCATGATCCCGCGCGGCCATGGCACCATCCTGTTCACCGGAGCATCGGCGAGCGTGAAAGGCTACAAACGCTCCGCCGCGTTCGCCATGGGCAAGTTCGCCCTGCGCGGCCTCGCGCAAAGCATGGCGCGCGAACTCGCCCCACAAGGCATTCACGTCGCCCATTTCGTCATCGACGGCAGCATCGCCTCCGACCGTCGCCAGATGCCTGCGGACAAGCCCGACAGCATGCTCGACCCGGATGCCATCGCCGACACCTACCTGCACGTGGCAGCCCAACCCCGCTCCGCCTGGACCTGGGAAGTCGAACTGCGCCCGTTTGTGGAGAACTTCTAGAGCGACGCCCGATCATATTGAACCGGTTCGGTTCGATATCATCGCGGCTGAGTTGCTCTAAAATCATATATTTCTGGAGCATGAACTTTCGACCAGATCATTCCATCTGGTCGAAATGTGCTTGCCGCCTCACACGCGCTCAGGCGTGGCCGGCAACCGACCCTTGCTGGCCACCCACGCGCACGACGGCGGCCAGCAAACGCAGCGCGTCCGGCCCGCCGCGGTCACGCAAACTTCCTTGCTCCATCTCATGCGCCAGCATTTCGGCCTGATGCGCAATCGCATCCGCCGCGCGCAACAGCGCCTCGCGTGAGAGGGCCAGTTGAGCGTCGTCTGATAGAGCAGACCAGTTTTGGAGCATTGCGCGATCCCGCTAAGGCCATTTTGGCGGTTCGTGCCGCGCCCATCGCCCGCGTCCACAACGCCGTTCTAGCCGAACTTCCTTAACAATCGGTTGTCAGCGACGCGAAAGCTCGTAAAGCGCCACCGTGGCGGCCGCCGACACGTTGAGGCTGTCAATCGCCGAGCCCGCACCGCCAATCATCGGAATGCCCGCCAACTCGTCACAGGTCTCCCGCGTCAGCCGCCGCATGCCCTCGCCCTCGCTGCCAAGAACCAGCGCCACACGGCGCGATGCCAGCGCCGGGCCCGACAATGCCGCCCCCGCCGCATCCAGCCCCACAACCCAGCAGCCCGCCGCCTTCAACGCCACCAGCGTGCGGGCGATGTTGACCGCCCGCAGCAACGGAATTTTCTCCAAGGCACCCGAAGCCGCCTTCGCCAGCGCGCCGCTTTCATCCGGCGCGTTACGATCCTGCGTGATCACACAGCACGCGCCAAACACCGCAGCCGAGCGCAAAATCGCACCCACATTGCGCGGATCGCTCACCTGATCGAGCACCAGCACATACCCAGGCCGCTCCAACGCCTGCACCAGCGACGGCGATCCCAGCGGATCGGCCAGCAAAGCGGCACCCTGATGCACCACGTTCTGCCCCAGCAGCAAATCCAGCCGCGCACGATCCGTGCTCTCCGACGGAATCGGCCAAGGCTTCGGGAATTCCGCCGCCAGCGCGGTCTCAGCCTCCGCCGTCAGCAACAGTCGGCGCAACCGGCGCTGTGGATTTTGCAACGCAGCCCCAATGGCGTGAATGCCATAAAGCCAGATCGTCCCCTTCGGCGCGTCAATATCGTGCTTCACAACAGGCGCACGCGGCGTGCTCGAACGCCCCCCCTGATAAGGGCGCTTGCCCTGCGGACGCTCGGACTGACGATCAGACTGACGATCAGACTGGCGCTCCGGCACCCGAGCCGGGGCCAAGTCTGCCTCAGGCCGCCCAAAGGCACCCTTGGTGGCAATCGTCAGCACCGGGCGATCAGACACGCGTGCAGGTGCCAGGGCGGCTGAAGGCTCCGGCCTGCGCTCCCGAGGCGGCTGCGCGCTGCGCTCCGACGGCGGGCGTGGCGTGGAAGGGCGCGGGCCACCGGCACGGAACGGCTTCTTGCCGCTGCCGCCGCGTCCGCCGGGAGTGTTTGAGCTGGGAGTTTTCATAGCCAAGCCTATACAAGTGAAGTGCCGCCGCATCAAACCGCGCCCTGCTGAGACGACACTGTGCGTTGACACGGTGCCACGGTTCGGGATACCTCCGCGCCTCTGTGGACGGGTGCCCGAGTGGCTAAAGGGGGCGGACTGTAAATCCGCTGGCTTACGCCTACGTTGGTTCGAATCCAACCCCTTCCACCACTTCCCCGAAAAACGAAGTCGCCGAGACGACAAACGGGGCCCGCTTTCGCAGACCCCGCTCATCAGCCCTCACAAAGTGCCGGCCGTTACGGCGTGGCGATCCGGCTGATCTTGGTGCCCTCAATACTCACACCGGCCATCAAACCCTTCTGGTCAAAGATATAGGCATACGCGTCGTCCTTCAGTGTCGAGCTCGAGAGGTTCTTCGCAATCCCTTCGTTCACGACCACAACCGTGGGGCCCACGCCGATTTCCCAGCCATGCGTGTCACGAAGATACTTCACGGCCTTGTCGTTCATGAGGAACACAACATAACCGTAGCTCTGCGCACCCGCTTGCAAGCCCCATGATCCCGTGAACGAGTTGTAGTAGCTGTCCACCTTGGAGCCTTCCTTTAGCTCGCCCTCGCCATAGCCCGCCCCGAACACAAAACCCGCCTTGACGATGTTGGGGAAAATCAGGATCGCACGGGCCGACTTGGCCACCAGTGCAGCAGACGGATTGCTTTGCACCAACTGATTTAACGCGGTGTTGGACAGGCTGTTCAACTCGGCAGGCGTCTCGGCGCGCGCCACGATCGGGCTCATTGCAACAGTGGCAAGAGCAGTGGCCAGCAAAATTTGACGAATATTCATGATCGAGATCCAGTTCATCACGGCTATCCTTTTAATGAAATAAACATCACGAGCTCATTCCCGCATTTTTATTCCATCAAGAATAAGCCACATCGGTTCGTTTAGACTTATATGAAACACATTGACATATCGATTTCATATTCAGAATATAGACAGTTCCGATTTTCATCCGACTGTCGTGCAATTTAATTTTTACTCATTTTCGAGCGAGTGCCACATCGATCAGACGGATTGCATCTGCCTGATCACCACGCCCCAATGCCTCGCGCGCGTCGCTGATCTCGCGGACAGCCTCACCGCGATTGGGCTCACCAATCCGGTCTGCATCCACCACCCGGTCAAGTGCGCGCGTCTCGGCCATCTCCAGCGCCTGCTGAGCCTGCCCGGTGTGCTTGGCAAGCAACGCCGCACGTGCCGCACGCAAATAATCCGAGGGCTTTGCATCATCGCCCAAACCCACATCCGGCAAAGTCGGGGCAATCGCCTGCTTGGTATCCGCGCCATTGATATTGCTGGCGTTGCCAGACAGCGGCAGCGAGGTGCCGACGCCCGGTTCATGCCCAGGCCGGGCCACCGGCGGCACCGCGGTCTGCGCGACGGCAATCGATGTGGTCACACCCAGCAACGCCAAGCTGGCCAGCGTGAGAATGCGCGTCATGTCCGCTCTCCTTTTTTGATTGGCATCGGCTCCGCGGTTGCATGCGCCTCGATGAACCAAAGCTGATGGTCGATGGCGCGCGACACCTGCGTGAACAAATCAGCCGTATCGGCGTCATTGCCCTTGGTGGCCGTGGTGGCCGCCTCGCGAACCGATTGGCCGAATGATGCGAGTGCGCCCGCAACCGCGAAGACATGCTTCTGCACATCGGCAATCATCAGCGGATACGGCACCAAAAACGACTGCGCCGCAGCCACCTGCACAGTACCGGCAACGGCACCACCTAGGGCAGCACAGCGCTCTGCCATTTCGTCAGCAGCGTCTGCCACAATGGCAGCAACCTTGTCGAACAGTTCATGCACGGCAATGAAGCCGTGACCGCGCACATTCCAATGCGCCTGTTTCAACTGCCCCTGCAGGTCGATGGCAGCGGCAAGATGGCGGTTCAGCAACACAATCGAGCTCTCCCGAATGATTTCGGTCAACGTGTTGTGCGTAAAATAGAGGGGAGCACCTTGAGGCATTTCGGCCATGGCGTGAGCCTTTCTTCATGTGGCGATGCGAAGGCATCACCAGTACATTCAGCGAGTCAGCAGCCGCCCGCTGACAAAACCCAAGCCGAGCATGATTGCCATCGCCAGCAGTGGCTGTGCTGTGATCTGGTCAGACAACAAATGCGCCGAATGCTCACTTTTGCTGGCAACCTGGCGATAGAGGCGCTGGGCATTGTCATCGATCTTGTCGGCGGCTGTTTGCGCGCTGTTGCTGGCACCCGCCTTCAGGTGGGACAGCAGGCTCGAAATATCCTGCTTCAACGCGGCCATATCGGCCTGCAAGGCAGCAATGGTCTGGTCGGCGCTCAAGGTGCTGCTCATGATCGAGATATTCCTCAATACTTGTTTTTTGTACGGAATATCAATGAAGCCGCATGGGCAAAATCATTAAAATCCCGATGCACTTTTATAAATATCACCCGTCTCCTGTGTCATCTTAGCGATCGTTAATATGATGGAAATCCAAATTTAGTGCCTTGATATGATGGATATTATGATTTCGATGTGAGTATTTGTACCCATCATTGCGCGACAATATCGGATCGCCGCCCGATCATTCATCGTCAACTCATCGCATTTCGATGAGAGTGACACAAAATCACACTGATTGAAAATATAATACACAACATCAGAATAACCAAATTGAATACAAATATGAATGTCTCTATAGTCAATTTGCACACAACTTGGTGAGCGCATGGCAGAAAAATGGAAATGTCGTTGCGCGACGCATGGCACCATGATTATTTGTTTTTCAGACAGGTTGTCGCAACGGACTGCAGCAACCTTTAGCAACACCGGCCGCTCAGCGGCAATACTGGATCGAGAACGCGCATGAGCCAAAACAGCACCTCTGGCCTTCCGCTGACGGACCGCCGCAATCCGCGTGCGCCGCTGCCTCGGCCAATCACCAAGCTGCCCCGCCCGGGACGGCGCGCGGTGCTGATGGCTGGCCTGACCGGCATCGGCGTCGCCACAATGGCCGCCACCGGTCAGCAGGCTCACGCAGCCCCCTTCGTCGCCCGCCCCGTCGCCCCGGATGCAGATGCATGGGGAATGTTCCGTGAGCGCTTCCTGCGTGACGGCCGCATCATCGATGACGGCAACGGCTCCATCTCCCACTCGGAAGGCCAAGGCACCGGCATGCTCGCCGCCGCCAGCACCGGGGATCGCGCATCATTCGAAAAAATCCTCACATGGACCCGCGGCAATCTCGCCCGCCCGAATGACGCCCTGCACGCCTGGCGCTACAAGCCATTGGCGGCCAACCACGTGGACGACCTCAACAATGCCACCGATGGAGATCTGCTGATCACCATGGCGCTGTTCAAGGCCGCTCAACGCTGGGAAGTGCCTGCCTATCACGCAGCTGCAACCCGCATGGCGGGCGACATTGCCAGCCATCTGGTGCTCGACACACCGGCATCGACGGTTCTGCTGCCCGGCACCAACGGCTTCTCGTTCGGCACCTCGGTGATCGTCAATCCGTCCTATTACATCTTCCCCGCCATCCGCGAGATTTCGAAGCACGATCCCAACCCGGCCTGGCAGCAGGTTTGGAATGACGGTCTCAACCTCCTGCGCGCCGCCCGCTTCGGCCAATGGAAGCTCCCGCCGGACTGGCTCTCGCTTGACCGCGCAGGACGCATCAGCCTGACCGAACGCTGGCCCACTCGCTTCTCGTTCGATGCCGTGCGCGTCCCGCTTTATCTGGCTTGGGGCGGGTTTGCGGCAGACCCGGTGGTGACCTCAATCCACAAATACTGGTCAAGCCACGACACCTCATTCGTGCCGGCCTGGGTCGATCTCGCCAAGCTGGATGCCGCACCCTACCGCCAGACCCTCGGCATGACCGCCATCCGCCAATATATCAGCGAATCGCAAACAGGTGCCTTCCGCCCTGAAGCCTACCCGCAGGTAGAAAAAGCCGCGGATTATTACTCAGCCGCCCTAATTTTGCAGGTGCAATTGGCAATTTCGACGGCTGAAGAGCCGGCCATGTCGTAATTATACGAGTAACGATTTTCGTTTCTCTAGAGCAACTTAGCCTCGATCAGATTGAACCGAACCGGTTCGATCTGATCGGGCGTTGCTCTAGCTCTCCAAGCAAATTCAGGTGGGTGATGCAAAAGCAACATCCGCCCTTTTTTGCCGTCCGTCATGCCGTTCAACAAAGCTCAGCCTGGCACCCAGCCGCCCGTCCGCCAGATCCAATCGCCGAGATCGTCCTTCTCCCAGTCGCCATACTGCCAGACCATGCCCGGCGGCGGCTGCACCCAGGCCCCTAGCGTCCAGACGAATTGACGGCCATCCCACTCCCATGTGCTCGGCTGCCATTGCGCCACGAGGAAGCGCGGCTTGCGCGCCACTGGCTCCACCTTCGCAGGCGGCACGGCAGGCGGCAGCACCACCGGCCTCGGCGTTTCCGCCGGATCACCAAACGTCTTGTTAAACGCCCGCTCGATCACCCCACGCCGATGCTCCTGCTGCAACGGCACCATGCCGGGAAGGCCAAACTTTGCGGTGAATTCCTTGTCGGTCTGAATGTCCTCGGCACTGCGCGGCTGCGGCAGACCGCAGGACGCCGACACAAGGCAAACCAAAACAAGGGGAAACAGACGCTTCATGGAACCAGTCTACGTCAGGTGCGGCAGGGCCAGATAGTCCTGGCTCTGCATCTCCTCCAGACGAGACGCCGTGCGCTCAAACGCCTTCGCACCCTCACCCCGCTCATAAAGCTGATCCGGCATCGCCTCGGCAGAGGCCACCAGCTTCACCCGGTGATCATACAGCGCGTCAATCAACACAATAAACCGCCGCGCCCGGTCGTAATTCTCAGGCGACAGCCGGGGAATGCCGTCCAGCACCAGGGCATGATAATGCGTGGCCAGCGCCAGATAATCACCAGCCCCCAGCGCCTCGCCACACAACTGATCAAAATCGAACCGCGCCACACCCTCAGCCGCCTGCGGCACCACCAGCTTGCGCCCAGTGACCATCAGCGTCTCCGAGTTCGGCGGTGCCCGCCCGGTGAGGTCCGAGAACGCCACATCCAGCGCCCGCTCCGCCCGCCCTCCAACCGGCACATGCCAAGTGGCTGAACCACGCAGCCGCGCCCGCCGGAAATCCCGCCCGCCTTCCAACACCAGCACGTCCAGATGCTGCTTTATCAACCCGATGAACGGCAAAAACGCGTCCCGGCCCGGCTTGCCGCGGAACAAATCATCCGGCGTGGTGTTGGACGTCGTCACCACCACCACCGCGCGATCGAACAGCGCCTGGAACAGCCGCCCAAGGATCATCGCGTCCGCAATGTCGTTCACCTGAAATTCGTCAAAGCACAGCAGCGCCGCCTCAGCCGCAATCGTGTCCGCCAGCGGCGGAATCGGGTCCGATTCGCCCGGATTCGCCTGCCGCCAAGCATGAATTCGCTTGTGGCTTTCCTGCATGAACTGATGAAAATGCAGCCGCCGCTTCCGATTCACATCGGCGGCGGCGAAAAACAAATCCATCAACATGGATTTGCCGCGCCCAACCTCGCCCACAAGATACAGCCCGTGTGGATAGTCGGCATCGGCCCCCTCGGTCTGCTTGCGCCGCAGAAAGCGCGACAGCAGCCCAGCCTTGGCAACAGGAGCCAGCGGAGCGGGATCATATCCGCGCAACTTCGTCCAAAGCCCTTGCAGACGCTCAATCGCCATTGCCTGCGACGGATCAGACGAAAGGTCGCCGCGTGCCACACGTGCGCGATACGCCCCAAGCGGGCCGGCGTTATAATCGTCGGTGGGTGACTGGGTATCCATGCTGCGATGCGGGATAGCGCGAATTCAGCCGTGGGGGAACTGCCGAACCTCTACAGAAAATTGTTCGGCCAAATGGCGGTGCGCCACATATGCGCCGAGGGCGAGCCATCAAACCCCAGCCCCTCCTCCGGCTCACGAAAATGCCGCCCGATGATGTCGGTAAACCGCTCCGGGTCCGGCATCGGCACGTCGTCGAAGAAATACGTGTCGTAGATCGTGATCAGCCGCGACGTCATATACCATTTGTGATTGCGCGCCATTTCGGCATCCTGCCGAATATAGTCAGGCGGCACATAATCAGGTCCAAAGAAGCGATAGTAACTCTCAGGATACTGATACCCCACGCTCTCATCGGCGAAATATCGCAGCGCCTGATGGTAGCGCACCGCCCAGGCAATCTCCTCACTCACATAGGGTGCGATCATCTGCGCGCCCCAATAGCCGTGATCAGACCGGATCAGACAGCCATTGGAAATATCGTGCAGCAGGCAGCCCAGCACCACCTTCTCCTCCAACCCCGCATCCAGCGCCCGCGCCGCACTGGTCAGCAAATGGCGCACCGTGATGTCGGTTAGTCGGTGACGAAAGAAATCCAGCAGCGTCGGGCGCTCCGGCATGCGCGGCAGGGCCGGATTGTCGCCCATCATGAACACCGCACCGCCGACCATCTTCTTGAACAAAGCAGGCTCAGGGTCTGGCACATCCATGCCACGAAACCCCACCGGCGGCGGCATGATCATCCGCTCACGCCCAGGTTGCGGCCATTCGGGTTCACACATGGTGGGCTCCAAACAATTCTTCGTTGGCCGCCATGATGCTCCAGCGGCCCTACTCGCGCACCAAAATCCGGTCGTTGATGAAACTTGACAATCCATGGGCGCGGAAATTCTGCCGCAGCGCCACCTCGTCATACTCCGCAGCCACCCACTCCAGGAACGGCATCCGCCCCTCCGCCACGCTGGCGTAATGGATGAAGAATGCGTCCAGAATTCCGGTTGAGGATCTGCTGATATGGCCGTAGCGCCAGGACAACTGCTTCAGCGCATCCGCCGCCGTGCCGCCCTCGAACAAAATCGCGAGGCCCGACGCAAGCCCCGCCCGATCCGCCCCGGATTTGCAATGCATCAAAGCGGGCGTTTGCAGCGTCCGGTAGATCTCCGCAAACCGCAGAATACGCTCCCGATGCGGCGCACCCCGGCTTTCAAACGCCATGTCGAGATGGATCAAACCGAGCTTTGCCGCCGCATCACGCGAAAGCGCATCACTGCCACATTTGCGCTGTCCGCGCAGGTTGATCAGCGTCACCAACCCCAGCTTCCGCTTCAACCGCGCCAGCCGTCCCGGCGTTGGATGATTGACGCGGTAAAGCTTGCCCGGGACGACCTCAGCCAGATTACCCCAGCCCAGACGCAGTACCGCATGATCGACAAACAAACTGTCGAACCAAGCAGCGGCCCGGCCCCTCGGCGAGGCCAGGTCGCCCTGGAACATGACCTCAGGCCTGGCGTTCGAGCATCAGCGTTTTGATCTCGCCGATGGCCTTGGCCGGGTTGAGCCCCTTCGGGCAGGTCTGCGTGCAGTTCATGATCGTGTGGCAGCGATAGAGCTTGAACGGGTCTTGCAGCGCGTCCAGCCGTTCGCCGGTCCGCTCGTCACGGCTGTCGGCGATCCAGCGATAGGCGGCCAGCAGCGTCGCCGGGCCGAGATAGCGATCGGAGTTCCACCAGTAGCTCGGGCATGAGGTGGTGCAGCAGAAGCACAAAATGCACTCCCACATGCCGTCCATCTTCGAGCGTTCTTCCTTCGACTGACGGCGCTCGCCATCCGGGGGCGCCGGCGTGTCGGATTGCAGCCATGGCTCGATGGAGCGGTATTGCGCATAGGCGTGGCTGAGATCGGGCACCAGATCCTTCATTACCGGCATATGCGGCAACGGGTTGATCTTCACGTCACCCTTCACGTCGGCAATCGGTTTCAGACAGGCCAGCGTGTTCGTGCCGTCAATGTTCATGGCTCACGAGCCGCAAATGCCCTCGCGGCACGAACGACGGAACGTCAGCGTGGTGTCCACCTCGTTCTTGATCTTGACCAGCGCGTCGAGGACCATCGGGCCGCATTTGTCGAGATCCAGCTCATAGGTGTCCATGCGCGGGTTCTCACCGTCATCCGGATTCCAGCGGTAGATGCTGAAATTCTTCGGCTTCGCAGCGCCCGGTGTCTTGTGCGTCTTGCCCACTCCAACCTTGGAGTTCTTCGGCAGGGTGAATTCGGCCATGACTCAGAATTCCTCAGTAAACGCGCTTCTTCGGCGGGAACACCGACACTTCATTGGTCAGCGTCTGCATCTTCACCGGGCGATACCCCAGCGTGACTTCGCCCTTCTCATTGCACCATGACAGCGTGTGCTTCATCCAGTTCACGTCGTCACGGTCCGGGAAGTCGTCATGCGCCTGCGCACCCCGGCTTTCCTGGCGGGCTTCGGCGGAGACCATCGTGGTGATCGCGTTGCCCATCAGGTTGTCCAGTTCCAGCGCCTCCACCAGATCGCTGTTCCAGATCAGGCTGCGATCCGAAATCTGCACATCGTCCAGACCGGCCCACAGCTTGTTCATCTTGTCCACGCCCTGCGTCAGGCTCTCGGAGTTGCGGAACACCGCCGCATGCGCCTGCATCGTGCGCTGTAGGCTGTCACGCATTTCGGCAACCTTGGTTCCGCCCTTGGCGTTACGGGTGCGATCAAACCGGTCTAGCGACGCCTCACCAGCGCGAGCGGGCAGCGGGGCCTGCGACGCACCCGGCTTCAAAATTTCCGACGCACGGTGAGCGGCGGCGCGGCCGAACACCACGAGGTCGAGCAGCGAGTTGGTGCCGAGACGGTTCGCGCCATGCACAGACACGCAGGCCGCCTCACCGACTGCCATCAGGCCGGGCACAATTGCGTCCGGATCAGACGCCGTCGGGCGCAGCACTTCGGTGCGATAGTTCGTGGGAATACCGCCCATGTTGTAGTGCACGGTCGGCAGCACCGGGATGGCTTCCTTGGTCACGTCCACACCGGCGAACACCTTGGCCGTCTCCGAAATGCCCGGCAGACGCTCATGCAGCAGGTCGGCCCCCAGATGCTCCAGATGCAGCAGAATGTGGTCCTTGTTCGGGCCCACACCGCGACCGGCATTGATCTCCAACGTCATCGAACGGCTGACGACGTCTCGCGACGCAAGGTCCTTCGCGGTCGGCGCATAACGCTCCATGAACCGCTCGCCTTCGGAGTTGGTCAGATACCCGCCCTCACCGCGTGCGCCCTCGGTGATCAGGCAGCCCGCCGGGAAGATGCCAGTCGGGTGGAACTGCACGAACTCCATGTCCTGCGTCGGCAGGCCCGCGCGCAACGCCATGCCGCCGCCATCGCCGGTGCAGGTGTGCGCCGAGGTGCAGGACAGATAAGCGCGTCCATAACCACCGGTCGCCAGCACCACGCTCTGCGCGCGGAAGCGGTGCATCGAGCCATCTTCCAGGCACCACGCCATCACGCCGACGCAGGCACCTTCCTCATTCATAATGAGGTCAAGCGCGAAGTATTCGACGAAGAACTCAACCTCGTGCTTCAGGCTCTGCTGATACAGCGTGTGCAGAATGGCATGGCCGGTGCGATCCGCAGCAGCACAGGCGCGCATCGCCGGGGTCTTGCCGTAATCCTGCATATGGCCGCCGAACGGGCGCTGATAGATGCGGCCATCCTCGGTGCGGCTGAACGGCACGCCGAAATGCTCCAGCTCATAGATCGAGGGAGCAGCTTCGCGGCACATATATTCAATCGCGTCCTGATCGCCGAGCCAGTCTGAACCCTTCACAGTGTCATACATGTGCCAGCGCCAATCATCCTCGCCCATGTTGCCAAGTGCCGCACCAATGCCGCCCTGGGCCGCCACGGTGTGGCTGCGGGTTGGGAACACCTTGGTGATGCAGGCCGTTTTCAGCCCGGCAGCGCCCATGCCGAGGGTGGCGCGCAAACCGGCACCACCAGCCCCGACCACAACCACGTCATAGGTGTGATCGATGATGTTGTAGGCACCGAGCGACGGCTTGGTGAAGGCGTTCATGGGCGTGATATCCGTGCCAAAGGGTTCAACCGGCCAGCGCCAGCTTCAAAATCGCGACAAGCGAGGCGATGGCCAAAAGGCCAGTCGCACCCTTCATCGCCAAAATCGAGGCAAGACGTGTACGTTCGTTATGGATGTAGTCCTCAATCACCACCTGCAACCCCAGCGCCATGTGATGAAAGGTGATCAGCACGAGAGCGATCAGCAGAGTGGCGTTCACCGGGCTCGAAGCCCAGGTGGCGATTGCCGCGCGTGGCACGCCGATCAGTTTGTACATCACCAGAATAAACCAAAGTGTTAACGGCACGAGTGCGACGGACGTCACGCGCTCCGCCCACCAATGCGCCGTGCCGGATTTCGCGGAGCCAAGACCACGCGCACGGCCCAGGCCGGAACGCATGATGGTCTGTGTCTGATGCTCTGCCATGTTCAATGCCCCTCAGACGACCACAAAGCCGATGAGCCAGGTCAGCACCGTCAGCACGCCGGTTGCGATCAGCACCAGCTTGCCGGTGGCATGAACCTCAGACAGTTCAAAGCCATAGCCGCTGTCCCAGGCCAGATGGCGAATGCCGGCGCAGAAATGATACCAAAGGGCCGCGGTCCAGCCGAACAGCACCAAATGGCCGAGCCATGTGTGCACCACCGCCGAAACCGTGGCGAACGCACCATCAGAGGTTGCCGCCGCCACCAGCCACCACACCAGCAACAGCGTACCCGCCGAAAGCGCACAGCCGGTGATGCGATGGAAAATGGAGAGAGCCGACGTGATCTGCGGCTTATAAATCTGCAAATGCGGCGACATCGGGCGCCGGACGGTTCGTCCATCGGTGGTGTGCCCGATGAAAATGGCTTCACGAACGTCGGTCATGTGATGGCTTGACTCCGCCAGATGTTGGGCATGTGCATAGACCTGCACTGTGACGTGGTCAACGCAAGTGCAGCATGACTGCCTGCGGAGCGAAGCTCACGAACTCAGCTTCAAGCCCGCCACGCCCGCCAAAATCAGGCACACGCAGAAAATGCGCATCAGCCCAGCGGGCTCGCCTTCCATGGCAATCCCCCACACAAGCCCGCCAGCCGCACCAATCCCGGTCCACACAGCATAAACCGTGCCCATTGGCAGCACCCGCAACGCCTGGGACATGCACACGAAGCTCACCGCAATCGTCAATACCGTCGCGGCACCTGGCAGCAGACGAGTGAAGCCGTCGGACATCTTGAGAAACACCACCCAGAACACCTCGGACAGGCCCGCGAGTGCGAGCCATATCCAAGGGTCGAGCCGCGGCAAAACTCAGGCGGCCTTCTGGGTCAGCAGGTTCATCTCGATCACCGTCTCGGCGATCTGCACCGCGTTCAGCGCCGCACCCTTGCGCAGATTGTCCGACACGCACCAGAACGCGAGGCCATGCGGCACGGTCGGGTCTTTGCGCATCCGGCTGACAAAGGTCGCGTCCTCGCCGGCACTCTCCACCGGCGTGATGTAGCCGCCATCCTCACGGGTATCCATCACCACCACACCCGGCGCCTCACGCAGCGCCTGCCGTGCCTCAGCGACCGTGACGGGGTTGTGGAACTCCACGTTGATCGCCTCGGAATGGCCGATGAACACCGGCACACGCACGCAGGTGGCGTGCACAGCGATTTCCGGATCAAGGATCTTGTGCGTCTCCACCACCATCTTCCATTCCTCCTTTGTCGAACCGTCCTCCATGAAGACGTCGATATGAGGAATGACGTTGAACGCGATCGGCTTGGTGAAAATCTCGCTCTGCGGCGGATCATTCACAAAGCTGGCCTTGGTCTGGCGGAATAACTCGTCCATGCCTTCCTTGCCGGCACCGCTCACCGACTGATACGTCGAAACCACGATGCGCTTGATCTTGAAGCGGTCATGCAGCGGCTTCAGCGCCACCAGCATCTGCATGGTGGAGCAGTTCGGGTTCGCAATGATGCCCTTGGGAATGCGACGCAACGCCTCGGGGTTTACCTCAGGGATCACCAACGGCACATCCGGGTCCATCCGGAAATGGCTGGTGTTGTCGATCACGAGGCAACCAGCGGCGGCCGCGCGTGGGGCGTGCACCGAGGAGATCGCCGCACCTGGGCTGAACAGCCCGATGTCGGTGCCGCTGAAATCATAGGTGTCGAGGTTCTTCACCTTCAGGATCTGCTTCTCGCCGAACGAGATCTCCTGGCCGACCGAGCGCGCTGAGGCCAGCGCCACGATCTCTTTAATCGGGAACTTGCGCTCGTACAGGGTTTTAATGATCTCGCGTCCGACCGCCCCGGTGGCGCCGACAACCGCGACCCTGTAAGCCATATGCCTGTCTCCCAAAGATTACAACGAACCAGCGCTACCCTGGGAAGCTGCGCCAGGGCAAGCCTTGTCTTGGAAATGCTGGGTCACGCTGAAAGCATCGCCTCGCCCCAAATCGCCGAGCGCGCCACGCCGTCGCTGCCAATCACGCCGCGATACATGCCCGTTGAGTTGAACGGCAGCGCAAAATTGCCCTTCGCATCCACCGCGATCAGCCCACCATTGCCGCCAATGTCCACCAGCTCGCGCACCACTGTGGCGGACGCCTGCTCCAGGCTCTCGCCCAGGTAGCGCATCCGGCTGGCGATCTCATGCGCGGCTGCATAGCGGATGAAGCTCTCGCCATGCCCGGTGCAGGACACCGCACAGGTGGCATTGTCGGCCCAGGTCCCCGCGCCAAAGATCGGGCAATCGCCGATCCGGCCCGGCAACTTCGCCGTCATCCCACCGGTGGAGGTGGCCGCCGCCAGATTGCCATCCGCGTCGCACGCCACTGCGCCCACCGTGCCATGCCGGTCCGCATCGCTGCGCAGATCAGCCGCCGCTGCAGCCCGTCGGGCGAGTTCTGTCTGCAGCGCGTCCCATCGCCGGTCGGTGTGAAAATGCGCAGCGGGGGCGAACTCCACGCCATGATCCCGGCAGAAATCTTCCGCCCCGCGCCCCTGCAGCATCACATGCTCAGATTCCAGAACGGCACGAGCGGCGAGAATGGGATGGCGCGGACCGAGAATCCCCGCCACTGCGCCCGCTTCTCGCGCCTGCCCCTCCATAATCGCCGCATCCATCTCCTGCCTGCCCGCCGAGGTATAAACAGCGCCGCGTCCCGCGTTGAACAGGGGATCATCCTCCAGCGCCATCACCGCCTGCGTCACTGCATCAAGCGCGTTGCCCCCTTTGGCGAGCACCACATGACCGGCATGAAGCGCGCGCCGCAAACCAGCATGATGGGCCGCTTCCATCTCCGCCGTCATCGTCTCGCGGCCGATGGTACCCGCACCGCCGTGAATTGCCAAAATCGCTGTCATGTCATTTTACCACCCGATTGGGCGTACGCTGGCTCTGTCGCAGGACAAATATCGCCAGCACCATCACCAAAATAAGCCCGCCCAGCACGCCCAACTCGATCATGGTGGCGTGGAAGATATCCACTGAATCCGGCCCCCATTTAGAGGGTGAGTTCACCTGTGATGATTCGAGCGTGATCGCCAGCATTCGCCGCACCGAGGCAATCAGCCCGACAATCAAAAACGGCTCACACACGAGCGTGCCTTCGCGGAACGAGACGCGCACGGTGTGCAAAATCTCCACCACCATGAGCACGAACAACAGCCGGTCCACCGTCTCCACGATGGCATTCGCCTCCGCCTGAGCCAGCAGGGTGTGAACCATTGAAATACCGGCATTGACCACGCCCAAAAACACGGTGCCGCCGAGCAGGCAGCCGAGCAGGATATAGGCGGTCACCTCAATTTTGAGGAACAGCTTGGCCGCGAGATTGGCAATGCGCGTTGTTTCGACGTCATTTTGTTCCATCGATCTCTCAAAGTCCTATAAGGGCGAGACCGGCACCAACTCAGCCAACCAGCGAATGGCGCTGGCGGCTGCGGCACGGGCTGCGGTTTCCGTGGGAAAGCTCAGCGAGCAAAAATAGGCAACCGGCGTCCATCCCCCGCGATCTTCAACGTCACGGCGAAACTCCTCAAAGCCAAAACTGCTGTCCGTACGGCGAAACAGATCAACACAGCGGTCGTGCTGGTCGTTTTCGATGCTGTCGATCACGATCCACGAAGTGTCCAGACGTTTGCTCATGCCCATACTTCGCTGCCGATAACCGCAAGAATACACGCGATGACGCCCTCACGTCACCCTATTCGCTCAGCGCAGTGAGGCGGACGCAGCCGAGAGAATGTTGATCCAGCCGAGCGCGTCCGTCATCGACGCGGCGTCGAGCGAAACCGAACGCGGACTGAGCCGCTTTGCCACCGGGATCAGCGCCGCAAGATCGGCAAGTGCGACCGACGTAAAATCAATCTCCAGCACCATCGGCGACGCAATCACAAACGGATGGCACGCCGAGAGCCCGCGCAACGCCAACGCCGCCCCGTCCTTGATCGCCTGACAAGCCCGCGCCGGCGACAGCGCCCGCGCTGCCCGCTGGCCGATGGCGTGCTTCACCACCACGTTCTGCGCACCCGCAAACAGCGGCGAACATTGCGCCATCAGGCAGTCGTCACCGCTCAACAGCGCCACCGGAACGCCGATGCTCCCGGCATACGCGCCGTAAAGTGTCGCCTCTGCGCAGTCGATGCCGTTCACCCGGATGCCCGCAAACGCAAAGCCGTTGATGGTGTGAGACAGCACGCCGTGCTGCCCGGCCCCAGAGTGATAACCGGTGAAAAACACCGCATCGAACCCCGCATCCAACCCGGCACACATGCCCGCGGGCTTCGGGCGTCCCAGCAGCAACTCCGCCCGAGGGTCCAGCACGTCAGGCAGCAGATTGGTCTGCGGGCCGTGGCTGTCATTGACCAGCACAGAAGTCGCCCCGCCATCAAATGCGCCAGCAATGGCGGCGTTGACCTCCTCCGTCATCAACCGCCGCGCGCGCTCATATTCGGTGTTGCCGGGCTGGCCCTGCGCTGGGCTGACCACACCCGCCACGCCCTCAATGTCAGCGGAGATAAAAACCTTCATGCCGATGTCTCCACTTCATCCAACCCAGCGTAACGGTAGAACAGCAACGATCCCACCCAGGCCGCGATGAAAATGCCGATGATGACGAAGCCCAGGCTGCCGAAATTATCGTTCAGCGCGCCGATGCCGTCCCAGAACCCTCCCGTCAGGCCCAGTTGATCCCCAATCAGCCCCAGCCCCTCAATGCCGCCAATCAGCACTGCCACCACAACCGACACAGCGGTGATCACCAGATTGTAGTAAAGCTTCCGCATGGGCTTCACGAACGCCCAATTATACGCGCCCAACATCAATATGCCGTCCGTCGTATCAATCAGCGACATGCCAGCGGCGAACAATGCCGGAAACACCATGATCGACCAGACCGACACGCCTTGCCCCGCCTGCGTGGCGGAAATGCCGAGCAACGCCACCTCGGTTGCCGTGTCGAACCCCAGGCCGAACAGAAAGCCCAGCGGCAGCATGTGCCAGCTTCGCGTAATCAGCTTGAACAAGGGCCGGAACAACCGGGACAATAGGCCACGATCGTTGAGCAACAGATCGAAATCCTGGTCGTTGTAAGCGCCACCCGCCTTCACGCGCCGGAATGTCTTCCAGACACTCATCAGAATGACGACGTTCATCGCGGCAATGGCGAACAGGAAAATCGTCGAAACCAGCGTTCCCACCACGCCGCCAATCTCTTTCCAGTCCTCGAAATGCCTGGCCAGTTCCGACGTTGTCAGCGCCACCGTCAAGGCCGCCAATACCACCACCGCAGAGTGACCAATCGAGAACCAAAAGCCCACGGTCAGTGGCCGCCTGCCCTCCTGCATCAGCTTGCGCGTCACATTGTCGATCGCCGCGATGTGGTCAGCATCCACCGCGTGGCGCAGCCCAAAACTATAGGCGAGCAAAGCCGTGCCGAGCATCACCGTATGGTCCCGAAAAACCAAAAACGCCCAGACCCAAACGGCCAGATTGGCGGCGATCAGCAGCGCGTAGATGGCGATCATGCGCGGGCGCAGGGCTTGGGCCTGACCGCCAAAACCAGATTTGATCGCAGCCAGCATGCTCATCCCAATCCGCCTCGCTCCACCAAAATATCGCGCAGTCCCGGCCGCATATGCCCGGCCCGGCCCGTCGTCGTCTCTCCCGCCATCAGGCAGGACATCACCGCGCCCTCGGTCGCGTCCGCCATCGCGTGGAAAAGCGCGTCAATCTTCGGCTCGGCCAGCACGCGCTGTGTGAGAATATCTGTCTTCTCCTCAATTTGCGTGCGGTTGGCCGTGGTAAACCCGATGCACACATCGCCGCTGCCATGCCCCCACACGCTGCCAAGCCGCGCGAGACCCACGCCCGCGCGGCGGATCACCCGCTGCAGTTGGCGATGATCGAGCGGAATATCGGTGGCCATCACCACAATCACCGAGCCCTTCTCCGGCGTCGGCATCGCATCCGGCCCAACCCGCCGCCCGTCGGGCAGCCGCAGATCACCGGCGCGCCCGAAATTGCACAGCGCCAGCACGCCGAGCACGTAATCGGCACCATCCAGCCGAACCGCGCGCGAGGCGGAGCCAATGCCGCCCTTGAAGCCAAAGCAGCTCATCCCCGCGCCGGCACCGACGCTGCCCACCGCAAAATCCACCCGCGCATCGGCGAGTGCCGCCAGCGCGTCGTCCTCCGTCACCACCATCGCCTGAATGTCGTTGAGGTATCCGTCATTGCACTCACCCACCACCGGATTGACGGTGGCAAGCCTGCGCCCAATGCCGGGATTGGCGGCCACCGCGTGGCGGATCAGCGCGTTCGCACAGGTTCCGACCGAGAGCGTGTTGGTCAGCAAAATCGGCGTCTCCAACTGGCCGAGTTCATCCACCTGCATCAGCCCGACGCTTTTGCCAAAGCCGTTGATGACATACATCGCGGCCAACGGACGGTCCCGGTAGATTTCACCCTCATGCGGAATGATGGCGGTGACACCGGTGCGGATATCGCCCTCGATCAGCGTGCGATGGCCAACCCGCACGCCGGGCACGTCGGTGATGCCACCGCTCATCGCAGTTTCTGATCCAGCGCGTCCCGCAGCCCATCGCCCAGCAGATTGAACGCCAGCACCAGTGCGAATATCGCAAGGCCCGGAAACAGCGTGAGATGATCGGCCACGCCCAGATAGCTCCGCCCATCCGCCAGCATCGCGCCCCATTCAGCGGAGGGCGGTCGCGCGCCAAGGCCAATGAACGACAGCGAGGCAGCGGTCAGGATCGACGTGCCGAGCCGCAAGGACGCGTAGACAATCACCCCCGGCATCGCGCCCGGCAGAATATGGCGGAACATCAGCATCGGGGCCTTCACGCCGATGCTCCGCGCCGCTTGCAAATAGAGCGTCTGCTTCAGCTCCAGCGTCGAGCCACGCACCAGCCGGGCAAACACCGGAACTGAGAACACCGCGATGGCGTAAATCACGTTGTCGATCCCCGGCCCCAGCAGCGCCACCACGCCAATCGCCAGAATAATGCCGGGAAACGCCAACAGCACGTCCATCAGCCGCATCAACAGCGCATCGAGCCAGCCGCCGAAAAACCCGCTGACCAGCCCGATCATCACGCCGAACACAGCGCCCAGCGCCACCGACAGGAAGCCCACGGTCAACGAAACCCGCCCACCCCAGATAATCCGGCTCAACACGTCGCGCCCATACGCATCCGTGCCGAGCCAATGCACGGCGCTGGGGCCTTCCAAAATGCTGTCATAATCGGGGGCAGCGGGCTCGAACGGTGCTACCAAAGGCGCGAACAACGCCGCCAGCACGATCAGCATAATCACCGCCAACGCCACCAACGCCACGCGCTGACGCATAAAACGGCGCATGAACTCGGCGGTGGGCGTGCGAATGGTGCTTCCGCTCATTGCAACCGGATCTCAGGGTTGGCCAGCGCGTAAAGCAGATCCACGGCGAGGTTGATCAGCACAAACTCAATGGAGAACAGCATGATTTCCGCTTGAATGACCGGATAATCGCGAAACGACACACTATCGACCAGCAGCCGCCCCAATCCCGGCCAACTGAACACCGTCTCCACCACAATGGCCCCACCGAGCAGAAAGCCGAATTGCAGCCCGGTCAGCGTGATCACCGGGATCATGGCGTTGCGCAACGTGTGCTTCCAGGCGACCACGCCGTCCGACAGGCCCTTCATCCGCGCCGTGCGGACGAAATCGGCCTGCGCCACCTCCACGAACGCGGAGCGGGTGAAGCGTGCCATCACGGCGGCAACCCCAATGCCCAGCGTAAAGGCGGGCATCACAAAGCTCTGCCACCCCTCGTAGCCACCCGTCGGCAGCCAGCCGAGGCGGACGGAGAACAGGTCGATCAGCAGCAATCCCAGCCAAAAACTCGGAAACGACACGCCGGAGATGGCAATCACCATCCCCGCCTTGTCCTGCCATTTGCCGCGTTTGATGCCGGACAGCACGCCAATGGCGATACCCGCGATAGTCGCCCAAATCATCGAGATCACCGTCAGCCACAAGGTCGGCATGAAGCGCTCACCGATGACGCGGGCCACCGGCTGCCGTGTTTTGGTCGAACGCCCCAGCTCGCCCTGCAGCGTGTGGCCGAGCCAGCGCGTGTATTGCGACCAGATCGGTCCATCGAGCCCCATATCGACGCGGATCGCCTCGATATCCGCCGGTGTCGCCTCCGGCCCCGCCTCCAGCCTTGCCGGATCACCCGGCAGCGCATGAACGAAGCCGAACACAAAGATCGACACCGCAACGAGCACGGGAATGGTCCCGCCCAGCCGCTTGAGGAGGTAGGCGAGCACTATGTCAGCACGTAGGGTGCGCCGCGCTTGAGCGTCGCACCATCAACACGCGGGATTCGGTGCGACGCCCAAGCGCGGCGCACCCTACGATGACGTAAGCCATCAATTCAGCGCAGCTTCTTCAGTTAGTATCTGGCCATCCGGCAGCACATAAATGCCCGACAGCTTCTTCGACTTGGCTGCGATGTTGTCGTCCGAAACCAGGAAGATCCACGGCGCGTCCTTCCAAATCTGCGCCTGCGCCGCGTCATAGGCCGTCTTGCGCTTGCCAGCGTCCGCCGTCGTCAACCCCGCCTCGATATCCGCATTGGTGGCAGCATTGCTGTAATACGCCGTGTTGAACAGTGCTGGCGGGAAGGACTTGCCATAGAACAACGGACGCAGCCCCCAGTCCGCATCACCGGTGCTGGCCGACCACGCCGTGTAATGCATCATCGTGGTGGCCTCCTCCGGCGTTTTCACGTTCCAGATTTTCGCCGCCGCCACGCCAGATTCCAGCGGATCCACCGAGACCTTCACGCCCACCGCGGCAAATTGCTGCTGCAGGAACTGCATGCCGCGCTGGCTGATGGTGGAGTTGCCACCCCACAGCACCGTGTCAAACCCATTCGGATACCCAGCCTCCGCCAGCAGCTCCTTCGCCTTCGCCGGATCGTAACCGTAGCTGGTCGGCTGCTTGCTGTAGCCGGACAGGTTCGCCGGCAGCGGAGCATCGAGCGGCACACCATAGCCGTTGAACACCACTTTCAGGAACGCCGCCTTGTCCACCGCGTAGTTCATCGCCTGGCGGACGCGCACATCATCGAACGGCTTGCGCAGCGTGTTCATGGCCACGAAGCGCGCGTAGATCGACTTCGTCGCCACAACCTCCAGCGCCGGGCTCTTTTCCAGCACCTTCACCATCTCCGGCGGGGCCGGATAGATGAATTGTGCCTCACCGGCCTGAAGCATTGCCAGGCGGCTGCCATTCTCAGGCGTGCTCTTGATGGTCAGCGTGTCGATATGCGGCAGGCCGGGCTTCCAGTAATGCTCGTTCTTCTTCACCTTCAGCGTGTCCGTCTGCCAGGAGACGAACTCATACGGGCCGGTGCCGGTCGGGTGGCGATCCAGTTCCTTGCCATACGTCGCAATCGCCTTCGGGCTGGAAATTGCGAATGCCTGATGCGCCAGATTGTTGATGAACGCCCCAAACGGTGCATTCAGAGTGATTTTGACGGTGAAGGGATCAACCACATCCACCGTCTTGATCACCGAATACAGGCTCGCGCGCTTGAGGTGATTGGCCGGGTCACGCGCTCGATCGAACGATGTTTTGACAGCCGCGGCGTCAAACGGAGCACCGTCATGGAACACAACGCCGTGGCGCAGATGCACGACGAACTCGGTGGCCTCGGCATTCGCATCGGTGCTCTCGGCCAGCACCGGGATCATCTTCATGTCCTTGTCGAAGCCATACAGCCCCTGGAGCATGGTGCGAGTGGCGGTCATCGACAAATTGTCGTTGAGGTCGGCGGGGTCGAGGCCGACAACGTTGGCATCCAAGCCGATCACCACGTCACCAGCAGCAAAGGCCGGCGCGGCGAAAGCCAGCGTCAGCACGCCGGCCAGCAGTCTCATGCGGTTGCTCATGTTAATGTTCTCCTTAGTAACGGCCGCCCACCGAATGGCGGGCAACGAAGTGATCGGGACCAATCTGCACCAAAGGTGCCACGATGGGCGGGTCGTCGAGAGCGCGCAACGGGCTTGGCACCTCGCTGTCATCAAACGCCATCGCACGGTTGCGCTGTGCCGGGTCCGGAATCGGCACGGCGGCCAGCAGGCGAGCGGTGTAGGCGTGGCCAGGATTGTTGAACACTGCCTGCCGCGGGCCGATCTCGACGATTTGGCCTAGATACATCACCGCCACCCGATGCGACACGCGCTCCACCACCGCCATGTCATGGCTTATGAATATCATCGCCAAACCAAGCCGCCGTTGCAGTCCCATCAGCAGATTGACCACCTGCGCGCGGATGGACACGTCCAGCGCCGCCACGGCCTCATCGGCGATGATCAGCTTCGGCGAACTCGCCAGCGCACGTGCAATGCACACACGCTGGCGCTGCCCACCGGACAGCTCATGCGGATAGCGCTGGGCGTGCTCGGGCGTCAGTCCCACCTCGCGCAGCAGCTCATGCACACGCCGCTCCGCCTCCGCCCCCTTGGCGATGTTGTGAGTCAGCATCGGCTCGGCGATGGAAAACCCAATCGTCAGGCGCGGGTTCAGCGAGGCAAACGGGTCCTGAAAGACGAACTGCACATCCCGGTGCAGAGTCGCCTCGCTGGTGCGCGTGAGATGGCTGATATCCGCGCCTTCCAGCCGTATCTCGCCGGAATTGGGCTGTTCCAGCCGGATGATGCTGCGCCCAGTGGTGGATTTGCCGCAGCCACTCTCCCCCACCAGCGACAGCGTCTCGCCGGGCTGCACCGACAGACTGACGTGTTCGACGGCATGAACCTGCGCCCGCAGCCGGAAATTGCGGCGCACGGGAAAGCGCGTCGTCAGATCGTGGATTTCCAGCACCGGGGCCGCATCGGCACGCACCGTGTCCTGCGGGGCGGACACCACGCCCTCAATGTCGAACGCCCGCGGCAAAGTCTCGCCGGAGAGCGCGCCGAGAACGGGAACGGCGGCGAGCAGCGCCTTCGTGTAAGGATGCTGCGGGCGGGCGAAAATCTCCTCCACCCCGCCTTCCTCGACCTTTTGGCCCAGGCGCATCACCGCCACCCGGTCCGCCAGTTCGGCCACCACACCCATGTCATGCGTGATGAAAATCATCGCCATGCCACTTTCGGCCTGCAACTGCCGCAGCAATCGCAGCACCTGCGCCTGCACGGTCACGTCCAGCGCCGTCGTCGGCTCATCGGCGATCAGCAAGCGCGGACGGCAGGACAATGCGAGGGCTATCATCACCCGCTGCCGCATCCCACCGGACAACTCGAACGGATAGCGTTGCAACTGACGCGGCGCATCGGCGATGCGCACCCGCTCCAGCAACCGCCGCGCCTCCTCCAGCGCCTCCGCCTCACTCAGGCCCTGATGCAGCATGACGGCCTCGGCAATCTGCTCGCCCACCCGCAGCACTGGATTAAGGCTCGTCATCGGCTCCTGAAAGATCATGGCGATCTCAGGACCACGCAGCGTGCGCATCTCATCGGCCGCAATCCGCGCCAGGTCATGCGACGTCCCAGCGCGGTCCACATAGTTCATGCGCCCCTGGGTGATCCGCCCGCCCGCGTAATCGAGCAGCCTCGTCACCGCGAGCGAGGTGACCGACTTGCCAGACCCACTCTCCCCCACCAGCGCCAGCGTTTCGCCCGCCGACACCGCAAGATCAAGGTCGTGAATGACCTCCACCGGCCCCGCCTCACCGGGGAAAGCCACGCGCAGACCTGAAATCTCAAGCAGTTTCGGTATTGACGCCATTGTCATACGGTTGAGCCAAACACGGACGGCACACACACGCAATCGCCCGATCCGCTGCCCTTCTGACCAGGAGCCCTTCATGCCCATCACCCGCGACGAATTGCTGGCATTGGACGCAGCCGACCCGTTGGCCCCCATGCGCGCGCGCTTCACGCTGCCGGACGGCGTGATCTATCTCGACGGCAACTCCCTCGGTGCCCTCCCCCGCGCCACCGCCGCCCGCGTGGCCGAGGTGGTGACGCGGCAATGGGGCCAGGGCCTGATCCGCAGCTGGAATGACGCCGACTGGATCGACATGCCCAACCGCGTTGGCGACAAAATCGCGCGGATCATCGGTGCCGCACCGGCCAGCGTGATGGTAGCCGACAGCACCAGCGTGAACCTGTTCAAGCTGCTTTCAGCCGCCCTGAAGCTGCGTCCGGGAAGGATGACCATTCTGTCGGAAGCCGGAAACTTTCCAACCGACCTCTATATAGCGGAGGGGCTCCGCGATCTGCTGGAGCAAGGCCACCGGCTGGAGACCGCCACGCACGACGAAATCATGGCCCGCATCGGCGATGATACCGCAGTCGTGATGCTGACCCATGTGAACTACCACACCGGGCGGATGTTCGACATGGCAGCGATCACTCGCGCGGCCCACGCCAAGGGCGCGTTGATGCTGTGGGATCTGGCCCATTCCGCCGGTGCCGTGCCGGTTGACTTGGCGGCCCGTGATGTCGATTTCGCGGTTGGCTGCGGCTACAAATACCTCAACGGTGGCCCTGGTGCGCCCGCATTCCTCTACGTGGCCCCTCGCCTGCAGCAGAGCGCATGCTTTCCCATCACGGGGTGGCTTGGCCACGCGGCACCTTTTGCCTTCGAGCCCGGCTACCGCCCCGCATCCGGCATTCAGCGTGCCCAGGTTGGCACGCCACCTGTGATCAGCCTCTCCGCCCTCGACGTGGGTGTTGATCTGGCACTTGAAGCCGATATGGCCGCAATACGCCACAAATCCGTTCAGCAGACGACGATCTTCGCCGAACTGGTGGCGCAACAATGCGTGGGCCACGGCCTGCGGCTCGTCTCGCCGACCGAGGCAGCCCAGCGCGGCAGCCAGGTTTGTCTGGCGCATCCCAACGCCTACGCCATCATGCAGGCGCTGATCGCCCGCGGCGTGATTGGAGACTTCCGAGCGCCGGATGTGCTGCGCTTCGGCATAACGCCGATGTATTTGCGATATGTCGAGCTTTGGGAAGCTGCTGTCATCTTGCGTGAGGTAATGGAGTCGGAAGTGTGGCGGGACGCCAAATTCATGAACCGACAAAAAGTCACATAACTTAAAATTTACATACAGATCTAAAAATTACTCTAACAACTCTCTAAATAAACTTCTCGTGTGCTGGGAGAAAAAACCGCGAAAAAACAGTCTATTTGCTGGTAAACTCAAATTATAGATGCTTTTTTTAGAGTTGAGTATGGCTTATGTCGATCTTATCGCACTTGGATGATCCCTTGATGTCAATCAACCGAAGCCTTCCCAGCGCTATGCCTATGACTGTTATAAGCCCGTTCATGCAGGACCCGACCCGGCTGATGCCGGAGCCGATGAAGCACGGACGGCCGCATGAGACGACGCTGGACTGGTTTGCCACCGCGGAACGCGTTGGCCGTACTATCGACCTTGACGCCTCCGCCCATGCTCATGGGGCCATGTTACGCCGTCGCGGCGTGCCGTCGGCCACCAATCTGTTGTGCCTGGCGTTCCTGTACGGTCCTGCCCGAATGCCGCTCCGCCTGATCGCCGAACGCGCGGCAGCCACCGGCATTGCAAAGGTCAGCGAGCCCGCGTTGCTGCGTCGTTTGATGAATGCCACGCCCTGGCTTGAGCATTTGGCCGATACGCTGATCGTTCAGCAACTTGACCGGATCGGCGGTGCCAACGGACGTGGAGCGGAAGTCGTGAAGTTGCGCAGCAGCATGCCCCTGACCGGTGGCCCGTTCGCCTCAATGCCGCTTTATGACCACCGGGTGCGGATGGCCAACGCCGCCAAACGCTTCATCATTGATTTTGAGCCCTGGCCGCTCGACCTGTTCTCCGACGCCCAGGTGCATTGGCTGCTCTGTGTCCGATGGACCTATGTGGCCTCGTCCCTCAAGGAAGGACCACTGGCGCGCATCGACAGTGATCCGAATCCGGCGACGTTGCTTGAGACGTCACGTCAAATGGCACAAATGATCGCGGCTGCTGTCTCCCGCGACAACTGAATTTCAGCGAGGCTCGACACCTCTGCGGCCGGACCGGCAACGGTCCGGCCGCTTCTTATTTCGGCGGGTAATAACCAAAAAATCGTTATATCCGGCGGCAAAGACGCGTTGACGATGAACGAATGCGCAGGGTTTCTGGACACTCTGTCACGCAAAACCTGCAACAACTTGCCCCAAAAATCGTCCCAAAAATCCCCTTTGAGGTGAGACGACCAACAATTTAAAGCGCACATATCCGCAGATAACGGCGTCTCATAATATCTGTTTTCTGAATAACCCTCTCTCAAATTGATTTTTTAATTATGATGCAAAATTAATGCTTGCAGCACAAACAGAAATTAATGAAAACTTAAGCCACGAATAAGGAGTGACGATGATGGCCCTGTTGGACTTCACCCTCGACCATGACGATTTGGCGAGCATTGGGAAGCTCACCAACAATCCACTGCAAGCATTGGACCGTCTGGTTTCGCGCAAATCCTCGAAACTCTCGCCAGGCCAGCGCCTGCATGACATGACAGACGGAGTCAGGCCAATCTATTCTTTGCTCGACGGCCGCGACCTTCATGCCACATCAGGATTGCCCACTGTCAGTGTCCAGGACGCGAATTCAACTGACACTCACAACAACGCCTCCGTCCAGTCTGTCACCACTCCCGACTATGCCGAGTTTGTTTTGCAGCTACTCGACAAGAACTCTCTGCTCAGTTCGATCATGATACTGGTTGCTTACATCATGATCTTCCGGGCGCTCTGAACTCGCCTCGCTCGTCCTCTAGAATAGCTTCCTCAGCATCCCTCGCCAGAAGTGAGAACCCAGCTATGATCATCGGTTACGCCCGCCTGCCCGCCACATCCGACCTCGCCACCATCGACCAGACGCGCCAGAAGCTGATTGAAGCCGGTGCGGAGCAGGTTTTCATCGACACCGATCCGCGCTGGGGCGCGCCGCCCTTGCCACAGCCACATGGGCGTGACGCTGCGATTGGCGCGTGCGCCGCGGGCGACGTGCTGCTGGCACTTTCGGCTGACCAGATCGCCGCATCGGTGCGCGACCTGATCACCACTGGCGAGCGCCTGACCGCCAATGGTGCCAGCCTTCGCGTCATGCACGTGCCGGGCCTGCAGGGCCTGGACACCGGCACCCCGCAAGGTGCCACCATGCTTGGCACCCTCGCTTTGCTGGCTGCCTTCGAGCAGCCTTCCGGCCATAACGGGCTGTTTGGCCTGCCGATGAACAACACTGTCCATGCACAGTCCCGCCATACCGGCTTTGCCAGCATGATGAGCAGCGACCAGATGACGGTGCGCCGCCCACGCGGCCGCCCGCCGACCGCAACCACCCAGGCAGACGAAATCAGCCGCCTGCGCGCATCGGGCATGCGGGCGACGGACATCGCCGAACGCCTCAAGATCTGCCGCGCCTCGGTCTATCGTGTGCTCAACCTGACCACGCCGGAAACCACCCCCAGCTACGCCCCGGCACCGTCGGTTGACCGTGTGCAGGACCGTCCGCGCGTGAGCGTTGCCGCGGAATGACTGCGATCGATTGATGTCGATTGGGTGAGCGTTGCCCCTAAAATGGCGGAATGGATAAAAAGACGCGACAGGATGAGAACATCCGGTCGCGTCTTGTTCCTTAAAGTAATGTCAATTTTCTTAAACTAACTTTGTTGGACGTCGCGGCCAAGTTGCTCTAGAATCATACATTTCTAGAGCACGAACTTTCGACCAGTTGATTCCATCTGGTCGAAACGTGCTCTAGCGCGCCACTCTCAGCAGATCACATTACGCGGGTGGTGGCCGAACAGACGATACGACCCTGGTCCGGCATTTCGGTGCCGGACACCTGATTGAGGATGCGATAGACCGAAGCCCGGCCTATTCCCAGATGCGCCGCAATCTCGACGGCACGCAGGCCTTGAGAACGCAGACGGGTCACTTCACGCGCCTGCAGCACCGCCGTGGCAGGCCGGCCGCGCGGGCGAGCCGGAAGAAGGTTCGCCATGGCCGGCGGCGGCGAGCCGACCCAGTGCGCCTGCACCGGGTTGTTGGCGACAGGGTTGCTCACGGCAGGGCTGGTCACAGCAGGCACAGCCGTCGCAGCAACCGAGGTTACCTGCGGTGGCAGAGCACTCATCACCGCAAGCGCGCCCAGGATCGCGCGGCCCTCAGCGGTGGCGGTGTCGAGCGGCATCCCACCTGCTAGCCGCAGCACGCGCAAATGCGCCCCACGGGCCTCCAGCCGCTTATGAATGTCCAGCAGAGACACGATCGAGCGAGCCATCATGTCGACGCAGGGGCTGACGAGCGTGTCACCGGCATTGATCTCGGCCAGAGCTACGTCAAGCTGAGGCGTCGCGGCTCCACCCAGGTCAATGTCGACGAACATGCGCTGCACACCGCACGCAATGAGCTCGTTGCTTGGCTCAGACATTCCGCTCGCCACCTGTGTCACGGCAAGATTGAGATAACCGATCAGCATCAAAGCCCCTTATCTACCGCACCCGCCGCTATCTGGCGGACTTCACGACAGGCAACACCAAGCTGTGGACAAAATGTCCAACCACTTGAAAACATAACATGTGATTAACATTACGCAAACGGAGTTGTCACGACAAGGAAAAACAGACAGTGCCTTGCCCGCCCGCGGCCACATCAAAAAACCTCTGATAGACGCAACGTTTTACACCCAAGGTGATTTTTAAGACGTTGAAATATATACGTATTTCAACAATCGGAAGTGAATATAGTTGCGCCATACTACTGCGTAATGAATTATACCTATTTAGAATAGGTAGGTAGCGCCTAATTAACGATCAATTGTTGCTGCTATTAATTAATAGACAGTTAATTAATGTCAATGACAATTCTATACCTTCATTTGAAGCATTCTTTCGATGACAATTTCGTTTTCACATGCGAAAATGTATGCATTGAGAACATGAGTTTGACCGCCGGGCCAACACATCTCGACCACAAACGTCCCGGAACGGTTGCAAGCAGGAAGGAATGGCATAGCGTGAACGTAGATGCGGAACGGCCGGCGCTGGAGGATTTTGCGCACACCGTCAGCGGTGCGGCGCAGTTGCTCGATAGCATGGTGCATTCCACCCGCACCCCGCCAGAGCTTCGTGCGGCGTTGGATCTGCTTTGCAATGCCCTGAACACCACCGCCAAAAAAGCCAACGTCCTTATTGACGAGATCGGCATTGATCTGTCGCAGAGCCTGGGTGTGTCCACCACCGATCTGGCTGAAATGCATTTCGCCCCGGTCACGCCGACGTTTCATCGCACCCCGTCCACCGCTGAAGCCTGGGGCAGCCGCGCGCAGTCTGAGTTCATGCTGTGGGGTGCCGTTGAAACCCTGCTGGCTGAGGACGATGCCGGCTTGGAGCGGCGTTTCAATGCCAATCCGGACGAGCATCTGGCCATGGTTGATGCGCTGGAGAAACTGCGCGAGCGTTGGCTTGGTGAAGTCAAGCTCCTGGAAGCCTCGCTGCTTCGTCTGGCTGTTGTTGTGGCCCGCTGGGAGCAATCAGGCGGACACTGATCAGCGCAGGCGAAATCAACAGAGGCTATACTTCCTTCACAACATAGACGACCCCAATTGGGCAACCCCGTGTTCATGAGTCCTTTGGAGACTTGCGAACACGGGGGTCAACCTGCTTGGTGCCTTAATTACGACCCGAGCTTGAGCAGGTGAGCCGCAAGCCCCTCGCCCGCCACGACGTGATTGGCCTGGAAGCCGAAGCCAACCGAGCCGCCAGCTGCCAAGCCACCGTTATATCCCGCGTCATTGATGAGGTAGGTGCTGCCGACATGGGATACGATGGTGCCGTTCCACAAATTGGTGATCTGCTCAGTGGTATCCAACTCCACCTCCCAGCCCGACGTGCTCGTTGCACCATTGTTGGTCACCGTGACCGAAGCGACAAGCCCCGTGCCCCAATCGTTGCCCACACTCGCCACGGCCGCCCCGTTCGGACCGGTTGAGGAGGCCGGGGGTGGTGTCAGAGTTGGCGTGGGCGTGGGCGTGGGTGTTGGAGCCGGGGCCGGCGTAGGCGTCGGGGCAGGAGCCGGCGTGGGAGCCGGGGTCGGCGTCGGAACAGGCACAGGAGTAGGCGTCGGAGTAGGCGTCGGAGTAGGCGCTATCGACGAGGTTGCGCCTGACAGCGTTGCGCTGCCCTCAGACACCGAGATGCTTGCCCCCTGGCTTCCGGCGATTTGCAGGAAGAACACGTCGCTGGCATTGTTGGTGCTTGGGTGCAGCAGCTCCACTTTGACATCCGCCGTCGTCTGACCAGCGGCAATCACCACTGATTGAGACAGCGCCTGATAGTCAACGCCCGCCTTGGCCGTGCCATCGACCGTCTGCACCTGCAGCGTCACCGGCGAGGTTGATGCCTGTGACAGCGTGACCGTGAAGTCCGCTTCGGCCGGCCCTGAGCCAGTTGCCGTAGCACCCTTCCACAAAGCCGGGGCCAGGGCCTCGATCTTGGCCTGGTTCACGGTCGTCCAATCACCCAGCACAATGCCGCCGGTGTCGTTGCTGTCTGGGTTCCAATCCCAGTAGCCCCAGCTGACAGGTTGCTGCGGCACCGCAGCCGAGCCACTGCCCGCCGTGGCGTTGCCGGCCAGATACTGCACCAGCGTGTTCATCCAGGTTTGATCGCCCGGATTGGTCAGCGTGGCACCGAACTCACCGACGAAGATCGGCGCGATGTTGTTCTGTTCGATATAGCCCCAATCCTTGGTCCAGTTCGCCGCGTTCATCGCCGTATTGTCATCGGCAGGGTTGGTGGTGACGCTGGTTGGGTAGACATGCGGCGAGTAGACCAGCTTGTTGGGGTCGGTCAGCACCACCGGGTTGGTGGCAACGCCGGTAAGGTTACCACCCCAGGCGGTGGAGACGCCGTTGTTGTTCTGCACACCCTCAACCATGATGAGAGCATCAGGGTTGACCTGTTGGATGGCATCGCCGGTCGCTTGCGCGGCCATCTGCCAGTCGGTCGCAGCATTGCCCGAGCCCCAGGTCGCCTGACCATGCGGCTCATCTTGCAAGTCGAAGCCAACCACTGTCGAGTTTCCGGCGTAGTGCTGCGCCAGGTTTACCCAAGCATTGGTGAAGTCCTGTGACGAATAGCCATTGTCATACCACAAACCATCCGAGTTTGGCCCGCCAATGCCATTGGCGTTGTGGCAGTCGAGAATGACCTTCAGGCCAAGCTTGCCTGCTTCATTGACAATTTTATCGAGCACCTGCTGCGAGTTCAGGCCCTTGAGATCTGGGTTGAGAGTGTAGTCGATGGCGTCCGGAATGCTGGTTGGGCTCAGAGATTCCAAGCTGAACGGGATACGGATGGCGTTGAAACCAAGCGAGACCATCTGCTGCATGGTTGACTGGTAGCTGACCGTGTCGAGACCCTGCGGTGCTGCTTCGCTGGTTTCCATGCCGAACCAGTTGATGGCGTTGATGACCACCGACTGGCCCTGGCTGTCCACAATCGTGCCGCCGCTGGTGGAAAGGTAGCCGGAGGGCAGCAGCGTGCCTGGGCCGGCGGCCGCAAAACCGCTGCCGATCGTTGCATTGCTGATACTGGCACCGGGCAGCGCTGGAGGCGGCGTGGGAGTGGGAGTGGGAGTGGGAGTGGGGGACGAGGTCGGGGTTACCGGCGCGGCACCGCTCGTCAAGGCGGAGTCGTTCACGACGATATTCGTCGGTGCAACAATTGGTGAGTTGTTGCTCGACACCCAGCCAATGGTGGCGGGCGAGCCAGCCGACACTGTCTGGTTATAGCCAACATTGGTCAGAGTGTAGACGTTGCCCACGTGGCTCTGAATGTTGGCGCCCCAGATGTCGGTGATGTTGTCCGATGATGTGAAGCTCATCGTCCAGCCGTTCAGCGACCCAGTGCCGGTTTCGGTGATCGCGACGTTCGCCGTGTAGCCGTTGCCCCAGTCATTCACGTCGGCAAACGAAACACTCAGACCCGAGCCGTTGCTTGCCAACGATGATGGCAGTGTCGTCGCGGTCGAAGTCGGAGTGAGGCTGGGTGCCGGCGTGGGCGCGGGTGCCGGCGCGGGTGCCGGCGTGGGTGTCGGCGCGGGTGCCGGCGAAGACGTCGGAACGACCACGGGCGCGACGTCGCTGCTCAGCGTGATGCCGTTCACAATGAACTGCGTGGGTGCAACCACCGGGGCAGTGTCATTCGCCACAAATCCGATCGTGGCGGGGGCACCGGGGGACACCGTCGCATTATAGCCCGCATTGCCGATCACGTAGACGTTGCCCACGTGGCTCTCGATCTGGGCACCCCAGATGCTGGTGATGTCGTCCGCCAGGGTGAACGTCATCGTCCACCCATTCAGCGGCGCTGCACTCCCCGAACCACCGGTTTCGGAGATGGCCAAACTGGCTGTGTAACCATTCCCCCAATCGTTGATGTCCGCAAAGGACACTCCGAGCCCGAAAGGGTTGGTCGCAAGCGAGGATGGTAGAGCAGACATTCAGCGCTCCTGAAATTTAATTTCGACTGACTGTAAAAGGAATAATTCGACAACATCGAACACACAACAGGCAATCCTTTAATACACAAAAACTTTATGGTCTACAGTTAAAGATTGTTATTATAACTCTATTTTATCTGATATTTATTGATTTTTGTAAATTTTGTCTACTAAATTGATAACTTAGAATTGATTTAAAGAAAATTTTTTAGATTTTTGAATTTGAATACTATTGTCCTCTGGGCTCCAGCGAAGCCGTCAGAGACGAAGCCGGAGGTTAGCGGTGACGCAGCCCGGTAAAGGCCATGCGGGCCAGCAACGGCAGGGCGGCAAGCGCCAGAAGGGCCGCAATCAGGCCCGCAGACAGGATGTCTGCAAGGTTCTGTACCTCATCCAAGCGCCTTCCGGCATCGACGAACACCAGCAGCGTGGGAAGCGTGCCGATCTGGGTGACGACGTAGAAACGCCAGACCGACATTGTGGTCAGCCCAACGACAAGATTGACCACGGTGTAAGGGGCCACCGGGGCCAGCCGGAGCGCCAGCAGATAGAACAACCCATCGCGGGCAAAACCCGCCTCCACCTCGGCCAATCTGCCGCCAAAGCGGGCATGCACCACGTCACGCAGCAAAAACCTGCTGGACAGCATGGAAATCGTGGCCCCGATGGCCGATGCAAAGGAGACGACGAGCAAGCCCTCGGCCACCCCGAACAAGGCCCCTGCCGCCAGCGCCAGTGGCACATTGAGCGGCAGCGTGAGCCCGGCCATTGCGATGTAGGCGGTGAAAAACGCAACCGGTGCCAGAATCGGATTCGCATCGCAAAACACAGCCAGGGCCAGCCGATTCGCCTGTAGGGCTGCAAGTGTGAATTCGTGCTGCAGGCCGAGTGCGAAAAATCCACCAATCGCTGCGGCCAATACGGCCGCCAGCAGCAATCGGTTCAGGACACAGCCTGTTTGGCGACCGGCTGGCCCGAGCGCGCCGCCAGCCATCCACTGATGGCGATGATCACTCCGCCCACCAAGGTCCAAAGATCGGGCAGCGCTGAAAATGCCAGCCATCCACCGATGATGGCCCACAGCAACTGCAAATAGCTGAACGGTGCCAGCAGGGAGGCCGGGGCATGCCTGAATGCCATCACCATCAGCCATTGCCCACTGGAGGCGACGATGCCCAGCAGGATGGTCTGGCCGAGGTCAACCATGCTGACCGGCACGAACACGAAGGGCAGCAGCGACAGCAGCACCACCAGCCCTGTCACCGATGACCATAGCAGCATTGACGCCGCTGGCACCGGATGGAGCTTGCGGGTGAGAATGGTCGCCACCGCCCAGCTGGCGGCAGACGCCACCCCCCATAGTGCGGCCGGCTGAAACGCCGCACCGCCCGGGCGCATCACGACCAGCACGCCGAGCATGCCGACGAACAAGGCCAGCCACCGCTTTGGGCCGATCACCTCGCCCAGGAATGGCACGGCGAATATGGTGATCAGCAGCGGCGAGATAAAGCCGATCGTGGCAGCCTCCGCCAGTGGCAGCGAGCGCAAGGACTGCATGAAGCACACCGCCGAACCAACCAGCCCCAGGCCGCGCAGAATGTGCAGCCAGGGCGAGCGGACGATCGCCGATTGCCGGTTGCGCCGCAGCAGGGCTGTGGCCATCACCACGAACACCACATAGCGGATGGCGGCGATCTCAACGGCCGGCATATGCGCACTCAACACCTTGGCCATCAAATCTGAGGTGGAGAACAGCATCGTGGCACCGATGATCAGCAATATGCCACGCAGCGGATTGTCCATTCGGGAGATTCTCTTTCAATGCCGCTTTCTATCGCGACGCGATAAGGCAAATTGCAGGCGCGCGGAAGCATCCGCCTAGCAACGCTGGCACGCTTGCGATCAACCCGCCAAACCGCCATCAAGGCTGTGTACACTTGAGGGATATTAGACCGATGAGTGAAGCCCCATCACCCGCCATCGCGTCCGATCACAAGCCCGCCTTTGCAGCGCTTTCATTGGCAGCCCTTGGCGTGGTCTACGGCGATCTGGGCACCAGCCCGCTCTACACGCTGAAAACCGTCCTCGACCTCGCCGGCACCACCACGCCCGAGACGATATTGGGCCTGTTGTCGTTGCTGATCTGGACGCTGGTGATCATCACCTCGGTGAAATACGTGGCCTTCGTCATGCGCGTGGACAACGATGGCGAGGGTGGCATTCTCGCCCTCATGTCACTGCTCGGCGTGCAAAAGCAAAAGCGCCCGATGATCGTGCTCGTCGGTCTGTTCGGGGCAGCACTTATATATGGTGACGGCATCATCACCCCGGCCATCTCGGTGCTCTCAGCCCTTGAGGGCCTGACAATGGCAACCAATGCGATGACGCCGTTTGTGCTGCCGGCAGCCGTTGTCATCCTCGCCGCCCTGTTTGTCGTCCAGCCATTCGGAACCGACAAAATTGGCAAGGTGTTCGGGCCAGTGATGTTCCTTTGGTTCGTCGTGATCGGTGCTCTTGGCGCCTGGGGCATTATTCAGCACCCATCCGTGCTTTTCGCCCTCAACCCGTTGATCGGGCTGAAATATGTGTTCAACGGCGGATGGACTGCTTTCCTCACGTTGGGCGGTGTGTTTCTCTGCGTGACCGGTGCTGAAGCGCTTTATGCCGATATGGGCCATTTCGGTGCCAGGCCCATCCGGTTTGCCTGGTACAGCATTGTGCTCCCTGCCCTCGTGCTGAGCTACGCAGGCCAAGCCGGTATTTTGCTTGAAGGTGCTTCATCCGAGGGCAACATCTTCTTCCTGCTCTGCCCAGCGCCGCTTCTCATCCCAATGGTCGCCCTGGCCACGGTCGCCACCATCATCGCCAGCCAGGCGATCATCACCGGTGCGTTCTCCATGACGCGTCAGGCGATCCAGCTTGGCTGGTTCCCGCGCATGCACATCACCCAAACCTCGCAGGAAGGCTATGGCCAGATTTACGTGGGGGCGGTGAATTGGATCATGATGATCCTCACCATCGCGCTGGCCCTGGCATTCAAGAAATCAGACAACCTTGCCGCCGCCTATGGCATCGCGGTGTCGCTGACCATGCTGCTGACCACGTGCCTGCTGTTCGTCGCCATGCGCGAGATCTGGCGCTGGGGATTGGCCGCTGCCGGGGCCGTGGCCGGTGTCTTCTTCGTCATCGACGCCACATTCGTCGTTGCCAACTCGTTGAAAATCTTGGAAGGCGGCTGGATTCCGCTCGCACTCGCCGCCATCGTGTTCTTCGTCATGGCCACCTGGCATGAAGGGGTGACGGCAGTGACCATGGCGCTGCGGATGCGAGCGGTGCCGGTGGACGAATTCCTGGCGGACCTCAAAACCCGCAACATCCCCAGGGTTCCCGGCACGGCGGTGTTCCTCACCCGCACGCTCGATGCCACGCCGCCGGTGCTGCTGTGGCATGTGCGGAACAATCGCGCTTTGCATGAAACCGTGGTGGCGCTGAATGTGCAGATCAAGCCGATCCCCTGGGTGGACCCGGCGGTGCGCGTGGCCATTGAGCAGGTCGGCGAGAATTTCTGGCGTATGACGGCCATCTACGGCTTCATGGAAAAGCCCGACATTCCTGCCCTGATCGCCACCGGCCACAGCCGCGGCTGCGCCATCGAGCTGGACGATGTGACCTATTATCTCGGTCACGAAACCGTGCTGCACCGCACCGACGGCAAAGGTGTGCCGTGGTGGCGCGAGGCGATCTTCGCCTTCATGCTCCGCAACGCCACCCAATCCGCCGGTTTCTTCAACCTGCCGCGTGAGGGCGTGGTGGAGATTGGGCGGCAGGTGGAGATTTAGCGCGGGCTAATAGCCGCGGGCAGTGTCGAACACGTTCGGCATCGGCTTCCCCGCCTGCCACGCCGCGAGGTTCTCGAAGAACAGCACCACGGAATCACGCGCGTAGGTTTTCGGATCATCGGCTGCCACATGGGGGGTGATGACGAGGTTGCGCGTCGTCCAAAGCCGGTGGCCGGGCGGGATGGGCTCGGGCACGAACACGTCCAGCACCGCACCACCAAGATGGCCCGTGTCAAGCAGATCGCACAGCGCGTCCTGATCGAGCAGCGCGCCACGGCCGACGTTGATGACGAATGCGCCCTTCGGCAGCAACTCCATGCGAGCGCGGGTGAGCATGGCCTCGGTTTCAGCCGTCAGCGGGGCGGCGAGCAGTAGGAACTCGGCGGTGGGCAGCACGGCGTCCAAATGCGCCACCGTCACCGTTGCGTCGAAATCCGGATGAGGTTCAGCGCTTTTGCGGATGCCGGTGGTGCGCATGGCGAACAGGCGCGCGGCCTTCGCACTCGCAGCCCCCAGATCGCCGGTGCCGATCACAGCGAGGTGCCGGCCGGCGAGGACGGAGGCGTAATGCTTCTCCCAGCGTTGGGCGTGCTGGGCTGCGATCATCTGCGGCATTTTGCCCGCCAGCATCAGCAGCGCCATGGCGGCGTATTCCGCCACGCGCGGGCCGTGCACGCCGCTGTTGTTGAGCAGCATCACGCCGTTCGGCAGCCAATCATACGGGGCCAGTTTCTCCAGCCCGGCGGAGGTGCAGAAGATCAGCTTCAGCTTCGGGCCGAGCAGACGACAATACAGGCGCAGCGCGTTGGAGGTGGTGATGAGCGCCTCCGCCTCCGCCACGCCAGCTATGAATCCTGCCTCGTCATCGGCGAAGCTGAGCGTGTGACCGGGCGGAAACATCGCCTCGGTGACCGCGAAATCCGGGTCATTCGGCGCATTTTGGATATGAATTCGCATCACAAACTCCCTGCAAGTCCTGCCAGCATCACCGCTGCCGCCTGCGCCACGTTGAGGCTTTGCAGCCGTCCTGACCCTGCAATGCGAATGTGACGGCGGCAAGCGGCGAGCACGTCCGGCGAGATGCCGTTCTCCTCGCTGCCGAGCACGAGGGCGATGGAGCGGTCTCGCGGCAGGTCTGACAGCGGCATGGCATCGCGGCTGAGCGAGCTGGCCACCGTGCGGTAATGCGCATCGAGCGATTGCAACACGTTGGGAAGATTGCGGGATTTGTAGAGGTCGAGCATCTCAAGCCCACCTTCCGCCGTCCGATACGCGGCGTCTGACGGCATGGCGTGGCCGGGGCCTTCCCCGATCAGGATGGCCCCCACGCCGAAAAACGCGGCGGAGCGGGCGATGGCGCCCAGATTGTGCGGGTTGCCGATGCCGTCGAGGATCAACAGCAGCTTGTGCTTCGGCGGGTCGAGCAACGGGAAGACCGGCACGGCGCGGGCGCGGGCGACGGCGGCGATCCCGCCATGATGCGGGGTTCCCGTCACTTTCTCCAGTTCCTCCGCCTCCACCATCCGGTACGGCTTGCGGGCGGCGGCGAGCACAGCGCAATGCGGGCCGGCGACGGCTTTCATCTCGGGCAGGTAGAACAAGCGCTCCACCTGCTCGGGCCTGCGGCGAAACAGCGCGTCGATCGGCTTCAGGCCACAGATTGTGTCGGTTTTCATGCGCGTGGCTTCCGCCGGATGCGCCAAGCTGTCAACACTTCACGCATGATGACCCTGCCGATCCTCCTCGCCACACCACATTTCGTTGTGCTCAACAAGCCCGCGGGCCTCGCCGTGCATCCCGGGCCGGCGGATGGGCCGAGCGTGGAGGATTTTTTCCCAGAGCTTTCGCGCCGGAAAGATGGACCATGGCTGGCGCACCGGCTGGACGCGGACACTTCCGGCTGCCTGCTGGTGGCACTGCGCAAAGCCCCACTTCTGGCAGCACAGGCAGCGTTTGCCGAGGGACGGGTGGTGAAGACCTACTGGGCGGTTGTGGTCGGTGGGCCTGAGGCCGATGCCGGAGAAATCCGCGCGCCCATCGTGAAGCGCAGCACCGCGCAGGGATGGCGGATGGAGACGGACGCCAGTGGCCAGCCCGCGCACACGAGTTGGCGCGTGCTTGGGCGGGGTGATGGGCTGGCGTGGCTGGAACTCACCCCGCACACCGGCCGCACCCATCAGATCCGTGTTCATGCCGCGCATGAAGGATGGCCGATCTTGGGCGACCCGCTTTATGGCCGGCCGGGCGAGGGCCTGCATTTGCTGGCGCGCAGTCTGCAGGTTCCAGTCGAACCGCCGATTTCCGCCACTGCCCCACCGCCTCAGGCGATGCGGGCGGCGCTATCGAAGTGCGGGTGGTCGTAAAGCCTCGCGGTTAAACCGGCTTGGCGAAAATCTGCTCAAGCGTGTGCGCCAAGCTTTCCTGCCACTGCGGCAGAGCAAGGCCAAACACGTGGTTCAGCTTCGAGCCATCAAGCCGCGAGTTCGCCGGGCGTTTTGCGGGTGTCGGCCAGTCGGCGGTGGCGATCGCGTCCACGTCCGGCACCGCGTTCCCTTGCGCTGCGGAAATCCGGAAAATCTCGCTCGCCAGACCGTGCCAGCTTGTCGAACCGGTGCCGCTGGCATGGAACACGCCGCGATACTCGTCCCGCCAGCCACCGGCGTCGATCTTGGCGACAATCGCCAGCATCGCGCGGGCGAGGTCGTCGGCCAGCGTCGGGTTGCCGACCTGATCGCCCACCACGCGCAGCTTCGGCATCTTTTTTGCGGCGTTGAGCATGGTCAGCACGAAATTCTTGCCCTCAGCGGCGTAGACCCAGGCGGTTCGCAGCACGATGGTCTGCGGATTGGCGGCCAGCACCGCGTGCTCCCCGGCCAGCTTCGTCGTACCATACACGCCGGTCGGGCCGGTCGGGTCAGTCTCGACATAGGGCTCGGTCTTGGAGCCATCGAACACGTAATCGGTCGAAATATGGATCAGCGGGATGTGCTTGCGGGCGCAATACTCTGCAAGCAACTTCGGGCCGACATGATTGGCGCGATCCGCCGCTTCATTTTCTGATTCTGCTTTATCAACAGCGGTATAGGCCGCGGCGTTGAGAATCATGCGAGGAGAGGCTGCCTCCAGTATCGCGGGCAATGCCGCCAGATTGTCAAAGTCGAAATCAGGCCGCCCAACCCGCAGCACTGCCAGCCCGTCTGCGTGCGCTTCGAGCGCGCGGGCCACCTGACCGGTGCCGCCAGTGATCAGAATGGGGCCCATCGTCAAGCCGCGAACCAACCGGCGGCCGCTTCCAGCCCCGGCAATTCCTGGTCCTTGTCGGACACAATGGCCGAGCCGCGCTCAAGCGGCCAGGGCAGCGCCAGCTTCGGGTCGTTCCACATGATGCCGCGCTCAGCCGCGCGATCATAGGCACCATCGACCTTGTACATCACATCGGTATCGGCTTCCAAAGCACAAAAACCATGGAGGAAACCCTTTGGAATCCAAAGCTGCGCGCCGTTCTCGGCACTCAGCGTGGCCCCCACGTGCTGGCCGTAGGTCGGTGAGTCGGTGCGGATGTCGATGGCGACATCCCAGATTGAGCCTTTCAGCACACGCACGAGTTTGCCCTGCGCGTTCGGCCCGATTTGGCAGTGCAAACCGCGCACCACGCCCTTGTGCGAGCGGCTTTGATTGTCCTGGATGAAATGGGCCCCGAGGCCGATCTCGGTGAACTTGCCCACGCTGTAGGTTTCGGAGAAGAACCCACGGCTGTCAGCAAAGCGCGGCGGGGTGATGAGCATCACACCGTCGATGTGAAAGCGTTGCACATTCATCAGCGGTGCCCCTCAGCGATCGCCATCATTACACGGCCCAGATCGGTCTTGCCCAGCGCGCGGGCGTGATCGCGCAGCGTGGCAGCGTCGATCCACCCCATGCGAAACGCCACCTCCTCTGGGCAGCCGACGAGCATACCCTGGCGCTGCTGGATGGTCTGCACGAAGGTTCCGGCCTGCATCAGACTGTCTGGGGTTCCAGCATCGAGCCACGCACAACCACGGCCAAGCTTTTGAACATGCAGCTTTCCAGCTTCCATGTACATCCGGTTGAGATCGGTGATCTCAAGCTCCCCACGCGCCGAGGGCTTCACGGCGGCGGCCATTTCGGTGACGTCCTTGTCGTAGAAATACAGCCCGATCACCGCCCAGTTTGAGGCCGGGTTGGCTGGCTTTTCGACGATATCCAAAGCGCGCCCGTGCGGGTCCATCGTCACGACGCCGTAGCGTTCCGGATCGGCCACCTGATAGGCGAACACCGACGCGCCGTCGTCGCGCTTGGCCGCTTCCTGCAACTGGAGGGACAGGTGATCACCGAAGATCATATTGTCGCCGAGTGCCAGCGCACAGGCCTCACCGGCCAGCCAATCGCGGGCAATGTGGAAGGCCTGCGCCAAGCCCTCGGGCTTTGGCTGCACGGCATAGGTGAAGTTCACGCCCAGCCGCGCGCCGTCGCCCATCAGGCGGCTGAACTGCGGAAGGTCTGCTGGGGTGGAAATGACCATGATGTCGCGGATGCCGGCGAGCATCAGCACGGATAGCGGGTAATAGATCATCGGCTTGTCATAGACCGGCAACAGCTGCTTGCTGGTCGCCTGTGTCATTGGGTGGAGGCGGGTGCCGGAACCTCCGGCGAGGATGATGCCTTTCATGCCGCGGCACCCTTCGTGTCCGCCGCGGCTCCCCCCAAGCGCTGGCCAGAATACTTGGCGGCGCGAATGCCTTCCCACCACGGGCGGTTGGCCAGATACCAGTCAATCGTCTTGCCCAGGCCCGCCTCGAAATCATGCGGGGCCTTCCAGGACAATGCCGCCTCGGTGGCCGAGGGGTCGATCTCGTAGCGGAAATCATGACCAGGGCGATCGGTCACGAAGCGGATCAGGCGGGAGCGCGGGCCTGCCGGGTCCGGCACGCGGGCATCAAGGGCGGCGCAGATGGCGTTCACCACTTGCAAATTGGTGCGCGGCTGGCGGGCGGAGATGGCATACGTGGCCCCGATCTGGCCGCTCTCGATCACCTTGGTGAGTGCGACCGCGTGATCATCCACAAACAGCCAATCGCGCATCTGCGAGCCATCGCCATAGACGGGCAGAGTCTTGCCCTCCAGCGCGTTCAGCGTCACCAACGGGATCAGCTTCTCCGGGAACTGCCACAGGCCGTAATTGTTGGCCGTGTTGCTGACGATGGTGGGCAGGCCGTAGGTGTGATGCCATGCGCGCACCAGATGGTCTGACGCCGCCTTGCTCGCCGAATACGGGCTGCGTGGGTCATACGGCGTATTCTCGGTGAACGGCGGGTCGTTCGGGCCAAGCGCTCCAAACACCTCGTCGGTCGAGACGTGATGGAACCGGAACGCGGCCTTGCGGTCCGCAGGCAGTGCCGCCCAATACTCCCGCGCCGCATCGAGCAGCGTGTAGGTGCCGACGACATTGCTCTGAATGAACGGACCTGGCCCGTCGATGGAGCGATCGACATGTGTCTCAGCCGCAAGATGCATCACCGCATCCGGCTGGTGGGTGGCAAAGGCGGCGCGCATGGCTTCGGGATCGGCGATATCGGCACGGATCAGCACATGGCGATTGTGATGCGCCGCCTCCTCCAAGGCATCCTCAGAGGCGGCGTAGGTCATCTTGTCGATGTTGACGACCTCATGGCTGCTATTTCGGATCATATGGCGGATCACCGCCGACCCGATGAAACCGCAGCCGCCGGTCACGATAATCCGCATCAAACCCTCTTTGAAATCAACATTCGGCCGCAACCTGCCAGCACTCGCGCCGCACTGCAACGCAACCATGGGAAATGGCTGCCGATGTCATTTTAAATTGCAATTTGGTGACGGCCTCTGGCGCGACGCCTCCGTCCTCTCCTATACGATGGCAAAGGAGATCAGACAATGATTCCATGCCTCGGCAATGTTACGGCCGAACATCTTGAGCACATTATCGACGGCCATATCAGTCAGCTTACCAGTGACGAGCTTGTCAATATGCCGCTGACGCTGCTGGACGGCGACGACCCGATCACCATCGCACTCGGCATTGAGGCCAGCGGCAGCCCCGATCTGACCGTCATTGTCACCGATCCCGACCGGCCAATTGGCAAGCTGCGCGTCCACGCCGCCGCCCATGGCTGCGTGATCATATTCGACAATCGTGACGCGGCGGGGACGCTATACGGCAATATCCGCCTCGCCGGCCACGGTTCGGCAGTGATCTTTGCGGGCCTCGGCGATGCCTATGTGGCAATGCACGATGTGCTGCTGCGCTCGCCGGAGCAGCTACTCTTCTGGGGCCGCGGGGCGACGGCGGTTGGCTGCAGTATCGAATTGGAGGGAGAGGGCAAGGCGGTTGCGATTGGCGATGACGCATTGCTGTCTGCCGGCATCTGGATCCGCAATCACGACATGCATTCCGTCCACGATCTGGCCACCGGCACCCGCATCAATCGCCCACCGGTGGACGTGTTCATCGAACCGCATGTCTGGATTGGGCAGAACGCCATGTTGCTCGGTTGCCCGCGGATTGGGGCGGGCTCAATCGTGGGTGCGCAGGCGCTGGTCAAATCCACCATTGCCCGCAAAGTGGCCGTGGGCGGCGTGCCTGCGCGGGTCATTCGCAGCAATGTCAGTTGGGGCCGCGACATCAACGGCATGACCGACGCCGAGTGCCGCTTGCTCGACGCCCTCCCATCGGCATAAGAGAAAGGCGTAGCTTAGCACTGAGTTTTACCGTGGAGCTCTTTTTATGCCCGATGACGCCACACGGTCCCGGCAAACGTTCCTGCCCCATATCGACCAACTGCTGAAATCGTTGCGCATCACGCGCGAACGACTGTCGAGCCGCTCCAAAATTGCGGTCGACACCCGTCTGCTTCGTGCCTTGCTGCAATCGCTGGCGGCACAGGCACCGTTCGATCAGGAATTCTACCTGAAGGCGAACCCGGATATCGCAGCGGCATTCCGCGCCGGCCAGATCCCTGATCTGCACGTGCATTACATCGAAAACGGCTACTTTGAAGGCCGCGCCTGCGCCCTCCCGCTTGTGGACGAGGTTTTCTACGCCAAATCCTACCCGGATATTGGGGTCGCCATCAGCCGCGGTGAGATCAGTTCCGCCACTGAGCATTATGCCCAATCCGGTGCCGCCGAGGGCCGCATTCCAAGCGAGGCCATGCGGGCGGAAATCGACCGTTGGGCCGCGGCCTTGGCGGACGATCAAACCGGCCGCGCGCCGGGTGCTGCTTGATCGGCGAACTGCAGCGCGCCCACCGGCTGCTCTGCTCACGCTTCGTTGACGAGGACCGGTTTCGCGCAGCGTTTGGTGCCTCTCGCGCCGACATGAACGCAATCCTGGGATATCTCCGGCTGCCGGTGGGCAACAGGCCGCTGGTATCGGCGTTCTTTGACGCTGCATACTACAGCGCCCTGAATGCGGATGTACTTGCAAACGGTGATGATCCGCTCTTGCACTTCATCGAAACGGGCATCAGCGAACTGCGCTCCCCGCATCCACTGATCGATCTGCGATACATTCATTCGACCGACCCGCTGGTTCTGGGTGATACGCCGGATGTTGATGCGCTGATGGACGTGCTCGAATACGACCTGACCAGCCCCAGCCCGTATTTCGACCTCGATTATTACGGCGCGCAATTCGCAGCCGTGGGCGGCGAGCCCGCACCGCAAGGTGGGATGCTGCGGCACTTCCTGCAAAAAGGTGCTTCCAGCGGGCACAAGCCGAACGCGTGGCTTGATCCGGATTATTACGCGAACGCCTATGACGACGTGCCGTCGGATAAACTGGGTGCCACGCTGCATTTCATCATTCTCGGCGACGCTGAGATCCGCAATCCCGGCTTGGATTTCAATGCTGATCTGTATTGCCGCCGTTATACCGATATCGCCGATAGCGGCATCCCGCCGTTGCTGCATTACATTCTCTTTGGCCGCGCCGAGGGACGCCAGGCGACAGCGGAAAAGCCGGTGCCGCAAGGCCGCGCCGTGGCTGGGCACGCATTGCCGGTGGGTCGCCCCCTGCCCGCCGATGCCGCAACCCTGGTCGCCGCCGACACCGACATGCGTGCCCGCGTCGCTGCGGCCCGGCAAATCCGCAAGGATGGCGTGCGGGCGACGCCACCCGAACTTGTGCTGCTGCCAGACCTATCGGAAATGCGCTTCTCCGACACGCCAACGCCGCATGTTTCGGTGCTGATCCCGGTCTATAACGAACTCGACGTCACAATCTCCTGTCTCGCCTCACTTGACGCCGCCAATTTGGGCGATCTGTGTGAGGTGATCGTGGCGGATGACTGCTCGACTGACCCCGACATCGCCGATCTGGCGAGGGTTTCGAACCTCAAAGTCATACGCCACGCCGAGAACCTCGGCTTTCTGCGCTCGTGCAACGCCGCGTTCGCGCAGTGCCGGGGCGAATATGTGCTGCTGCTGAACAACGACACCGAGGTTCTGCCCGGTGCCATCGAGGCGATGGTGGCCGCATTGGATGCGGACGCAACACTCGGTGCCGTGGGCCCCATGCTGCTCTACCCGAATGGGCGGCTGCAGGAAGCCGGTTGCTTCGTGAAGCCGAACGGTGAGACCGGGATGGTCGGCCTGTTCGATGACCCCGATCAGCCCGCTTACAACCGGGATCGCGATGTCGCGTATTGCTCCGGGGCCGCGCTGCTGCTGCGCCGCAAGCTGATTGACGGCGCGCTGTTCGACGAAATCTATCGACCGGCCTATTGCGAGGATGTCGATCTTTGCCTGCGCCTGCGCTCGCAGGGCCACCGCATCGGCTATGTCCACTCGGCTCGCGTGGTGCATCACCTCAGCGTATCGTCGAACGCTGCCGGTATTGGGCGCAAGCTGCGTGGCATCGCGAAGAATCAGCAGACGCTGATGGCGCGCTGGGGCGACATGATCCGCAAACTCGATGAGGTGCGGGTGCTTGCGTTCTATCTGCCGCAATTTCACCCCACGCCGGAGAACGATCTGTGGTGGGGCGTGGGCTTCACCGAATGGCGCAACGTAACCAAGGCCCAGCCGAGCTATGTGGGGCATTATCAGCCACATTTGCCCACCGATCTGGGCTTTTATGACCTGCGGCAGAAAGACACGCTGATGGCACAGGCCGCCCTTGCCGCCCGCTACGGCGTCGAGGGCATGGTGTTCTACCACTACAATTTTGGCCAACGCCGCTTGCTGCATCGCCCGTTGCAGGTGCTGCTGGAAAACCCCGATATCGCCATGCGCTTCTGCCTGTGCTGGGCCAATGAGAACTGGACCAAGCATTGGGACGGCGGCACGCGCGAAATGCTGGCTGAACAGCTCTACGACACCGCCACGCTGGGCTCGGTGATTGCAGACTTCGTTGATGCCGCCTCAGACCCACGCGCTATCACCGTGGACGGCAAGCCAATGTTTCTGATCTATCGCCCGCTGAAGATTCCGGACCCGAAAGGCTTCACCGTTATGTGCCGCGAAGCCTTCGCAAAAGCTGGGTTTGAGGGCGTGCATCTGGTCTATGTGGAAAGCATGGAGGCGGTGGACGCCAAAATCCGCCCAGCCGACATTGGGTTCGATGCCGCTGTTGAATTCCCACCGCATGGCAGAGCAGTGCCGTGTGAGGACAGCCCCGACGTGATCAAGGAAAAATGGGCGGGCTATCGCTACGATTATCCGCAAACCGTGCTCGGCTTCACCGCGCGCGACGGCGTGGATTACGCGCGCTACCCGGCGGTGTTCCCAAGCTGGGACAACACAGCGCGACAGCCGGAATATGGCAGCAGTTTCGACCGCGCCTCCCCCGAGGCATTCCGTGTCTACGTTGAGGAAAAAATCGAGGAAATCCGGGCATTCCATGACGGCGATCACCGGCTGCTGTTCGTGAACGCATGGAACGAATGGGCCGAGGGCGCGCATCTTGAGCCGGACACCGGCTATGGCCATCGCTGGCTCGAAGCGTTGCGCTCGGCCGTTGAAGCAAAGCGTGTGGCATGAGCATCGCAGCGAAGCGCGTCCAATGAACATCGACACCACACCTATCACGCTGATTGGCCATCCCTGGGCACCCATCGGCATGGGCGAGCAGTTGCGCAGCCACATTGCCGCCCTCTCCGCGCTGCACATGCATCACCGCGTGTTCGACATTTACCGCTATGCCCAACGCACCGACACCGCGCACGATGCCATCATCGGCGACCGTGAGATTCGCGATCTCCCCGGCGGTATCAGGATTTTTCACATCAACGGCGATGAAGTGGGGCCGGTGCTCGCGGCCTTTGCCGCACGCGGTGGCGTGTTCGAGGACGGCCGTAACATCATCATCCCTGCCTGGGAACTGCCGGAATATCCTGCCGTGTGGGCCGACGACCTCAAGCGCTTCGACGAGGTCTGGGCGATGTCCACGTTTGTTCAGAGCAGTCTGCGCGCTGCCGGGATTGAGAGCCGTCTGATTGGCCAATCAGTGCAACCTTTGCCCGGCCCGACGCTGCCGCGCCGTCACTTCGGCATTCGTGAGAGTGCCTTTGTGCTGCTCAACTTCTTCGATCTGTCGAGCTACGCCAGCCGCAAGAACCCAGAGGCCGTGCTGGCGCTGTTCGAGCGTATTCGCCGCGATGATCCGTACGCCGATGTCCAACTCGTA